>JALQYE010000227.1 GCA_023254245.1 Emticicia sp.
AGCAAACTCTTTAAGAGCTGAAGCTAGTGGAGCATGAGCAATGATTAGTATTCCAGCCATATTAATTAAATTGTTTCTCTATACTTTTTAGCCACTGACTTGCAACATCATGCCCAGTTTGATTTGTGATTTCCACAAAACACGTTGGGCTTGTGACATTAATTTCAGTCAGATAACCACCAATAAAGTCTAAGCCCACCAGATGCAAACCTCGTTTAGCCAATTGTGACCCAACATCACGAGCGATATCAAATTCTTTCTTGAATAATCCCGCTTTTGTGGCAGTTTTATCACCAAATTCAAGAATATTTCCTGCTTTTTTATCGTAAGTTTTCCATTCAGGTAAACCAACTCCGTTCGGGTTGCCAGTTTTGGCAAAGTTTACCCAATAACTCGACATCGTATTTTCTAAATCTTTATCTAATTGTTGCCAAGGGCGTTTCCAAGTATGTAGCGTATGCAAAGCGTAAGGCACTTCTGATGTGTGAAAAGCTCCGTAATTCGGGAAGTTCGGTTTATCAGGTGGAACGTGACTGAATTGATATACATAACTTGGTTTATTGGTATAAATCGCCAATAAATGCGAAGGCATTCCTGCAAAACCCATTAAGCCCTGCTTCAATTTTGCTTCTTTGGCTTCTTCATCTGTCGAGGCAGGGAAGATGCTCAGGAACTCATCTGCTTTAGCCCCATATTTGTTTTGAGCTTCTTTTTTATAATCTTCTACATTAGTTTTGGGTGCTCCCATTAAGCCACCATCGCCAGTTACCCAGCCTGTAATGATTGGCACTTGATTATGTTTCCCATTTTGGAAATATTCCATGATATTGGTGGGTAAAACATAGCCATCCATCGTTACGCCAAATCTACCCGTAGCTTGATTATTGCTTAATTTTTGGATTTCATCAGCTGAAAGTTTACGCAAATCTGCGATTGAGGACGCTTTAGCCAATTCCATGAATTTTGTGCCTTGTTTCTCAGCAGTAGCTAAATCTTGACTCAACATTCTTGATAAAAGTCCGCCACTTTGAGGAATAGCCTTGTGAAACAGCCCTTTTGCCAAAGGCGAGGCAATCATGGCATTTACACTAAATGCACCTGCCGATTGCCCTAAGATGGTCACATTTGAAGGGTCTCCACCAAAAGCAGCAATATTTTTTTGTACCCATTTTAAAGCAGCAATTTGGTCAAGGAATCCATAGTTTCCAGAGGCATTGTAGCTTGATTCTTTGCTCAATTCGGGATGTGCCATAAAGCCCATTACACCCACTCGATAGTTAATACTGACGAAGATAACTCCTTTTTTTGCCATTTCTTCTCCATCGTAAATATCACAATTTGCAGAACCACTGCTTAATCCGCCACCATAAATCCAAACCATTACAGGTTGTTTTTCTTTAGCCGATTTGGCTGTTGTCCAAACATTTAAGTATAAACAATCTTCATTTAATGGCTCTGGTTTGGCAATAAATTCCTCTGACCAGCAGTAGAATGGAGCAGGTTTGTTTTGAATCGGACTTGCTGAGAAATCAGTACATTTCTTGGTGCCAGTCCAATTTTGTACGGGTTGTGGAGCTTTCCAACGCAACTCGCCAACTGGTGGAGCTGCGAATGGAATTCCTTTAAAGATTCGTAAGTTTTCTTTGGCATAGCCTTCAATTTTTCCATTTGCCGTTTGAAGAATAGTTTGGGCAAAAGTTGAAACTGAAAGTAAATAGAGAAAGAGTAGTTTTTTCATATTTAGAGGAATTTAACTTTGGCAGAGTTTTGAAATCTGCCAAAGTTAGTTGACAATTACTTTTTTATTTTCGATTTAAAGAAAGTTATCATCTGAGCATAATATTTATCAATCATTACGTCAGGGCCATGTCCACCGCCCTCTATAATAATCAATTCACTTTTTACGCCTTCTTTTTGCATTTTTTCGTAAAGTTTCTCGCTCTCACAATGCGGTACGAGTGGGTCTTTTGTGCCATGGAAAATCAGAAATGGGGGAGTGCCTTTACTCACATAACTAATAGGGTTTGCCAAAGCTACTCTATCCTTATTTTCTTGAATAGCCCCACCAATGAGCGTAGATTCAGGCGATTTTGCTTCATTATGGCTAAATGAGCTTCCACAAGCATCCATTAACAAGAAATCAGTTGGACCAAACCAATCGACCACGGCATCAACATGGCTACTTTCACCGAGAGATTTTCCAATAGTTCCTTCTAAATCTATGGGTAAATTATTGATAGTTGTAGATTTTATGCTACTCGTTACACCTGCCATTGTAGAAAGATGCCCACCCGAAGAAAAACCAGTTACACCCAAGAAAGAAGTCTCCAGCGAAAACGCCGACGCATTGGCTCTGATGAATCGGATAGCTGCTTTCACATCATGGATTTGTGCAGGCCAAATGGCATCTCTGCTCGAACGGTGATTGATACTTACTACTGCAAAACCATTTTTGAGGAGCGTTTGTCCAAGCCCATCATTAAAGCAAGTGCCTTTTGATGAATTAGAAAACCACGCACTACCATAAATAGTAATCACTACAGGAAAAGGCCCTTTTCCTTCTTTGGGTAAGAAAATATCTAATTTATGTCCAATAATTCCATCGCCTGCATAATCAATATCAATCCAAGATTTAGAAGCTTCGATTGCAGATTTTGTGTAGTCAGGTTTAGGCTGAGCAAAAGCACCATAGGACAAAATGAGGAGTATCAAGATAAGATTTTTCATGACTTCTTAGTTTTTACAAGTGATAATTACTCGCTGATAGCGTGTGAGTTTAATTGCTCTATTATCTGAAACTTCCAGAATCAAATGAATTGTTTCTCCATTTTTTATGTCGGCAGGCATTTTCAAGGAAACTTCGTTGGTATCCGCATTATTGAGCGATACTTTTCCTCCGTAGGTATCTACTTCATCGTATTGCCACCAACGGTAACTTAATTTATCACCATCAGGGTCATTGGCCGAACCACTAAGTTTTACTGTAAGATTAGGTTTAACGAAGAGTTTTGCTGAATGATTTAGTTTCACAATCGGAGCATGATTGGCATTTTGATAGTCTTTTACACACCAATCGGCACGAGTAGCGAAATCATTTTGTAAGGCTTCAATCCAACGCGTTTGTCCGTAAGTTTTATCCATTTTTTGTGTAAACGGATTATAATCTGCAGTGTTCTCTCCGTCTTCCCAACGTTTCGGATTCTTAGCTGATTGCACTAAACGGCCTCCCCAACCACCAAATTCTGGATTCTTTAGATTATTTAGCCCAACATTAATCAAATGAAAATAGGCTGGTGAATCTCCTTCCGAAATGAAATCATATTGACCGAAACTTCCCCATTGACCATTTTTAACTTTTGATAAATCGCCGTGAATATGCTCATCATCACCCGCCTGTTTTTGACCGTCGCCGTAGCTATAATACATTTTAGTCAGCGGGCCATGGTTATTGATGATATTATCACTCATAAATTTCCCTTCGAGTAAATAATGTTGACTTTCGGGAACTGCCTTTTTCCATGGATAAGCAAAACACCAAAATTGGTTAGAATTATAAAAGATTTTGATATCTTTCCAGTTAACCGAAACATACTTTCTGTAAGTTGCATCTTGGTCGAGAATGGCATAAATAATGGCTTTATCGCAAACTTTCTTGTAGATTTTAGCCCAGTTTGGTGTATTTTTATATTGCTCCTCTATTGACTTCAAAGCACGAGCAATGGTATTTGTTCCGCCCCAAACTTGTAAATAAATAGGTTCGGTAGTAGCATCGAGAAGCTTATTTTTGATAAACTCAGAACCTTCAGTTACTTTGTTCATTTCACCTTCAAAATCAATATTTCCTACTTTTATTAGGTTTCGTAGATGAGTAGCCGTAGGATAACCCGAAGCGTGTTTGCTCAGATTTGGATAAACCGTTTCGTAAGCATTGATTAAATCTTGCATCCACGTTACTCCTGGCCAACGAAGGGAAGTTTTAGCTCCGTACATCTTTTGTGTCATTTCCATTTCGGAAGTGAACTTCGTGCCTTTACCATCACCTTTATAATGCCACATTGAGCTACTATAAACTAAGCCTTCGAGCTTAAACTCGTTGGCATAAAGTAGCATACGTATGAAAGAGTCAACGTCATCAATTTCGCCATCGGTTGTTACGATAGTACGAGGTTTTTGTGAAAAACCAACGAGAGAAATAAGAATAAATAGGAAGAATAATGTCTTTTTCAAAGTCGATTTGGTTTATTTACTCAGTTTTTGAAATATTTTATGGAGTAATTATTTCATGTACCCCTGCATTTTTAGCCAGTTACCAAAATTATCAATCCAACCTTCGCTCGATGTATTGGTTTTTCTCATGCCAAAACCGTGTCCACCTTTTTCGTAAATATGTAATTCGGCAGGTTGTTTAGCATCAAACCATTTTTTGAAAATATTGATACTATGAGGCATAAAGCCCAATTGGTCATCGGCTGCTACTGCCACAAAAATTGGTGTTTTTTCTTTGGGCATATTGTTGCCAATAATAGCATTTTCGTAGGCATAAATGGGTGCTACAAAGTTAGGTCTGCGAGCATCATTAGCACTATATACTACCGACATCGTGAGCGTGCCGCCTGCCGAAAAACCCATGAAACCAACTTTTTTAGGGTCTATTTTATAGTCAGTGGCGTGTTCACGAATGTATTTTACGGCATTCATGCCATCTTCGGTTGCCAATGGAATGATAGGAGCATTTTCTTCATCTAAAGTTTTGAAGTTGCTCATTTTACCCATTAATTCCTTCACTGGGTCATCGGTGAAGCTACGAGCTACACGATATTTCAAAACAAAAGCGGTAATCCCTCTGGCATTTAACCATTTGGCCACCTCAATTCCTTCGCTATCAATCGAAAGTGTATGAAATGCCCCACCAGGAGCAACTACAATGGCGGTACCGTTTGGATTTTCGGGTACATAGGCCGTAATCGAAGGGCGTACAACATTATAAACTACCTTCGTATTGAAGATATTTTTCTCCGAAACAGCTTCATCCCAAGTCCAATTTTCTGAACCTTTAGGTTTATCTTCGTAGAGAAAAATTTGTTTTTGAGCATTTGCAGATAACAGAATGCACAATAGAGAAAGGATTAAAAATATAGTCTTCATAGAGAATTTGACACTGTTTTCATTGCCGTCTGCTTTAGCTGACGGTAAAGAGATAAATAAAAGAACATTATGGCTTTAGCCCAAATGAATACTTATGAGTTGAGCTAAAATCGTATTTAATGTTAAGTAATCCGTCAGCTAAAGCAGACGGCAATGAAATTTAAAACAATTTAGATTTTGCCTGTCAAATAGTCTGAACTACGTTTCAAGGCTACTTGTGGATTGGCCACCATATCTTGCTCAACAAAGAAATGTTCAACACCCACTTCTTTGGCTTTTTTCACGATTCCTTGCAAATCAAGCACTCCATCGCCAGCCGATGCCATCAACGGAAACATCGGCATCCAATCTCCCATGCCACCACCATCGCCCGTAAATTGCTTTTTCTCCTTCATATCTTTCAGATGAAGCATTTTATAGCGGTTTGGATATTTTGTTAGTAACTCAATTGGGTCTACTCCACCGCAGGTTGTCCAGAAAATATCCATTTCAAAAAATACCAAATTGGGGTCAGTATTCTTCAGAATAATTTCAAGTGGACGAACGCCATCTACGGGTTTAATGCCATAGCCATGATTATGATAGCCGAAACGGATACCGTTTTTCGTGGCTTCTGCTCCAAT
>JALQYE010000228.1 GCA_023254245.1 Emticicia sp.
CAAAAGACGCCCTTCGGTAACTGTCAAAGAAGTAGGTTTTTGCAAATAAATATCTTTTCCTGCCAAAGCTGCTTCAATGGCTGGTTGAGCATGCCAAAAATCTGGTGTACTGATAATTACGGCATCAATGTCTTTGTTTAAGAGCATTTCACGATAATCATCGTACATCTTTACATCGACGTATTTGTCTTGACCTGTTTTTTTCTTGTAATAATTTTCTACAAGGAGCTTTCCATCTTTTAAACGATTTTGGTCTAAATCACATACGGCCATAATACGAGCCACATCGTGCTGCATTGTGCCAACCATATCGTGGTCACGGCCGATGCGTCCGCAGCCAATTTGACCAATATTGATTTTATTACTTGGAGCATTTTTACCAAAAACCGTTGAAGGTACGATTGTCGGAATGCCAAACGCTGCGGCAGCCACACCTGTAAGTGTTTGACCAATAAATTTTCTGCGTTCCATTTATTTAATTGTTAAGGTTGAGTTTCTGTTTATCTAACTTTAGAGAATTCGTAAATCGTCATTCGATTCAAACGCCATTCACGCTTACTCTGATTTGTATTTTTCAAATTGTTCGGCAATTTTAGCGGCTGAAGTATCGCCTGAGTGAACCAACACACGATACTTTAACTTGATAGTTTGTCCTTTTTTCAAAGAAGTCTCTTTATCATTTTGTGGCCAGTACATAGGCGTTGGCGAGAAAAATCCATAATCACGTGTAAACCAAGGTGCGGGATACCACTCATTTGATGGATGTTGCATGATGGCAATACCTTCTTGTTTATCGCCACGTTTGCCATAAAAATCAATCCAAGCTGCTTTTTTACCAAATGTGTCTTTTTCCCCTTTTTCCCCATTTGAATTAATCATGGTTCCGCCATTAATAACGGCCAAGTCAGCGTCCATTCGTCCACTAAAGAGTGAGTGATTAGTTTTTTCAATGATTACATCCATTAGCATTTCAAGCGTTACATCAAAATCTATTTGATATATTTCTTTTGAAGGAGCCGTAATCGTTATTTTGCGAGTATCTTTGATGGGAGCGTTGGCATTTGGTCTTCGCCAAATACATTCATTTTCAATAATAACTTTATCGTTTCCAGATTCAATAACATCTGCTCTTATCGATACTATTTGCCCTCTTTCGAGTCCTTCTTGCCAATAATTACCACCATTTACTTTGTCACAACCAAAAAATAGTGAACTGTGGTGCGGATAATTGGCATTTCGCATGGATGTTACGCTTGCATTGGATGGCCCATTGACTGGAAAGAAAAAAGGATATTTTTCGTCTTGCGATAAGATATAGCTTGTAAATAGATTATTATTGATGAGAACATCAATTTTTGAATTGAATTTTTGAGCTACAATTTTAGTTTGGGCGAACAATTTCTGCCCACAAACTAAAAGTAGAAGTATAAATAACGGTCTGAATTTCATGTTTTTAAGATTCAATTTAGTGTAGACGTTGAATTCAACACTATACGTAGAGTTTAGGATTTTTCTATTTCTTTTTGGCTAATTCTAATGCTTTTGTTGTTGTGTAATACTTAACCAACATATTTGGTACTTCCCATTCAGGTAATTTATTTTTAGATTTATAATCCAAGAATCTTTCCATTACTTCTCCAAAATGTGCTTCATGCCCTGTGCGATAAGAATCTGGAATTTCGACTAACCATTCGTTGCCGTGTTTTTTCAAATTGATGCCCGCATATTTACTTTTAAGTGAATCAAATGCTTTTTGAAGGTCGCTTTCGGTTAGGTTATTGGGTTTAATGTAGAGTTGAGGAATAAACTTTTCTTCTTTGCCTTGTCTAATTTCAAGATTTGCTTTTGTTCCTCTAATTATTGAATAGTGTGTGTCACCTCCTTCGGTAGCACTATAATTCCATAAAGCACGTAGTTTGGTGTGTATGCCTTTCAAACTATAATTGATTTCACCATTGGCATAGACATTGATGGTGCTATCATTTTTTAAATCTTTTTTCAAGAAGTCGGGAAACGTTTTTGCTCCTGTAATCAAAGAAAATTGGCTCAATGTCATTGGAGTTGGCCAACGAGTAGCTGAATTGAATTTTACATCTTTGTTTGATAGTATAACATTTGGAAAGAGTGTCCATTGGGCTAAATCAACTAAATGAACCATTACATCGGCAATGCCTTCGCCTTGTTGAGTTACATCCATAAACCATGTTGGGCGTTTCAGCGGGCTACCCGAAACGTATTTGTAGAAAAAATGCACACTTTCTGTGAAAACAGCAGGATTTTCGGGTGTTCCTTTTTCTATCTGCCCAAAAATTGCAGGTATCTGCGTCAACTCTTTCTGTAAGACAGTCGTAATTTCCGACCGCTCGGTCATGATATCGTAGAGTAAAACATTGTTTTTCTTTGCAACTGCAAAAGCTTGTTGGAGTTGTGCATAGCCTTTGCTATCGATACACATCGGTTTATCGCCCAAAATATTGATACCTGCCTCGGCAGCTTTTAAAATATATTCGGTTTTCTTCTGATTATTACCCGCAATCACCAAAACATTACCTTTTTTTTCGGCAATCATTTTTTCTAAATAATCATTGCCTTGATATACCTTTTCTATCCAATTTGTTGGGTTTTTAGCACGAGTATTATAGCTTTCAATCCTTTTTAGGTGGTCTTGTAAATCTTGGCCAGCAGGAGCATAAACATTCACGACCGACTCTACGTTATCATAAGTTTTGTTTTGCACCAAAGCTGCATGAAAATGACCAGGGTCGAGGGTTATAAACTGAATGGGTTTGGTTTGGGCAAACACTTGCGAAACTCCGAGAAGCATTAAGGTTGATAGGGTAATGTTTTTTAACATAGTTGATTAATTTTTAGCAACTAATTTCTGAAAATAATTCTATATTATATTGAATAGTTTCAATTAATGTAAAATTTGTACCAATAATCAGTAATTTTTCATCATTTATAATCTGATGATGCTTTACGGTCGAAAAAAGAAAATGGTAGTGTCAGTTGCATTGAATACAACTGACATTTCGACTACACTATCTTTGTTTCAACATAGTTCACTGAAAATTGACTAAAACTTGCGAATTGAGACTTTTGTAATATTTGAAAAGTACAATTTAGCTTTTTCTTTCTTAACAAACGTATTTTTACACTTAACTTACTTCTACCTCATTGCAATGTTTTTTTATTTAATATTATCTATAAATTTAGGATTATAAAAAGAATATTCTTGCTATTTTTAAGTTTGAATGACTAAAACTATCGGTTACGTTTTCGAAAACGTTTGCGATAGATGAATTTGTAGTATTTTATTTGAGATATATAGACTTTTTATTCATTCTTAAAGTGTTCAGAAAGTTTTAATTTAATTAGTTTAATCATTGATACTGGTAAAGGTTTATTAGAAAAATACAAATAGTTATGATAGCTTGTACGAAATGTGGTAAAGTTGAAACTATCGTAAAGTCGGGTTTTGTGAGGGGTAAACAAAGGCTTTATTGCAAAGAGTGTGAGTTGTATTTTTCAGTAGTTCCATCTAATCCGAGTGTAAGTAAAAAGCCGCATCAAACGACTATCGTAGATATAGCCAAAGCTTTAGGTATTTCTCCATCGACTGTTTCAAGGGCGTTGAATAATAGTCAAGAAATTAATGAGAATACTCGAAATGAGGTAATAAGAGTTGCGAACGAACTTGATTATCGGCCTAATTTGCTTGCCCAAAGCTTACACCGAGGCGAAACACATACGATTGGGGTTGTAATTCCTGATATTCAACGGCCGTTTTTTGCTGGGGTTGTGGCTGGAATCCAGAAAGTAGCATCTGAAGCAGGTTACAGAGTAATGATATGCCAGTCGAACGAATCGCATAATACCGAAACCCTTAATGTGCAAGCATTAATGGCCAGCCGAGTTGATGGACTATTAATTAGCCACACCAAAGAAACCAATTCGTTTGAGCATATAAAATTACATCTGAGAAAAGGCATTCCAATTGTTCATTTCGACAGGGTGTGCGATGAACTCGAAACAGCCAAAGTAATACAGGAGGATTTTGAAGGAAGCTTCGCTTTAGTCGAGCATTTAATTAAACAAGGTTGCCGACGAATAGCTGCTTGTGCTGGCCCCGAAGATTTATTGATAAGTCAAAAAAGGTTGAATGGCTATAAAGCTGCTTTACAAAAATATGGTTTGCCGATTGAAACAGATTTAATTTTCCATAGTAGTTTTAAAGAAGAAGACTCACTCAATGCCTTGAATAATTGGTTAGATATGAGTCAAAGACCCGATGGTATTTTTACAGTTCACTACGCCAATGCCATCGAAATGATTATGTCGTTGAAGCAAAAAGGAATAAAAATACCCGATGAAATTGCTTTGGCTGCATTTGGAGATGATTTATTGGCATCTATGATTGAACCATCACTAACAGTTTACAACCAGTTTCCGTTTACAGTCGGACAAGAAGCCGCCACAATTTTAATTGATAACATTATAAATAAAGAAACATTTGTGCCGTTTACGAAAGTGATAAAGGGTGAATTGATTGTTCGACAGTCATCGCAGAAAAATCTAATTAATTAAAAATAAAGACAAATTAATATATTAAATGCGTTTATGAAATACAGAAAATTGGGTAAAACAGGCTTTGAAATCTCGGAAATTAGTCTCGGTACATGGCAAGTAGGTGGTGTTTGGGGTGATGATTTTAGCCACGAAAATGCGTCAAAAATCTTACATTCTGCCATAGATTCGGGCATAAATTTTATTGATACGGCCGATGTTTATGGCGATGGAGAAAGCGAGAAAGCTGTTGGACGTTTCGTGAAAAGTCGCTCTGAGCGAATCTATGTGGCAACTAAGTGTGGTCGTCAACTCAATCCCCACGTCAATGAAGCTTATCAGCCAGCTGTTTTGAGAAAGTTTGTGGAAGCAAGTTTAACAAATATGGGTCTCGAAACCCTTGATTTGATTCAACTTCACTGTCCACCAACTGAAGTATATTATCGCCCAGAAATCTTTGAATTATTCGATAGGTTGAAAGATGAAGGTAAAATTCTGAATCTCGGAATCAGTGTCGAAAAAGTTGAAGAAGCCCTCAAAGGTATTGAATATGATAACGTAACGACGGTTCAGATAATTTTTAATACTTTTCGACAACGTCCTGCTGAATTATTTTTCGAGCAAGCAAGAAAGAAAGATATTGGTGTTATCGTTCGAGTACCATTGGCAAGTGGTTTGTTGACTGGTAAATTCTCTAAAGAATCAACTTTTACAGCAGGCGACCATCGAAATTTCAATAGAAATGGTGAAATGTTTGATAAAGGTGAAACTTTTTCGGGAATTGATTACGAAACTGGCCTTGCAGCCGTCGAAGAATTAAAAGCCTTGTTTCCGAATCAACAAAATTTAGCTCCTGTTGCTTTGAAATGGATTTTAGGTTTTGATGCCGTGAGCACGATTATTCCTGGTGCTTCACGACCAGAGCAAGTGTCAGCCAATGTGGCTGCTTTAGATTTCCCTGATTTGAGTGCCGAGCAAATTTCGCAGATGAACTCAATTTATGAGAAACACATCAAGCCATTAGTACATCATTTGTGGTAATTTTCTTAGCATTACAAAGAAAAGTCTTTGAGTTTGACTAAGGACTTTTCTTTGTATTTGAAAAATCTACTTCTCCAATTCTTTTCTA
>JALQYE010000229.1 GCA_023254245.1 Emticicia sp.
AATTCCGACCTTTCAGAATCTCCATGTCAAGCGTTGGAATATAATCTTCATCAATTGCCCACGCTTGCATATTGAAGCTGTTTTGGGAGTTAAATACCGCTTCGGTCGAGAAAGTATTATCGCTGCGTGAAGAGTTGGCCACTGGCAAAAAGCCCGCAAAAGTGGCACTTTTTACTCCTGCCATCTTTTTCACTTCTTCTTTGAAAACATTGTTGTTATCTCGTAGCGAAGATGTGCCCGTTACGACCAAAACTTGGTCTTTCGAGAAACCTAAGTTTTTATGTTGAATGTAATTGAGTTGGCGATAAATGATAAAGGTTGAAATTACCAAAACTAATGACGTAACAAACTGAAACGTAACTAAGGCATTTCGGAAATTTGAACGTCGAAAATTAGCGTTAAGTTTGCTTTTTAGCACCTCAATTGGGCGGAAAGATGATAAGAAAAACGAAGGATAATAGCCTGCTAAAACACCCACAATCAGAGGAAGAAGCACTAAAAATGGCAAATAAAGTGGCTGAAAAAGTGATTGCGTAGTAAATTGTTTTCCAGCAATATCATTAAAGAATGGAATCAATAAAATAGTGATTATTAAAGCTATAACAAATGCTAAATAGCTTGTAAGCACCGATTCTGACATAAATTGCATAATGAGGCTATTGCGTTGGGTTCCCATCACTTTACGAATACCCACTTCTTTGGCACGATTGGCCGAACGAGCCGTGCTGAGATTCATGAAATTGATACACGCAATGAGCAATAAAAACAAAGCCACCACCGAAAAAATATACACATACTGAATATCGCTATTGAGCCCTATTTCATAAATTCGGTCGGATTTTAGATGAATATCCAATAGCGGTGTGAGTGAATATTTCAGATAATTACCGCCTTTCTTGAAATCATCCATGCTTTTAACATCCATGAAGGTCTTCGCCTGTGGCAAAATATATTTATCAACAACTACATCGAATTTCTTTTCAAATTGCTTATAATCAACCCCTTCTCGGAGTTTAATATACGTATAAAAATTATGATTCAAGAAATTATCAAATTTATAATCGTTGATATTCTTGAACGGAAAAAACATATCGGACTGAAAATGTGCATTGGTAGGCATATCTTCATAAACCGCCGTAACTTTGTATTCGACTGGGTTTTGCAGACCAACGCTAAGCGTTTTACCAACTGCCGAGGCATTGCCAAAATATTTTTGTGCAGCAGTTTTACTGATAAGAAGCGTGTTGGGTTCGGTCAAAACATTCTTGGAGTCGCCTTCGAGGATAGTCAACGAAAAAACATCCAAAAGCGTAGAATCGGCATGAAGGCAGTTGTTTTCAACCAAAAACTCGCTTCCCTTTTTAATAAATCGGCGACTATTATTGGCATACAAACGCACATACTGCTCAACTTCTGCATAATCTTTTTTGAGTGTAGCCCCAAACGGGTCTGAACTCACGGCCATACGCTGCTCGGCTCCACCAAACTTAATATCGGAGTTTATACGGAAAATTCGTTCGGCATCTTTAAACTGTCGGTCGTAGCTGAGTTCGTCAACTACATAAAGCGTAATCAACAAAAAACAGGTTAGACCAACCGCCAATCCGAAGATATTGATGAAGCTGTATAGCTTGTTTTTGAGAAGGTTTCTCCAAGCGATTTTTAAGTAATTGCGTATCATAATTTTGTAATTTGTGATTGGTTACTGGTAAACTGGTTATTGGAAAGGGATATGCTTCACTGATTACCAATTTTCTCCACTAACTAATAACTATTTTTTATTCCGTTTTCAAAGATTTCGTTGGATTTATCAAAGCAGTCTTGATAGCCTGATAACTCACTGTTAATAAAGCAATTAGCAAAGCTATAATACCTGCTAAGGCAAAGGTTTTCCAGGAAATAGCTATGTGGTAGGCAAAATCTTGTAACCATGCTCCAACCAAGTAATAGGCTATTGGCGAGGCTATTACGATAGCCACGCAAACCAGTTTCAGGAAATCTTTTGTTAGTAAAGTAGTTACATTTACAATACTCGCCCCTAATACTTTTCTGATACCGATTTCTTTCACACGCTGTTGGGTTGTGTACGTAACGAGTCCGAATAGGCCTAAACAAGAGATAATAATGGTAAGAATGGAAAAAATAAAGATAATCTTGCCTACCCGTTGGTCATTGAAGTACAATTTATTGAGGTCTTGGTTCACAAAACCGTAGCTAATCGGGCTGTTTGGCTCATACTTTGCCAAGATATTGCTCACTTCTTCGATTACTCGTTTGATAGTAGAAGCCTTGGTTTTTATGAGTAAATTAAAATAAAACTCTTTCGGACGATTGCGGAAAATAAATGGCTCGATTGATACACTGAGTGGGCGAAAATGAAAATCTTTCACAACCCCTACTACTTCTCCCTCTAAGCCCCAAAATTTCACTTTTTTACCCAAAGCCGTTGTGTTATTCCAACCCATTTTACGGACGGCCGTTTCGTTGAGCAAATAAGTACCAATTTTATCGCTGGTATCACGGGCGATGGCGTTCGAGAAATTACGTCCACTCACCACTTTCGCACCAATTGTTGTCAGGAAATCGGGGTCGGTATTGATTTGCGTAACGTAAAAATTAACGTTTTGCGGTTGTCCTTCCCACTCGATATTCGACTCGTTCATAACGTTTACCAAGTTGTTGGTTGTGGCCGAAATGCTTTCTACACTTGAGAGTTTCGATACTTCGTTTTTCACCACCAACGCTTTGCCTTTCGCCTCGCCTTTTAGCCTAAAATACATCAGATGGTCTTTATCAAAACCTAAATTTTTATGCTGAATAAATGCTAATTGCTGATAAATAGTGATTGTGCAAATAATCAATACCACTGACATCGAAAACTGTACAACTACCAATGTTTTTTTGAAACCGCTGGCCGACTGGTTTAGTAATTCACCTTTCAGTATTTTGGCTGGAATCAGCGACGATAAAGCCAACGCTGGGAAAAGCCCCGAAAACAGTGTCATTAAAAAAATAAAAGCCCCAATCAATAGCCAGAAACTTCCCGAAATAAGCGGCAATGACAGTTGTTTTTCTGCAAGCTGATTCAGCAAAGGTAATGCTTGCGAAGCCAATACAAATGCAGCACCCGTTGCGAGCAAAACGACCAACAAGGCTTCAAAAAGAAACTGACAAATAAGAGTTGTTCGGCCAGCTCCTGCCATTTTTCTGACACCCACTTCTTTTAGTCGTTGCGTGGCTCTGGCGGTAGCTAAGTTAACAAAGTTGAAAATGGCAATCAATAAAACAATTAGGCCGATGCTCGCAAATAAATACACATAAAGAATATCGCTTCTTTTGCCCCAATCGGTCTGAAAATCGAACTTTGATTGTAGATAAATATCGGAAAGTGGCTGTAAATAAAGTTTCGTATCGGCGTCATTATTATACTTTTTTAGTGCTGATACTATCTTTTGGTCAAAAGCCTCTTGGCTAATTTTCGGGTTAAGTTTAAGATAAGTATGGTAGCTATTACTGCCCCATTTCATGCTCCACTCGTCGTATTTTTCGAGCAATTTAAACGGTAAAAAAACCTCGGATTGTATGTGGGAGTTGGTGGGTAGATTCTGAGCAACTCCCACTACTTTGAGCGAAAACGTTTGAAAAGAGTTGAGCGTAATGAGGCTACCTATCACATTTTTTTGCTGCCAATTTTCACCGAACAATATCGCCACCGATTTCTCGGTCAATACGATTTCATCAGGATTAAGAAACAACTTATTAGTACTTCCACTAATGAGTTTAAAATCAAAAATTGTAAAAAAAGAAGGGTCAACGGCAAGAATATCGGTTTCGAGTCTTTGATTACCGTTTTGCAATAAACCACCCTGCTTGCCAACTCTGAGTGTTTGCTCGATTTCATTAAAATCGTTTTTTAGTGCTTCAGCCAAAGGTCCAGGCGTAACCACAACTTTATGCAAGCCATCGTTTTGCTTCTGAATCTCAGCAAGTCTGTATATTAATTTAAAATTTTTATGAAAGCGGTCGTAGCTATACTCGTCATACACAAGCAAAGAAATCAATATGACTACAGCCATTCCCAAGGCCAGCCCTGTGATATTGATGACCGAATAAACCTTATTTTTGGCAAGGTTACGGAAAGCGATTTTTATGTAGTTACGTAGCATAAGACCCCCTACCCCCTAAAGAGGAGTTTTTGTTAAGTAATAGTTAATTTCATAATTATTATCCCCTTTTTTTATTTTAGAAGCTGGGGGCGCTGTAATATTATACGTGAAAATTCTCGGTTACTACCTTTCCATCAAATAGATTGATGATTCGGTGTGAGAAACCTGCATCGTAAGGCGAGTGAGTCACCATCACGATAGTTGTACCTTCGTTGTTGAGTTCTTGTAAAAGTTTCATTACCTCTTCACCATTGGTTGAATCGAGATTACCCGTTGGTTCATCGGCCAAAATCATTTTTGGTTTAGCTACCACCGCACGAGCAATGGCCACGCGTTGTTGCTGTCCACCCGAAAGTTGTTGCGGAAAGTGATTGCGGCGGTGCATCATATTCATGCGTTCGAGGGCAAGTTCAACTTTTTGTTTACGTTCGTCGGCAGGCGTTTTTAGGTAAAGCAAAGGCAGCTCAACGTTTTCGTAAACGGTTAGTTCGTCAATTAGATTGAAGCTCTGAAACACAAATCCGATTGAACCTTTGCGAAGCGATGCACGCTGACGCTCCGACATCGTGGCAACCTCGTTGCCATAAAAATCATAGCTTCCACCCGAGGGGTTATCAAGCAAACCCAAAATATTGAGCAAGGTTGATTTACCGCAACCCGAAGGCCCCATGATGGCCACAAATTCGCCATCTTTGATTTCCATCGTAATGCCATTTAAGGCTGTTGTTTCTACTTCTTCGGTAGTGAATATTTTCTGAAGGTTGGTTGTTTTTATCATCTTTTTCAGGTCTTAGGTGTTAGGATTTAGGTTTTAGAACCAAACTCTTTACCTATATTTGTAAATGTTTTTTCTGATTTTAAACGTGTCTTTTGATTTTTACTATATGACAAATTTTAAAGAATTACATATTTGGCAACGAAGCCACCAATTTGTATTAGAAATATATTTTATAACCAAATCATTTCCCAAAGATGAATTATTTGGACTAACCAGTCAAATGAGAAGGTCTGCTGCTTCAATTCCAACCAATATTGCTGAAGGCTTCGGCAGAAACTCAGATGCTGAAATAAATCGTTTTTTGGTTATTTCTCAAGGTTCTGCCGCTGAACTTGAATATCAAATAATTCTTAGCAAAGACCTTAACTATATTTCAACTGAAACATTCGACAAATTGAATTTAGAAATAACTGAAATCAGAAAAATGCTAAATTCTTTTGCTCAAAAGGTTAGACAGAGAATTAGGGAGTAGGTGTTAGGACTTAGGAAATAGGTTATAAAGGAGTTATATTTTCAAACTTTTTTCCCTGGCCCCTAACACCTACAACCTAATACCTAAAAACTAAGCACCTCATTATCTCCAAAGTTTTCGTACGAACTTGTAATAACTTGCTCGCCTACTTGTAAGCCTTCCAGCACCTCGAAATATTCTGGATTTTTACGCCCCAAAGTTATCTTACGTTTCGATGCTTTTTTGCCCGATTT
>JALQYE010000022.1 GCA_023254245.1 Emticicia sp.
GTCTTGATAAAATCTTAGCATAGCAGCCGAAATAGCGGTTTCATCCGTTGGTTCGACCAAAATTCCTGCATCGCCAACTACTTCTGGAATTGAACTTTTAGTAGAAGAAATCACGGGTGTCCCGCACTGCATGGCTTCGAGTGGCGGTAACCCAAAACCTTCATAGAGAGAAGGATAGACAAACCCAATGGCCGAAGAATACAAAGCTGCCAAGTCTTCATCAGCTACAAAACCAGTCGTGATGATTCGCTCTTTTAATGCAGGATTCGACTTGATTTCCTCAAAAATGCCATCAAATTGCCAGCCTTTTGTGCCAACAAGCACTAAATTTAGGTTATTGATACGCTCTTGTTGAATAAGTTTCAAGAAAGCACGTATTGTGCGTTCGATATTTTTACGAGGCTCTAAAGTAGAAACAGAAAGCAGGTGTTTGCTATCAGTAGCAATATTGTATTTCTTTAAGACTTTCTGTATTTTAGAAGTATTCGTTTCTTGATAAAAAACATCCTTCGAAGCTGCCAGATGTACCACCGAAACTCGCTCGGGTGAAAGTCCAGTGGCTTCACACAAATCTTTTTTAGTTGCTTCTGAAACACAGATGGGCGTTGTATGCTCATCTATACTTTCCAGAATTTTACGCATAATTATTTTGTTCCATTCACCGAAATACTGCGGAAATAAGTGTGGAATCAAATCATGAATCGTGATTATTTTCTTGGGTTTTGAAGAACCTTTTAGTTCTTGCGGAATTGGTAAGAATGGTGAATGATAAATATCGTAGGCCGATAGAGATGTTGGATTGAACGAAAATCGAGGTTTTAGGTACCCACGAGTACGTACAAAAGCTTCTCTAACGGCTTTTTGTGGCAAAGACTTAAACGGAAAAATAGAAATAATCGAACTCTCGAACCTTGCCCTAACCTTATCAGATTGTTTATTGACCAAATTAAAGGTTGATTCGGGAAAGTATTTTTTTAGATAACTCAGCATTTCAGGCAAATTTTCGGTATTTGCCAGCGAAAGTTCTATTTCATTGCTTGAATGTAAACCTTTGAAAAGCTCTTCGGCCACTCGGAAAATGCCAGTGCGAGACTGCTCGTGGAAATAGCCCAAACCCAAAACTGATGTATCTAAAATAACTTTATTCATCTAAAAAAGTGCTTATTTTGTTCAAAACCATGGCTTTTACAGCATCAGTTTCGACATTTTCTTGATAAACCACCTCTACATTATCTCGCTCAAATGGCAATCCAACGCTCGGTTTGTGGTTATGAATGAGGTAAACAGGAAAATTGGCCAAAGGGAAAAACGGATAGCCTGTTCCTTTGAAAATCGTAATAGTTTTGGTAAAAACACAACCCAAATGCTCAGGGAAAGAATCGAGCGTGAGTGCAAACTTAGCGTTTTTTGCTAAAACGGCTATTTCTTGAATATTGATTTTGGCTGATGTATCAATCACTTGGTTTTTGAAAGTATCAGCAACCAAATCTAAAATCTGTTTCGACATCGAAGTTTGCCCGCATAACAAAACTTTTAATGGGTGCTGTGTCTGAATCTGTTCAATTAAATTCGCCCAAAATGCCACCGAAAGCTGTTTGTGTTCGCCGCCAGACTCGGGGAAAAGCATAAAAAATGGTTCATTTTCTACCCCAATTTTTTCTTGTATTTTCTCAAGATTTACGCTTTCACTTATTGGAAAATAGGGTTCAATATCAGCGAAAGTCCCTTTTACACCGATTTCACGCAAAAGCATGAAATACATATCAAAATGATGGAACTCGTGCGTTGGTACATCAAATTCTTTATCTAAAAGTCCACCCAAAGCACGTCTCGAAAAACCATAGGCCTTTTTTACTTTAATAAAAGGCAGTACAAAGTGGGCCACTGCATCGCTGTAACGAATGTCAATGTAATAATCATATTCGGCTTGGCGAAGCACCGACAATGCTTGGTGAAAAGTCTGATAAAAATCTTTGAATTTCTCCCAGCGTGAAATCTTACGTCGGTTCGTTTGAAAATGATTGATATAAACCGTTTGGTTGATATAAGGATTATGCAGATTCACAGGTTCGCACCATTGAGCTGTCAGTAAATCAATCGTGGCGTTTGGGTAAGTTTTCTTAATGAGCGGAAACATATACGTTACCGTGAGGGCATCGCCCAAATGTCCCAACGAAGCCACCAAAATGCGTGTGGCATCAGTATTGATTGGAGCTATTTTTCGTTTTTTGTAGAAAAGGTTTGCATAAATATCCACAAAAAAATCCATGATTTTGAAAGGAATGGTTTCTCGTGGTGTTCCGCAGTATTTTCGCATAAGTTAATGGTAAGACAAATTTCTAATTTGTCATTTTTATAATATGGTATTCACTTTAATTTTTAGGCGAACCAGGGGTGGCCTTCGCTAAGGTTCGCTCCACATTACTCAAATTTATACCCCAATTTCTCTATCTCTTTTTTCCAAAAATCAGTTTCGTAAATATCCCAAGCGTGGCAGCCAAATGGTAAACCCCCATTTAATCGATATGCCTTTTCGGGCATATGTTCAACGCCAAACTTTAGAGCTGTTCGCCAGCTCGGAATTTTCAGCTGTGGAAAATACCTGTTTAGTTCAATTCCCCAAAACATATCTTCATTATAAGCGGGGTGAGTTTTTACTTTTTCGAGGTATTCTTCAATTTTTTGTTGGTTTTTCGGAATCATACTGAGCAACTTTTGGGTTTTTCGTAGCGAAAATCCACCATTGCCCACGGCACGTTTCATAATAATTTCTTTCGGGCCATATTTGCCGTAAAGCTCTTCTTTGAGGTCAAACCAAAGAGCAATTTTCCTTTTTATATTCCAGATAAATTCCTTGATTTTTGAGTCAAAATCTATCTCAATTCGCCACGGAGCCCCAATATAATCATAGCCTTGTTTACACCAATATTCGAGTTCATCACGAAAAACAAACGCATCTAATTGATAAATAAGCATGTATTCGTATTTCAAGAATCGGCCATAAAACTCTTCCGAAAGCATGAGTTTATTATAGGAAAGTGTGCTTTTGAAATACGAATCCTCAAACTCTTCAAACTGTATTTGTGAATATTGCTGTTGTAAATAATTAATATTCAAAGACTTGGGCTTGATTACAATAATCGGATAATGACCCAATACACGTATGCCCTGTGCAAGCGAAATTTCCTCAGTTTTGCTCAGTTTTTCTTGATAAATCGGAATAATTATGCAAACGTTCAACTTATTCTTAATTCAATTAACGTCGGCAGGGTTCAAAACCCTGCCGACGTTGAGTTATCATATTATCGTACCACCATCAATGGCAAAAATACCACCCGTTGTATAGCCAGAGGCTGCTGAAGCCAAGTAAAGTGCCATTGGCGAAATTTCTTCCACACTTCCCATGCGGGCAATTGGTAGGTTCTTGGTGAAATGAGCCAAGGTTTTTTCGTTGTCCCAAAGGGCTTGACTGAATTTAGTTTTTATTAAACCTGGTGCAATGGCATTTACTCTGATACCGTCTTCGCCCCATTCTTTGGCCAAAACTTTAGTTAGCATATTTAATGATGCTTTACTAACGCTATACATTCCCAAACCTGGGTCGGGGGTATGACCAGCAATGCTGCTGATATTGATTACACTACCGCCACCACGAGATTTCATGATTGGGTGAACCATCTTAGCTAATTCAAAAGGGGCCTTTACATTCACTTGCATGATTTTATCAAAAGCACTTTCCGAGCACTCAAGCGATGGCCCATAAACAGGATTTGTAGCTGCATTATTAACCAAAATATCAATTCCACCGTAGATTTCTACGCTTTTATCAACCAAGTTTCTTAGTTGAGCCATATCGCCAGTGTTGGCTGCAATACCCACACATTCGCCTCCTTCGGCTTTGATTTCGGCGGCCAATTCATCTAAATCGGCTTGCTTTCGGCTACTTATCACAACTTTTGCTCCATGAGAAGCATATATACGGGCAATGGCCTCGCCAATCCCTTTACTTGCACCCGTAATTACGGCTACTTTATCTGTTAAATCGAATACGTTTTTCATAACCACAAACCGATACGTCGGTCCGTCCCTAAATGGGATTTTTGCTTTTCCCCATTAAGAAAGCGGTTGGTAATAGCATCCCCCTTTAGGGGTTAGGGGTGCTTTGGGGGGTTACTGCAAAATCAGCCCACCGTCTAAAATGATACTCTGACCCGTAATGAAAGAAGATTCGTCGGCTGCCAAATAAAGAATTGCACTCGCAATTTCTTCAGGTTTGCCAAAACGTTTCATTGGGGTAGCGTGTTGAAGTGCTTCCAAATACGCATCGTCAGTATCGGCTCCTTCAAGCATTGGTGTTTGTGTAAATCCTGGGCAAACCGCATTGATTCTGATTCCGTGTTTGGCGTATTCAATGCCTGCGGTTTTGGTCATGCCAATTACGGCGTGCTTACTTGCAGCATAAGCAATGTGCCCGACCATACCCAAATGCCCAGCCACCGATGCAATATTAACTATATTTCCACTACGTTGAGCCATAAAATGCTGAAGAGCAACCTTCATACAATTCCAAAGCCCCTTAACGTTTACGTTGATTACTTTATCGAAATCTTCTTCGGGGTATTTGTCGGTGCGGATACGTGGCCCCAAAATTCCAGCTGAATTGACTAAAATATCGAATTTACCCAAACGACTGATTGTTTGTTCAATCATACGTTGTACATCGTCGAGGTCAGTTACGTTCACTCTGATGAATGTTGCTTCGCCACCCGCAGCTTCTATTTCTTCAACGAGGTCATCTCCCATTTTTTCCGATAAATCGGCAATCATTACTTTAGCACCTTCTTTGGCAAACAAAATGGCCGAAGCTTTGCCAATACCAGAGTTCCCGCCAGTAATGATTACAACTTTGTCTTTAAATCTCATAGGTTGAATGTTATTTGGTTGATAGATGGTAGTATAATTCTCTGAATTGTGTATTGATGAATGTATTAGCAATTTGAAAAAATGCTTTACTTTTTCTCACAGAAATAAACGATTTCTTCGCTCGGTAAAGAATAACGCTTCACCAGTTCTTTCGAAAGTTGAATAACAAAATCGTCTTCTGTGACCGTAAAACCTGCTTTTTCGAGTTCACGGCCATAATCACGACCAAACAAACGAAGGTGGTCGTTTTGCCAGAAAACTCGCTCACGCTCACGTGGGTCGGTGATGGTCGGGTCTTCAAAAGTATGTGCTTTGGTCCAATCTTGTGGTGATTGAATAATTGCCCAACCGTTTGGTTTCAAAACCCTGTAAAGTTCCGACATCGCTTTGTGATAATCATCTACATGTTCCATTACGTGATTGCAAATGGCCACATCGAAAGTATTTGCTTCAAACGGAATATCGTGAATATCCATTTTTACTTTTGCCAACGGCGACTCAATATCGGCTGTTATGTATTCCAAATTTTTCATTTCCTCGAAACGGTCAATGAAACAATATTCGGGTGCTACGTGTAATACCTTTAGGTTTGGAGCAGTAAAGAAATTGGTGCGTTGTTTTAAATACAAAGCCATTAAGCGATGGCGTTCGAGAGCCAAACAATTTGGGCAAAGTGCATTTGGACGAGAAACTAAACGGCCATAAGGCATAAACTTTGTGAGTTTTGCCTCACAAACGGGGCATTCAACATTATTCCCTTTCAAGAAAAATGTATAGATTTTAAGCGGAATATGGCTGAATAACTGTAGGTATTTTCGAGGTATAAATCGGAGTAAAAAACTAATAATTTTTCCCATGGGTAATAGAGTTCTGAGTTCTGAATTCTGAGTTCTGTATTTTTGTTAGCCAACAAGTATTTATATGAAACAAGTTAAGTGGCTTATTATCAGCTCATTATTAAGAAAATCAAGTAAGTGACTAATAACGGATAATTGATAATTGTTCTGTTTTTTTCTCAAAATTAGTTATTTTTGTTGTTAGATTTTACACCAATACCAATAAAGATTCAAGAAGATGGAAGTAAAAAAACAAAAACCACCAGGAAAAAAAATGTTGAAACGAATGAGTCTTTACACCAAATGGCTTTTGTGTGCTATTGGTGGTTTAATCTTAATTGGCTTTGGTCTGAGTATTTTTAGCGAAGCCTCAAACTTAAAGCATACAAATGCTCCTTTTTTGCGTTGGTTTTTACTCGGAAGTTACAGCCTAATCATGATTAATGCTGGATTGTGTGTGTTTGGGCAAGCCATTATCTTCAAAGTAAGAATGGAAAATAAAAAGCTGATTAAAAAAGCCTTGAAACAAAGAGAAAAAAACGCAAGAAAGAAGCTGACTATCACGAAAATAGATAATTCGAGGGGAGAAAAAGATAACATAATTTGAATACCCTTTGAAGAGTCAGGAGAAGCACGACCACTATTTGTTTTGGTCGTGCTTTTTCTTTTTTACAGATTATTAAGAGAAAGTGTAACTTAATGAAGTTTTTATATGCTTATTTTAAGTATTTATACTCAGAGAAATTAAAATTTAAGTATAATTAAATAATTGATTATCAGTATTTTGCATTAATATACTTAATATTCGTAATTTTGCATAAACCAATATGATGAAAGTCATTTTTATTAAATTTTGCTAATACCTATAGATGAAAGAAAATGATAATGGTACCCAAATGCCATTAGCAGCTCAAAGAATAAGAAAAATTTTAATTGCTGTTGACTTAGAAAAAAACTCAGAAAATCTACTTATGTACTCGGTGGTTGTCACGAAGAGAATTCTTTGTGAATATACCCTGTTTTATTGTCATCAAGGAGAGGTAATTGCCCCCGAAGATGCTGAAAAAGTGAATTTACTTCTACAAAAAGTAAAAGAGGTATATACTGTTGAGGTAAAAAGTGTTTTTAGACAAGCAACAACTAACGAACAAGTTTCAAGAAAAATAAATGAGTTGCATGGCATTGAGAAGTTTGATACAATCGTAATCGGAACTTCAAATACCCCAAGCACGTGGAAAATGGGTAGTGTTTCTACGCAGATTTTAAGAGAAGTCGTTGCTAATACTTTGGTTGTTCCGCCAGCTATTCACCTGGCATTTCCGAATAATATCAGCATTTTGGCTGATACAGAGAAAAAAACTGATATTGAAAAGCTCACTGCTTTTAATCGGTATATTTCACAATTTAATGTATTCTTAAACTTTGTCTTTTTTGTTGATTCAAAAGAATGTTTGGAGGAAAAACAAAAGACTATGAAGCAGTATCAAACTTTTTTTGATGCTAACTTTACCTTTAATTTTATCTTACAAGCTACCCGAAACTTAACAAATTTCTTGAGTAAAATTGAGGAAACGATGTGCGAGTCGGCCGTAATTGCTTGGAACGCAGATTTTATGGGTGTAGAAGCAAATCGTAATTCGTTGCCGTGTAGTCCCAAAATAGCTATTTTTTATTCTAAAAATAGCGAGCCTACCGAAAACGCATTTCAGTTCGAAACGCCACTTCGATAAACAAAAAAAGAGATACTCGCCGAGTATCTCTTTTTTTGTTCGATAACCGAACCACAAGAATTATTTTGCAAACTGAGCTTTCAATTCTTCGATATCAACACGCTTAACATCTAATTTTAAAGATAAACGTTTGATTGTTGCCACTCTATTTTTAGCTACTGCTTGGTTTCTTTTTGCTTTACGCTTCAACTGTGTTACTGCCATTGTATTATGTATTTTAGACCCTAAAACCCATTTACTAATGGAGAATCAGAGCATAGTAAAAAATTTTTGGAATATCTAAAGACCCTTTTTGAGGGGCTTGGGGCAAAATTAGGGTGCAAAGCTACGAAAATCAATTAACATTTAATAATTAACAATGACTTTTTTAAGCTAATTTTGTGGCAAAGAAAAATAATTGTCTAAAAAACGCCGTCCGCCCCGCAGGTCTGACGGTATTTCTGAGAAAAATATTCTTAGAAAATACTAAAAAACAACATGAGTAAGCCAAGTTTAGCAAGAGGAACACGAGATTTTGGGCCGTCGGTGATGGTTAAGCGAAATTATATTTTTGATACCATTAAGCGTACTTTTCAGAAATTCGGTTTTCAACCCATCGAAACACCAACTATCGAAAACCTATCGGTTTTGATGGGGAAGTATGGCGATGAAGGTGACCAACTTTTATTCAAAATCTTAAATTCGGGTGATTTTTCAAAAGACCTCACGCAACAAGATTTAGAAGAAGGTTTCAAGAAGTTACCGCACAAAATCTCAGAAAAAGGCCTACGCTATGACCTTACGGTTCCGTTTGCTCGCTTTGTGGTAATGAACCGCAATGACTTGGTAATGCCATTCAAGCGTTATCAGATTCAGCCAGTTTGGCGTGCCGACCGCCCACAAAAAGGTCGTTATCGTGAGTTTTATCAATGCGATGCCGACGTTGTGGGTACAGATTCATTGATTTGTGAAGCCGAAATCGTGTTGATGTTGCAGGAAATTTTACAAAACTTGGGCATCAAAGATTTTACTATTAAGATTAATAATCGTAAAATTTTATCGGGTATTGCTGAAGTAATCGGAGTGAAGGGCAGTGAAGTGCCGCTAACGGTTGCGATTGATAAATTAGATAAAATCGGGAAAGAAAAAGTAGAAGACGAACTCCGTGGACGTGGGTTTTCGGAAGAGGCTATCGAAAAATTACAGCCGATTTTCAGCCACCCAGCCCCAGATGGGGGAGTTGCTGCATTTTTCAGTTTTCTGAAAAATTGGTTGAAAGATTCTGAGACAGGCTTGAAGGGAATAGAAGAGTTAGAGAAAGTATGGACGTTAGTGCAAAGTTTTGGATTAGAAAATGCCAATACGCAACTCGATATTACGCTGGCTCGTGGACTCAGCTATTATACAGGTGCAATTTTTGAAGTAAAAGCCAATGGCGTGCAGATTGGAAGTATTTCGGGTGGCGGTCGTTATGATAATCTAACTGGGACTTTCGGAATGCCTGGACTTTCGGGCGTTGGTATTTCGTTGGGGGTTGACCGTATCTTTGATGTAATGGAAGAGCTAAATTTATTTCCAGATAATCAAGGGGTTACGACCAAAGTTTTATTGACTAATTTTGATGCCGAAGCCGAAAAATACTCTTTGCCAATTCTAAAGAAATTGCGTGATGCAGGCATCAACGCCGAAATTTATCCAGAATCGGCAAAAATTAAGAAGCAGTTTGATTATGCCAATCGTAAGAATATTCCGTACGTAATCGTTGTAGGTTCAGACGAAATGCAATCGGGCGAACTGACTTTTAAAAATATGATTTCGGGCGAGCAAGAGAAGATAAAA
Source organism: Emticicia sp. (assembly GCA_023254245.1). Classification (GTDB taxonomy): domain Bacteria; phylum Bacteroidota; class Bacteroidia; order Cytophagales; family Spirosomataceae; genus Emticicia. Next base: position 9,308 of record JALQYE010000022.1, read on the forward strand.
CCAGAGCAAATTATTGAAAAGCTAAAATAAAATTCTATGTTAAAAAACAGAAAATTCATTGCCTACGCATTGGTTGTTGCTACTACTGTTGCGGCTACCTTATCCTTTTATTTTTGGCAAGTTGCCAATAGTGCCAATCTCAATGTCGAGGGCAAAAAAGATTTCGTCTTGTATATTCCAACGGGAGGGACCTACAAAAATGTGGTTGACTCATTGCATAAATATAAAGTGATTCACGATGAAATATCATTCCAGTTTTTATCAAAATGGATGGGGTATCCCGAAAAAGTAAGAGCTGGACGCTACATTATCAAGCCAAATTCGGGTAATCGTGAAGTAATTAGCAAACTACGTCGAGGCGAGCAAGACGAGGTACGTTTGACTTTCAATAATGTGCGTTTAAAATCAGATTTGATTAAGAAAATGGGTGGACGTTTTGAATTTAAAACCGAAGAATTGGTCGATTTACTTCGTAACCCAGAGGCGTGCCAGAAATACGGTTTCGATACAACAACAATTATGTGTATGTTTTTGCCAAATACTTATTTTATCAGATGGACAACTACTCCTGAGAAATTTATGGCAAGAATGAACGACGAATACAATAAATATTGGACGAGCGAACGTCTTTCACAAGCGAAAGCTATTAATATGACCCCAATTCAGGTGGCAGTTTTGGCTTCAATTGTGCAATCAGAAACCAATAAAGTGGACGAAATGCCACGAGTAGCAGGAGCATACATCAATCGTTTGGCGGCAAATATGCCTTTGCAAGCCGACCCGACCGTAAAGTTTGCCGTTGGCGATTTTTCATTACGTCGTATTCTCTACAAGCATTTGGCTGTAAATTCACCGTATAATACTTATAAAAATACAGGTTTACCGCCTGGCCCGATTGCTTTGCCTGAGCCAGTGGCATTGAATGCAGTTCTGAATTACGAACGCCACAAATACGTGTATTTCTGTGCCAAAGAAGATTTTTCGGGCTATCATAATTTTGCCGAAACCTTTGAAGAACACACCAATAATGCTCGTATTTTCCAAGAGGCTCTTGATAAAGCGAATATTAAATAATCTTTAGTAGGCAGTTTTCAGTAAACAGTCTTCAAAAGAATAATTTCTTACCAAAAAAGCGAAGTAAACATCAGATTACTTCGCTTTTTTGTATGTTTGTATTCAACAAACTATAAACCTATCTTATGAAAAATATTTTCAATAAACTCTTTCTAATTTCCCTCTCGTTTGCTACGTTTCAGCTTTTTGCTCAGAAAAAAACAGCCGACCTTGTTGTGTATAATGCCGTAGTTTATACGGTCGATAATCAATTTGCAAAAGCCGAAGCATTTGCTATCAAAGGTGGTAAATTTCTCGAAACAGGTACTTCCAAAAGCATTTTAGCCAAATATACGGCCAAACAGAAAATTGATGCTAAGGGCAAATCCGTTTTCCCAGGTTTATATGACCCTCACAGTCACTTTTTGGGACTTGGACAAATGCTTAGCCAATGCGATTTGGTTGATACAAAATCATACAGTGAAATCATCGAACGCCTGCAAAAATTTGAAGCTCAACACAAAGGCGATAGATGGTTGATTGGCCGTGGCTGGGACCAAAACGATTGGGATGTAAAGGTTTTTCCAACCAAAGAATTACTCGATAAAGCTTTCCCGAATAAGCCTGTTTTCTTAATTCGGATTGATGGCCATGCCGCAGTGGTCAATTCAAAAGCCATTGAATTAGCTAAAATTTCGCCAGCCAGTAAGGTAAACGGCGGTGATGTAGAAGTGATAGATGGACAATTAACAGGAATTTTAGTCGATAATGCTATGGGTTTGGTGCGTAGAGTAATTCCGCAAGCTACCGAAGAAGATAAACGAAAAATGCTTTTAGCGGCTCAGAAAGAGTGTTTTAAATTGGGTCTTACCACCGTTTCGGATGCGGGCTTGAACCAAGACGATATTGATTTGATTGATAAAATGAACAAAGAAGGTTCGTTGAAAATCCGTAATTACGTAATGGTTTCGCTCGGAATCAGAAATCTTGATTATTTTATCAAAAAAGGTGTTTATAAAACTGACCGATTAAATGTTCGTTCGTTCAAGCTATATGCCGATGGTGCTTTGGGTTCACGAGGTGCGTGTTTGCTGAAACCATACAGCGATGAACCTTCAAAGACAGGCTTTTTGTTGTTGAGTGCGGCTGAGTTGGAGCGTAGTCTTACGCAAATCTATAATTCAGGTTTTCAGGCAAATACCCACTGCATTGGCGACTCGGCCAATCGTTTGATTTTAGATATTTATGGAAAACTATTGAAGACTAAAAACGACCGTCGTTGGAGAATCGAACATGCACAAGTGGTTGATAAACAAGATGTTCCGAAATTTGGCAAATACTCAATTATTCCCTCGATTCAGGCTACACACGCTACATCAGATATGTATTGGGCAGATGAACGTTTGGGCGATACTCGTGTAAAAACCGCTTATGCTTTTCAAGATTTACTAAAACAAAACGGCTTTTTAGCCAATGGTAGTGATTTCCCTGTTGAGTATGTGAATCCACTTTACGGTTTTCACTCGGCGGTTGCTCGACAAGATGCCAAGAATTTCCCCGAAGGAGGTTTTCAGATGGAAAATGCACTCACGCGTGAGCAAGCCCTAAAAGCTATGACGATTTGGAGTGCGTACGCCAATTTTGAAGAAAAAGAACGTGGCAGTATCGAGGCTGGAAAAATGGCAGATTTTGTGATTTTAGAAGATGATTTGATTCTCGCTCCGAAAGAAAAACTCAGAAATATCAAGGTTTTAAATACATTTGTAGGTGGCGAGAAAGTGCATTAAGCCTTTCTGAAATACCCGTGGCACGATTCTTTTGTCAATATCATCAACGTATTGAAATAGATGGAGGTCACGGGTGTTTTTTTGAGCGTAAAGTATTTTACTACGTTATTCAACCGATATTTTGTAAAATACTAAATGCTGTGCAATGGAATCAATAAGTACTACTCGAAAAATTCTTCTCAGAACCTTTTATGGGTTCTTATTCTTCTGTCTTGTAGTTACTTTGGTCGGTATTTGGGGTTTAAAACCTTTATTATCACGCCGAATCAAAGATGCTGTTCTAAAATCAACGAATGGTTTATATCAAATAGATTTTAAAGATATTCAGTACAGCCCAGTAACGGGTAATGCCGAAATAAAAAACGTAACATGGAAGCCTGATTTCATGCTATTCGATAAGTTGAGAGCAGAGAGAAAACTTCCAAATAATGTTTTTGAGTGTAGAGTAGAAGAAATAAATCTTACTGGCCTAAAGCCCTGGACAATTATTTCGTCTAAAAGACTAAATATCAATTCTATCTCTGTGGCTAATCCGTTTATCGAGATTCTTCACGAAAAGCACGAATACAATACAACCAACAAGTCTAAAACGCCTTATCAGATTATCTCAAAATTTGTTAATTCTTTTTCGGTTGATAAAATTAAACTCGAAAATATTAGTCTGGCCTACACAAATTTATCGAAGTCGAAACGAACAAAAAGTAGTAAAATTGAAAGCCTTGATTTAGAAATCTCAAATTTTTTGATTGATTCGCTTTCGCACCAAGACACCGCACGTTTTTATTATACGAAAGAATGTACAATTAAATTGAAAAATTTTGAACTTCCTTCCGCTGACTCTCTCAATACTTTTAGCCTTAATTCCTTAGAGTTTTCGAGTAAAAAGCGTTCATTACTCATTCAAGAATTAGCCTTAAAACCTCATTATAAACCCATTGTTTATGGTAATAAATCGAATGGAAATGACAGAATAGAGGTGGTGTGTGAGCTCATAAAAATTTCGGAAATAGATTTAGAAAAGTTATTCAAAGAAAAGAAAATCTACGCAAATGAGCTGAGTATTGATAAAGGTAAACTCGCTGTTTTTTCTGATGACCGACCTTTTCCTCGTCCAGCTAAAGCAGCTTATCGTTTATTTCCACACCAACTTTTTAGTAAGTTAACGCTCAAATGCAACATCCAGCACGTCAAACTTCAACGAATAGACGTAACCTTTTCGCAGTATAATCCCGAAACCCGCCTCACAGGTTCACTTTATTTTAATACAATCAAGGGCAAAATCACAAACGTAACCAACGATACCATTCCGCTCCAACAAAACCCAATTTGTGAAGCTAATTTATGGATGCAATTTATGAAAAAAAATCCCGTAAATTTGGCTTTTAACTTCAACTTAAAAGACCCAAATGGAGCTTTCAGTTGTAAAGGGGAGGTGTCGGCAATGCCCTTTGCTGACCTCAATCAAGTAACTTATGCCTTAGCAAAGGCAAAAGTAGAATCAGGTGCTCTCGACCGTTTTTCTTTCGATTTACGTGGAAATCAGTTTGGTTTATCGGGGCCAGTTACGCTACTTTACCATGATTTAAAAGTAAATTTATGGAAAGAACAGCAAGATACTAAACTCATGAAGAAGAAGAAGTTGCTTTCTTTTTTAGCCAATAATAGTGTTTTGAAACCAAGTAACCCACTGAAACGAAAACCCACAACAATAGCACAAGTAAACTATAAAAGAGACCCACAAAAAGGCTTTTTTTCGGTCTTTTGGCGAGCTTTACTCGATGGAATTAAAGAAACTGTGATATAAATTTCTATACTAAAAACTATGATTAGCGTAACTTTATAAGTTGAAAATCAACTTAGTAAAGATAGATATGTTGAAGATAAAAAAGTTGATTTTATTAAATAAAATGTAAATTTGAAAGCTAATTTTCTTAAAGAATAGAATAATGAGAATTAAATCACTAAGAATAAAAAATAACTATTTAGACTGGGAATTTGAAGAAATTACCTTTTTCTACAATTTGACACTGCTTGTGGGAGTGTCAGGGGTTGGAAAAACACAAATATTAAGAGCAATTGATGATTTACAAGATATTGCTAATGGAAGAGCAATTAATGGTTTTGAATGGTATATTGTATTTTCAACAGTATCTAATAAAGAATATACTTGGGAAGGTTCCTTTTCAGTATTAGATGATACGTTATTTAAAAGTGAAGATGATGATAACGAAGGAAAGGCAAAGCCTACTATTATTTTTGAGAAATTGAAAGATAATGCTGTAAATGAGTATTTAATTGATAGAAATACTAACTCTACTACATTCAATGGTAACATAATGCCTAAATTATCATCTTCACAATCAATGATTTACATCCTTAAAGAAGAACCCAGTATAAATGGTATAGTTGAGGCATTTGAGAAAATAATTTTTAAAGACCATACCCATAGAGAAGGGGGGAAAATATCATTTTCTCGTAAGCCAATTAAATCACTCAGAGAAAGTTATAAAAACTTTGAAGAAATAAAGAATAGTAGTGAAGATATAAGAATTAAGCTTTTCTTATGTTCAGAGTTAAAGTTAGATATATTTCAAGGAATAAAGAATAGATTTATTGATATTTTCCCTCAAATTGAAGATATTAAAATATCTCAAGTAGAGCAGAAGGACTTTCCTATTAATATTGACCAAACAATTCCCATTATATCAATCAAAGAAAAAGATGTACCAAAATGGATACGAGAAGACCGTATGTCTTCTGGTATGTTACGGACTATTATTCATATTTGCGAGATATTACTTTCTAATGATGGTTCGGTAATTCTTATAGATGAGTTTGAAAATAGTTTAGGTATCAATTGTATTGACATCCTTACTGACGATTTAATACATGAAAATAGAAATCTACAATTTATCGCTACGAGTCATCATCCATACATTATCAATAATATCCCATATGAGTATTGGAAAATTGTAAGTAGGAAAGGAGGAAAAATTCATATTAAAGATGCTTCTGCCTATAGTTTAGGTAAATCAAAGCAAGATGCATTTCTTCAATTAACTAAAATATTAGAAAAACAATCGTAGTTATGAACTTCTATTTTGTATTTGAAGGAAAGACTGAATCGATTGTTTATAAAGAATGGCTTTCTGTTCTTTTACCACAACTTTCAGAAGTAGATAGTTTTGATGCCGTGATAGAGAACAACTACTATTACGAGAGTGATATGGGCATACCAGATTGCTATAATGTAGTAGCGAATGCTATTCAAGAAATCAATGAGTTTCCAAAATATGATTATTTGGTACTTTTTATTGATGCAGACCGATTTACTATTGAAGAGAAGAAGAAAGAAGCCTTTGGTACTATTTTTGAGAAATTAATGAGTTCAGAAAAAAACTATACTTACAAAGAGCTACCTCATACTTGTAAATTAGAAGTCATTGTTCAGAGAGTTTGTATTGAAACATGGTTTTTAGGAAATCGTAGGTTTTTTGTAAGAAACCCACAAAGTGAGTTACTACGAAAATATGTAGAGTATTTTGATGTGAGTAGTAATGACCCCGAAGAATTAGCAAGTGAATTCATTCAAAATAATGAAGGGACAAACCAGATTTTTGGATACAGTACGAAAGCTTTATTTCATGAAGGATATTTGAGAGAGGTTTTTAAAGAAAGGCTCAAAGGAATTTCTTATCAGAAAAGTAGGCCGAAAGAAGTTCAAACACCGCAATATTTGGAGCAAATCATTGTTCGTACTAAAGACTTTTCTTCTCATTTAAGTAGTTTTCAAGAGTTTGTCTCATTTTGTGAAAAATTACAGTTTTAATCAGAAAACTATGATAAACATTCTTTTTGTTTGCCTTGGCAATATTTGTCGCTCTCCGATAGCCGAAGGCACATTTCGTGAATTAGTCAAAAAACGTGGCCTTGAAGACCAAATTTCGTGCGATTCAGCAGGTACAGCTGGCTATCACATTGGCCAGCTACCTGACCAGCGAACCATGAAAAACGCCGAGAAGCATGGAATTAAACTCACGCACCGTGGGCGTAAACTCTCCGAAGCAGATTTAGATGCCTTCGACCATATTGTGGTCATGGACGAAGCAAATTTTAAAGATGTGAACGATTTTTACTACAAAATCAAGCATAGAACCCCATCTGCCGATAAACTTTTTTTACTCCGTGACCACGACCCCGAAACTCGTGGGGTCAAAGAAGTACCTGACCCATACTACGAATCAGAGCCTTTTTTTGAAGAAGTTTATCAAATCGTATGGCGAAGCAATGAGGCTTTACTCGATTACTTAATCGAAAAACATCACCTTGCGAAATCGGAAAAATAATGAATCTCTATCAAGAAATTCTTCGGGAGCATTCCAAGGCCAACGTCAATAAAACCATTGATTATATTGGTTCTGACGAAGACCGTTTCGCTGAATTGATGCAGATTTTCTTGAAAGGAGATTACCGTACTACGCAGCGTTCGTCGTGGATTGTGAGCGAGTGTGCCGAGCAGTATCCGTTTTTAATAAAACCCTATTTCCGAAGTTTAATTGATAAACTGAAAGAATCCGCCATTCATGGGGCAGTCCGTCGAAATATTGTCAGAATTTGGCAATTTGTAGAAATCCCCGAAGAGTTTATGGGTGAAATCTACGATGTTTGCTTTCGTTACCTGACTGGTAATGAGGCTATTACCGTGGTTGCGTTTTCAATGACCGTTTGCTTTAGAGTCGCTCAACATTTTCCCGAACTCAAACCTGAATTACGGGTAACAATTGAAGATTTATTGCTCAAACATCAAGATGGCTCGGCAGGAATAAATAGCAGAGGAAAGAAAGTTTTAGCCGAATTGAAAAAAAAATGAGTAAATTTGGGGAATCAATTAACCAAAGAATTCATTACAATTCGTATGCTTCATGAGCCTCTTCATACGATTCGTCTTAATAAAATTCCTCTGTGGGGGCAAGGGGTTTAACTTATGAACAAAAAAGTAGCTTTAATCATCCTTGATGGATGGGGAATTCCTAAAAAGGGAGAAGAGTGGCGTTCGGCAATCGAAGCCGCCAATGTGCCATATTTCAGAAAACTCATGAGCGAATACCCAAACAGTACGCTTGAGGCGTGCGGTCGTGCCGTAGGTTTACCAAACGGACAAATGGGTAACTCAGAGGTTGGCCACATGAATTTAGGGGCTGGCCGAGTGGTGTATCAGGAATTAGAAAAAATTAATATAGCAGTAGAAGAAGGTCATTTGGCCAAAGAACCAGTGTTGGTTGAAGCTTTTGAATATGCCAAGACCAATGGTAAGAAAGTTCACTTCATTGGTTTAGTCTCAGATGGTGGCGTGCATTCACACATCGACCACGTAAAAGGACTTGTAAAAGCTGCTGGCGAATACGGTTTGAAAGATGTTTTCGTACATGCCTTTACTGATGGTCGTGATTGCGACCCAAAAAGTGGAAAAGGCTTCTTAGCCGACCTCCAAGCAACGCTTGAAACAACTGGTGGCAAGTTGGCTTCGGTGACAGGTCGTTACTACGCAATGGACCGTGACAAACGCTGGGAGCGTGTAAAAATGACTTACGATGCAATGGTAAATGGCATTGCAGCAGTGGACGAAAACGTAGAGGGCTTAGAGGTAAAAATTCAGATTGAAGAATTACCACAAGTGATTCAAGATTTTTATGAAGAAGGTATTACCGACGAATTTTTAAAGCCAATCGTAATCGTAGAAGACGAAAAACCTGTAGCAGTTATCGAAGAGGGTGATGTGGTGATGTGTTTCAATTTCCGTACTGACCGTGGGCGTGAAATTACGGAAGCACTTACTCAAAAAGACTTCCCAGACTTTGGTATGAAGGCCTTGAGTTTGTACTACATAACCATGACAATGTATGACGAAACCTACAAAAATGTGAAGGTTATTTACGAAAAAGATAATTTGAATAATACCTTGGGTGAAGTGTTGGAGCGAGCGAAGAAAAAACAAATTCGTATTGCCGAAACCGAAAAATATCCACACGTAACGTTCTTCTTTTCGGGTGGACACGAACAACCATTCGAGGGCGAAAGTCGTTTGCTTTGTCCATCGCCAAAAGATGTACCAACCTATGATTTAAAGCCGCAAATGGCTGCTTTTGATATTGATAATGCTATTTTGCCTGAACTCCAAAAAGGCGAAGTTGATTTTATCTGCTTAAACTTTGCTAATCCTGATATGGTAGGCCATACAGGTGTTTTCTCGGCCGTTGTTGAAGCCGTTGAAGCCGTTGATAAATGCTTAGAGCAAGTGGTAGAAACTGGTTTGGCCAATGGTTATACATTCATCGTAATTGCCGACCACGGTAATGCCGATTATATGATTAACGACGATAAAACGCCAAATACGCAGCACTCACTCAACCTTGTGCCGTGCATTATCGTTGATAAAACCGACCGTTTTGATGTAAAAGATGGTAAACTTGGTGATATTGCTCCTACAATTCTGACTTTGATGGGCGTAGAAATTCCAAAAGAAATGACAGGTAATGTTTTAATATAAAGTATTTTTCGTGGAAAGGGAAGTCTTCGCTGGGCGACACTCGCTTCAAGCGAAGACTTCCCTGAAATATAAAATCCCCCAAGAGCAAACTCAAGGGGGATTTTTATTTATTTCTATTGACTATCGTCTATCGACTGTGGTCTCAAAATTATGCGTAAACCGTTTCAGCAACTTTGTTGAATTCTTCAACATTTACTGATGATTTCTCAACCGTAACGTTTGCTTTCAAGAATTCACGTACTTTCTTGCCAAATGCACGGTCTGTATAGCGACGCACTGCATTATCTTTGTTTTCTTTCAAAGTCTTACGAGCCATTTGGTCTATCATTTCTTCCAAACCTTCGTAAGAATATGCTCCAAAATAATTTCTCATTTCAGCTTTTACTTCTTCCAAGATATCAGCAAATTCTAATTTGATTTCGTTGTTTGAAGCAACTTCATTACGAATCAAATCCATACGTAAGCCTTTAGCGAAAGCAGCGTAGTCTTTTTCGATATCTTCTTCTGTGAATTTGCCTTCGTTGATATTAAACAACCATTTCTTCAAGAATTCGTCAGGAAGTTCGATTGAGATATTATCTAAAAGCGTTTTTTCAACTTCAAAGTCTAACAAATATTCGCTTTCACGAGCGTAGTTTTCACCAATGATTTTGGCAATCTCTGCTCTGAATTCTTCTTCGTTGCTTACTTTGCCTTGGCCAAGAGCTTTATCGAACAATTCTTGGTCGATATCTGCTGCACCAACACGCGTAATTTTCTCTACTGTCAATTCAAACTCTCCACTCAAAGCTGCCGCTTCTTCTTCTGTTTTACCAGTAGCGAAACCTAAATCTTTTGTGTTCGAAAAAATTGATTGAATATCAAATTTCACGCTACTTCCTTTCTCTAAACCTTTGAAGATATGAGCTGATTCTTCTTTCACACGGTCAGTAGGAATCGTAGCGTCTTTTACTTCAAACTCCGAAGACTCTTGTTTCAAAGTCCCAAAAATCATGTCGCCAGCTTCTACTTCTTCTACTTCCGTATCTTTTCCGAAACGCTTACGTACATCTTCAATTGCTTCGTTGATTTTATCTTCTGAAACCGCAATGTCATACGTTTTTATAGCTGGCATTTTCGATAAATCTACCGAGAAATCAGAAGCCGTACCGATTTGGTATTCAAATGTAAAATCTTTTTGGTTATCCCAGTCGATATTCTGAGCTGCTTCGTTATCAGGCATTGGGTCACCAACAACACGCAATTTGTTTGTAGAAATATAATCATTCACCGTTTTCGATACCATGTTGATTACTTCATCAACTAAGATACTTTTACCGTGTAATTTTTGGATATATTCTTTTGGCACCATGCCAGGGCGGAAGCCTTTTATTTGAGCAGTTTTGCTGTATTGTTTGATTTTTTTATCAACCTCTGGCTTGTAGTCAGCCTCTGTGAGTGTTACTTTCAATCTGCCTTCGGTAGAAGAAATTCTATCTAATGTAGTTTCCATTGAGGATTATTTTTGAGTTTGCAGCTTTTAGCATTTAGCTATTAGCCTTTAGCTTTGAAAAAACAAGAATTTTCACTTTACAAGCTGTTAGTAATGAGCTATTAGCCATTAGTTTTTATTGAGAATTTGAAAAGTGTTGTAAAAACAAACTATAATTCTAAAGTAAGCTAATCGCTAAATGCCAATTGCTAAAAGCTATAACTTAAAAAACCCCCTAACCAAGCAAGGTTCAGAGGGTTTTTTCGTACGGGCGAAGGGACTCGAACCCCCACGCCTTGCGGCACCAGATCCTAAGTCTGGCACGTCTACCAATTTCGCCACGCCCGCATTTTCCAGTCTGGCAATTGTCAGAAAAACAAGTTGATTTTCGAGACGTTCTTTGTCATTTGGGCTGCAAAGGTAATGAGTTTTTTTGATTGTGTCAACCTAAAACTAAAAAATATTTTATAAATTTTATCTAAATAATCTTTGTGAGGCAAAACAAGTGTTTCAGAAGATGAATCGTAGAAAATAATTTGTTCCTTTCAGTCTTACTATTAACTTAGTGTTACGAAAATACAACAAAACAAAATAAAGGAGGGTCGCAGTGATAGAGCAAGAAACAAGTAGCACGATTGAAGTTAGTCAGCAAGGAGCAATGATTGATTTAGAAAAAGAACGTAATGAAATATTGGCAAGGTATCGACGCTTATTTCGGGCAGCCAAACCTGTTTTGAAAGGCGATGATGCCAAGCAAATAAAAAAAGCGTTTACGATTTCGATGGAAGCACATAAGGATATGCGACGAAAGTCTGGCGAGCCTTATATCTTTCATCCGCTTGAAGTTGCTCAAATTTGTGTTGAAGAAATTGGGCTGGGTGCTACTTCCATCATCTGTGCATTATTGCATGATGTGGTAGAAGATACCGATATGACGCTCAAAGATATTGAGCAAGATTTTGGCCCCAAAGTGGCTCGAATTATTGATGGTTTAACAAAAATTAGTGGGAACTTTGAACAAGGCACATCAGCACAAGCAGAGAATTTTAGAAAAATGCTACTTACACTTTCGGAAGATGTAAGGGTGATTTTGATAAAACTTGCCGATCGACTACATAATATGCGTACACTCGGGAGCATGGCCAGAAATTCTCAGTTGAAAATTGCTCACGAAACAATTTTTATATACGCTCCGTTGGCCCATCGTTTGGGGCTTTACAAAATAAAGTCTGAACTTGAGGATTTATACCTTAAATATACCGAGCCAGACATCTATAAAGACATAGCCAATAAGCTAAAAACTACCAAGGCTACCCGTGACCGCTTCATTGAAAACTTTATCAAGCCGATTCAGAAGAAACTCAATGATGCTGGAATAAACTTTATTATTAAGGGCAGACCCAAGCATATTTATTCGATTTGGAATAAACTTAAAAATAAACATACTTCGTTTGAAGACATTTTCGACCTTTTTGCGATTCGTATCATCTTACAAGATGTTCCGTCCGAAAGAGAAAAGTCGGCCTGTTGGCAAGCATATTCTATTGTAACCGACGAATATAAACCTAATCCTGACCGACTAAAAGACTGGATTTCGATTCCTAAAGCCAATGGTTATGAATCATTGCACACGACCGTTATGAGTCAAACTGGCCAGTGGGTTGAAGTACAGATTCGTACCGAACGTATGGATGAAATTTCGGAGCGTGGCTATGCTGCTCACTTTAAGTATAAAGGAAATGATACTTCAACCGATGCTCCGCTTGACCGTTGGATAAATCAGGTTCGAGAAACATTAGAGTCAGAAGATAAATCGGCGATTGAGTTTTTAGAAGATTTTAGAGGGAATTTCTACAATGAAGAGGTTTTTGTATTTACCCCGAAAGGCGATTTGAAAGTGTTGCGTAAGGGAGCTACCATTCTTGATTTTGCCTTTGAGATTCATACCGATATTGGTAAAAGATGTACAGCTGGTAAAGTAAATAGTCAGTTGGTGCCTATAAGTTATGTCATGCAAAATGGCGACCAGATAGAGATTCTAACCACCAAAAGTCAGAAACCTTCAGAAGATTGGTTGCGTTTCGTGACAACGTCAAAAGCCAAAGCTCGTATTAAAGATTTGCTGAAAGAAGAAAATAAAGTGTATTTCAGTGATGGAAAAGAGATTATTGCCAAAAGATTTAAGGTTTTAGGATTGGAGAATAATCTTGAAACTTTAAATCAGCTTCGTGCATATTTTAATAAAAAAGACTACAACGACCTCTACTATAGTTTTGGTAAAGGTTATATTCATTCAGATGAAATTAAGAAATTTAAGTCTGACCGTGATGCCCGAATCAATAAACAAGCTAAGATTGAACTTGATAATAAAGCTTTTATTGATGCCAAAAGTTTTGAGAAAGAGTTTAAGAAAGTAAAGGGGGTTGACACCCTTTTTATTGGCGATGATTTGCAAGAAATTGATTTTACATTAGCCAAGTGCTGTAGTCCAATTCCTGGTGATGATGTATTCGGGTTCTTGACTGTCAATGAAGGGATTAAAATTCACCGAAATACTTGTCCAAACGCACAGCAGTTACTTTCGCAATACGGTAATCGAGTAATTAAAGCCCGTTGGTCGTCGCAAGTGGCTAAGGCATTTGTGGCCACTATTCATTTAGATGGACTCGACCGAATGGGAATGATTCAAGATATTTCAAAAGTTATCTCGAGTGAGCTCCATATAAATATGCGTTCTTTGGCAGTTGATACAAATGATGGTATATTTACGGGAGATATTAAACTCTACGTGCAAGATACTCGACATTTAGAGACTCTAATGCAGAAATTGAATGGTATTGAGGGAATGAATAAAGTAACAAGGGTGGATGTGGAATAAACTCAAAAGATTATAATTGTTGCTTAAAATTTAGACTTAAGCACTTTCGTATCAAAAAGTGTGATAGGGGAAAATATTTTTTCTAATAGCCTTGTAGATGAGTTGTATGCTTGTTCTTACTTGCACTCAATGCCAAAAAAGCTGTTCGTTTGACCTTCATTTATGATAGTAAAAATTACTTAATAGAAAAGTAACAGAGTAGTTTAAATATATTTGAGTCCCTAAAATTAAGATAGCAAGTAGTTAAAAGTCTTAAAAAAACTGGTGAAGTATTAGTTGCTGGCTATAGGCACCAATTATCTCATCAAAGGGGCATGTTTTAGTACAATAGTTGAAGGCGAGTCAATTAAATATAAACTGATAATATTGCCGCAACTTTCTAAATTTATTATATCTCTAATGAAGTATATCATATTTGTTTTGTTGATTATATGTGGTAGTTTTTTGGATGGCTTTGCTCAAAAAAACGCCGACACACTTTATGCTAAACGAGTATTTCTGGCAACGCATATTTATAAAGATGGAGTAAAACTGTCTAATGGAAAACTTACGAAACTATTTAGTAATACCGGACAGTCGAAAATCAAATATCGGTGGTCAACTATCCTAAAGCCAATTGGGCCAGTAGTTGCGATTGGTGGTGTTGGATTAGCTTATGTAGCCCTTAAAGGCGTAGATGCCACCGCAATAATAGATGGTGAGCCAGTAGATTACAAAATTAGAAGTTTGCCTAAATTATTGATAGGTTTAGGCTTAGTTGTGGGCGGTTTGAGTATGGTCGAATCATCTAACGAGCTTGCTCAACATGCCGTTGATATTTACAATGCTAAGCTAAAGTCAAATACCAAAACCAGCTATATCAATAAAATTCAATTTGGGTTAACCCAAAGTAATGCCATTGGCTTCTCGATTTCTTTAAAATAACTTTACACATTCTTTAAGTATAAGTTTATACATAAATTATAATATTTTTGCTATTTTTGCGACCCGCTTAGACAAATTTATGTAAACCGTTTAGATGAATATTTTAGGAATTTCTGCATTTTATCACGATTCAGCCGCTGCTGTCATTCAAAATGGTGAGGTCATCGCCGCAGCACAAGAAGAAAGATTTACACGTATCAAACATGACCCCGCATTTCCTACAAATGCTGTTAAATTTTGTCTTGATTATGCTGGCCTTACACTTGATAAAATAGATGCAATTGTTTTCTACGATAAACCCCTCCTAAAATTTGAGCGTTTGCTTGAAACTTACTACGGTTTTTCGCCGAAAGGTTTAAAGTCTTTTCTAACATCAATTCCTGTATGGTTGAAAGAAAAGATGTTTTTGAAGCGAATGCTTCATGAAGAGTTAGAAAAAATTGGCAATTACGATAAGAAAAAAGCTAAACTTCTTTTTCCTGAGCACCACCTTTCACACGGTGCAAGTGCATTCTATCCTTCCCCATTCGAAGAAGCTGCCGTGCTGACGATTGATGGAGTAGGAGAGTGGGCAACCGCTTCGATTTGCTACGGAAAAGGAAAGGATATGACGATTCTGAAAGAATTGCGTTTTCCGCACTCTTTGGGACTTTTATATTCTGCCGTTACCTATTATTGTGGTTTTAAAGTCAACTCTGGCGAGTATAAACTCATGGGACTGGCTCCGTATGGAAGCCACGGGTCAGAGCAAGTGGCTCGTTTTGTAGATATTATTAAAAACAAACTCGTTGAAATCAAAGAAGACGGCTCGGTTTGGCTCAATCAAGAGTATTTTAGTTATGCCACTGGCCTCAGAATGGTTTATGACGATAAATGGGCCGAAGTGTTAGGCTTCAAACGCCGTGAATCAGAGAGTTTGTTGGAGCAAATCCACTGCGATTTTGCGTTGGCCATTCAAGAAGTAACCGAAGAAGTAGTCATTAAAATGGCTCAAGAAGCCAAACGTCTAACAGGTTCTAAGAATCTTTGTTTGGCGGGTGGAGTTGCTCTAAACTGCGTAGCCAACGGTAAATTACAGAAAACAAATATCTTTGAAAACGTATATATTCAGCCCGCTGCTGGCGATGCTGGCGGTGCTTTAGGTGCAGCACAGGCAGCTTATCATATCTATTTCGGTCAAGAACGTAAAGTCGATAAAACGAAGCTCGATGCCATGAAGGGCTCTTACTTAGGGCCAGAATATTCTGACCTTGAAGTAGAACAAATGTCGAGAAAATACAATGCAGCCTTCGAACGTTTTGATGATTTTGATGCTTTAGCGGCAAAAACAGCTACATTATTGGCCGAAGGCAATGTGATTGGTTGGTTTCAAGGACGCATGGAGTTTGGCCCTCGTGCCTTGGGTGGAAGAAGTATTTTGGGCGATGCTCGCAACCCCGAAATGCAGAAAAAACTGAACCTAAAAATTAAGTACCGTGAAGGTTTTCGTCCGTTTGCTCCATCGGTTTTGGCAGAAGATGTGCAAGAATATTTTGAGTGCGAAACGCCATCGCCATATATGCTTTTGGTACATGGAGTTGCCGAAAAACGTCGTACAAAAGTCCCTGCTAATTATGAGTCTTTACCACTGATGGAAAAACTCTATTTCTTGCGTTCGGATTTACCATCTATTACACACATTGATTATTCGGCCCGTATTCAGACGGTTCATGCCGAAACCAATCCCCGTTATTGGACACTCATCAATGAGTTTAAGAAACAAACGGGCTACGGTGTGATTGTTAACACAAGTTTCAATGTGCGTGGCGAACCAATCGTTTGTACGCCCGAAGATGCTTATAAATGCTTGATGCGTACGGAAATGGATTTCTTGGTAGTAGGAAATTACATTTTTGATAAAAAGACCCAACCACAATGGACAGAGTCTGAGAAGTGGAAGGAAGAATATCAGTTGGATTAAACAGCCCCTCCCGTCCCCGATGGGGGAGCTAAAATATACAATAAACAACAAACTCCCCCATCGGGGGTTGGGGGGCTTTTATCTATGGATTTTTTATCAGACCTTTTAAAATTCTTGAAAGAACGCAAAAAATGGTGGTTGATGCCCATGATTGTAGTTCTATTATTGATTGGTGTATTAATCGTAATCGGAGGTGGTTCGGCTATTGCTCCATTTATTTACACGTTGTTCTAAATGAAAAAACAAAATAATAAAGAAATCATCCTCACGATTGTCGTGGGTTTGTTGGTATTTTATTTCTTTCTACAATCAAAATGGTTGTTGAATACCGCTCTTGTTTTAGGTATTTTGGGCGTATTCTCTGACTTTGTTTCGGAGAAAATCGCTTGGGTCTGGCTCAAAATTGCTGAACTTCTGGGCAGAGTAAACTCTACCATTTTGCTGAGCCTTATTTTCTTTATTTTCTTGACGCCATTGGCTTTGTTGATGCGAGTTTTCAAGAAAACAGACTCTTTGAAACTGAAGAAACTTTCGGGTAGTGCCTACGATGAGCGTAATCATACCTACACGGCCAAAGACTTAGAAAATACTTGGTAAGGATTTATACTCAAATCCAACGTCGGCATGGTTTTGAACCATGCCGACGTTTTTGTTAGTATACTATTTTGGTATTTATTTAAGAATTGATTGAAATAAACGTAGCTAATTGAGCCAATAAGTTTTTAAATCATGGAAGTTCTGTATTTTATTAGTAATTTTATCCTAAAATCATAGTCAAACTCATTTAATAAAATGGTTTCTAATCCTTCAAATTTTGAATCAGCAAAAAGTATTTTTACGGCTTATTTGGAGACAAAATTGCTCCGAAAAACGCCCGAGAGATACGCAATTTTGGAAGAGATTTACTCAAGAAATGACCATTTCGAGGTAGAAGATTTGTATATTTCTATGAAAAACAAGAAATATCAAGTTAGCCGTGCTACGGTTTATAATACCCTCGATTTATTGGTTGAGTGCGATTTAGTGAAAAAACATCAGTTTGGTAAAAACTTAGCTCAATACGAAAAGGCCTACGGCTCGAAGCAGCACGACCACCTTATTTGTGTTGATTGCCACAAAGTAATGGAGTTCTGTGACCCACGTGTGCAGAATATCCAAAACATGGTGGGTGATATGCTAAAGTTTAAAGTGATGCACCATTCATTGATTTTTTATGGAAATTGTGAGCGAGAAAATTGTGAGAATAAAGTAGCTTCTTGAAGCAGAAAATTTAATTTTTCGAGTAAAAAATAAAGGTTTTAGTAGTAGAATATGGTCATTCTACATTCTCAATTCTAATCAGACGGGGGGCTCCGTCTTAATTCAAAAATGGTTGATATTCTTTTAGGCTTACAGTGGGGCGATGAAGGCAAAGGCAAAATTGTTGATGTACTTGCTCCTGATTATCAAGTAGTTGCACGTTTTCAAGGTGGCCCAAATGCAGGTCATACGCTCGAATTCAACGGCAATAAACACGTATTGCACCAAATCCCATCGGGTGTTTTTCGCAATGATTGCTTAAATATCATCGGAAATGGCGTAGTACTTGACCCAATTATCTTTAAGAAAGAAATTGATGGTTTAGGAAAATATAACCTTGATTTAAAGAAAAACTTAGTTATTTCCAAGAAAACTGCGATAATCATTCCAACGCACCGTTTGCTCGATGCTGCCTACGAAAAAGCTAAAGGAGATGCCAAAATTGGTTCGACGCTCAAAGGTATCGGCCCTGCATACTCTGATAAAGTTGCTCGTCAAGGTTTGCGTTTGGGTGATGTTGTATCTCCAAACTTTACCGAAAAATACAGGGCTTTAGTAGCAAAACATACACAAATCTTAGATTTTCATAACTTCGAGTATGACTTAACCGAAGCTGAGAAAGAATTCTTTGCAGCTCTTGAATTCTTAAAAGAATTTAATCTTCAAGATACTGAATACGTAGTTAATCAGTCACTAAAAGACGGACAAAAAGTATTGGCTGAAGGGGCTCAAGGTTCATTGCTTGATATTGATTTTGGTTCGTATCCATTCGTAACGAGTTCGAATACAACGGCTGCGGGTGTATGCTCAGGCTTGGGCGTAGCACCAAACACCGTAGGAGAGGTTTACGGAATTTTCAAGGCATACTGCACACGTGTAGGAAGTGGCCCATTCCCGACCGAATTAGATAACGAACTCGGCGAAAAAATCCGCCAAGAAGGGCGTGAGTTTGGTGCAACTACTGGCCGAGCTCGTCGCACGGGTTGGTTAGATTTGCCAGCACTTAAATACAGTATCATGCTCAATGGCGTTACGCAATTGATTATGATGAAAGTAGATGTGCTTAATTTCTTGGATGAAGTAAATATCTGTACGCATTACCGCTTGCCAGATGGTACGGTTACCGAACAAATGCCGTTTGATTTGACGGATACTGATGTAGAACCCATCTATGAAACATTTAAAGGCTGGGCTTGTTCGCTCGAAGGAATGCGTAAATTTGACGAAATTCCTGCTGAATTAGCGGCGTATGTAACTTACTTAGAAGCCGAGCTTCAAGTGCCGATTAGCTTTATTTCAACGGGCCCAGACCGTGAGGAAATCATCTTGCGTTAAGCCAATGTAATTTATATTGTTTTAAATGTGCCATGTCTGAAAAGTGTGGCACATTTATTTTGTACGACAAATTTCTAACTTGTGAGTAGCAAACAGGAACAAATCAGAGACTTGTTCTATAAGTTTTAAGAAGATGACTTCAAATCTTGCCAATTATCTTTTTAGTACCGAAACACTCTACAAAAATGTAGTTTCCGAAAGCCCAAAGCTTGCGGATGCTCAACCTGTTGTGGAGCAAAAAGCGGTTGTGCAAGAACCCGTTATTGCTCCAGTTACACCGAAAGAAGTTGCGAAACCAGCCATTCCAACGTTTAAATTCCGAAACCAAGTTTTGATTCTGACCGATACAATTTCGGATTCCGAAAAAGCACTTTTAGTAAAAATTCTCGGAGCAATCGGCCTAACGCTTGAGCAAGTTGATTTAGTAGAACTAAGTAAAGTGCAAGGTCTTGATTATCAGGCGTTTTTATCGCAGAATGTTACCCGAAAATTTGTGAGTTTTGGAGTTGGTTTGGGCAAAATAAATTGGAATATTCTACTCAATATTTACCAACCCAAAAATGTTGCTGGGGTTGATTTTCTGCTATCCGATGAGCTTCGTGTACTTGATACAAACCTCGATTTAAAAAAGACACTTTGGGGTGCTTTGAAAGCCATGTTTGCTAATTAAATCTGACAGAGTTCGATGTAATTTCCATCGGGGTCGGTCAGGAATAATTGTAAAATTCCATCGGGGCGAGATTTAATCGGTAAACAATTTGCTCCATTTTCTTTTAATATCTTCTCAGCTAAGTAAATATCGTTTACTTCAAGTGCAAAATGATTACTTCTTACTGGAGTAAAAGGAACTTCTGGTTTTCTTCCAATCAGATGAACTTCTCGGCCATTTCCTAAACTAAACCAAATCACAGGATAATCGAAAGCAGGGGCTGGGATTTCCTCCAAACCAAGTACTTCTGCATAGAAAATCCTACTTTTTTCAATGTCGGATATTTGCAATGCTACATGGTTGAAAGCCTTTATTGTCAGTTTGTTGTTCATGTTTTTCTGCGATTTATTGCCACAAAAGTAAATAAATCGCATGATTCTGTGGCTGAATAGCTCCTAAAATTCTATTTTTTTTGTAACTTGCGTCATGGAAAAATTTGTTGTTTCGGCCCGAAAATACCGCCCTATCACTTTCGATACAGTTGTAGGTCAGTCGCACATCACAACTACTTTGCAAAATGCCATTCGCACGAATCATTTAGCACAGGCGTTTTTGTTTTGTGGGCCTCGTGGTGTAGGTAAAACAACATGTGCCAGAATTTTGGCCAAAACCATCAACTGCCAAAATCTTACCGAAGATATTTCGCCCTGCAATGAGTGTGAGTCGTGCAAGAGCTTCAATAATAATGCTTCGTTTAATATTCACGAACTCGATGCCGCCTCCAACAACTCGGTTGAAGATATTAGAAACTTGACCGACCAAGTGCGTTTTCCTCCGCAGTCGGGCAAGTATAAGATTTATATCATTGATGAGGTTCACATGCTTTCGCAGGCAGCCTTCAATGCGTTCTTAAAGACCCTCGAAGAGCCACCAAGTTATGCCATTTTTATCTTAGCAACCACCGAAAAACACAAAATCTTACCAACGATTCTGAGCCGTTGTCAGATTTTTGATTTCAACCGTATTCAGATAAAAGACATTGCCGACCATTTGGCCAATGTGGCTACGAAAGAGAATGTAAAAGCTGATTATCAGGCACTTGAACTCATTGCTCAGAAAGCTGATGGTGGTTTGCGTGATGCTCTTTCGATGTTTGATTTGAACGTTACGTTTTCGTCGGGTAATGGGCTTACGTATCAGGCAGTCTTAGAAAATTTACATATTCTTGATTATGATTACTACTTCCGCATGACCGATGCCTTATCAGCAGGGAATGTGTCCGAAGCATTTTTGTTATATAATGAAATTTTGGAAAAAGGCTTCGATGGACATCAGTTTGTGGTGGGCTTAAATGAACATTTTCGAAACATTATGGTGAGCAAAGACCCACAAACAGTGAAACTTTTGCAGGTGGCTGATTCCATTCAACAACGATACGTTGAGCAGTCAGCAAAGTTATCGTTGGGTTATATATTTTCTTCGTTAAGCATTGGTAGTCAACTTGATATCAATTATAAATCGGCCAAAAATCAGCGTTTGCACGTTGAAATTGGTCTGATGAAACTCTCGCAGATTCAACAAGTTTTGAATTTGAGTGAGCTACCCAACAACGGGGACGAAAAAAAAAATAGTAATCCAGTAGTTTCACAAACACCTACAAGGGCAGAAAGCTCGGAACAAAAATCAACAGTAGGAGCAGCTACTCCAACCACCACTTCTCAGGCACAGCCAAGTTATGTTCCGTCGGTTCCTGTGGTGCCAACAAGGCCAGTTACGCCAACTGTACTGCCTTCTACGCCGAGTGTGCAGCCAGTGGCTCGCCCTTCGATAGCTTCTTCAAAATTACGTTCGACGGTTGATATTGAAACTTCGGTTTTTAACCCAAAATCAGAAGCACAAAGTGTTGATAATGAGCCAGCTTTACCAAATTATAATGATGCGTTTACCTACGAAGCTGCTCAACAAGCTTTATTTGCGTTTGCCAACGAAAGCGACCTCGAAACGCTAAGAGTAATGCTTAAGCGTGATTTTGTATTGGAAGGAGCTACATTTAAGTTGCAGTTAGACAATCAGATTCAGATGGATACGCTTACGCAAATGAAGCAAGATTTGGCTACGTTTTTGCGTCAACGCTTGAGAAACGCCTCGATACAGATAGCTGCTGAAATTGTAGAAACAACTACCGAACGCAGACCATATACAGCTCAAGAAAAATTTGAATATTTGGCCAATAAAAACCCTGCTTTGTTTGAATTGAGAGATAAATTAGGCTTGGAATTGGTATTTTAGGTGAAAATTATGCGTGGTTAAAGGCAGGAGTAGTCATTATTGTTATTTCATCCCTTCGGGATTCTGTTGGGTTTTAATTTGGATTGCTATAATCATAGTATCCCTTCGGGATTGTATTTGGTTTTAATTTGAATCGCTACAATCAAATATTCCTTCGGATTTATTTCACAGTTTTTATTGTAACTCCCTTCAGGATTCTGTTTGTTTCTACATTTGAATGGCTATAATCATAACATTCTTTCGGAATTAATTGTATGAGTTAAATTCCGAAGGAATGATATGATTATAAAAAACAAAATTCTCTATCTAAAATCCCGAAGGGATGATATACTGCTCAACGAGTTCAATCTAAAATTCAAAAAGTAATCTTCAAAATTAGTTTTTCTGCTCCACGTTTTACTTCGGCATCAATCGTTTGGCCTTTGTCAAACTTTCCGAGTGCTTTCATGTATTCCTGTACGTCAGTGGTTGAGTTTTCACCGAGTTTCATAATTATATCACCTGTTTGCAAGCCCGCTTTTTCGGCAGGGCGGCCTTTCGTTACACCATCTACTTTTACTCCGCCTTTATCGTAAGCATAATCTGGAATAATTCCCATCGTAACTTTAAAACTGCTGCGGGCATTTCCAGCGTGTGGGTTGGTGGCTACTTGTACAAAATCAAGTTTCGGAGCTTCTTCTATTTTTTCGATAATACTCTTGGCTAAGTTCAAAACCTTTACTTCTCCTTCGGCATTAATCAAGTTGGCATCATCGCTTGGTTTGTGGTATTCTTGATGAGCCCCCGTAAAGAAAAATAATACAGGAAGGTTTTTGAGGTAAAACGAAGTGTGGTCTGATGGACCTATACCTGCCGAGTCGACATTGTATTTAACTCCTTGATTCATAGCCAGTTGTGGAATGTTCTTTCCCCAAAAGCTACTCGTTCCCCAACCGCCAATAGTTAAGCCCTTGTCTTCACGATAACGCCCAATCATATCCATATTTATCATACAATTGACTGATTTTAAGTCGATTGTGGCATTATCAGCGTAATATTTTGAGCCAATTAAACCCAATTCTTCACCCGAAAAGCCAATGAATAAGAAATTGTGTTTTTCTTTGAGGCTATTCTTTGCGTAAAACTTCGCCATTTCAATCAGACCAGCTGTTCCCGAAGCATTATCATCAGCCCCGTTGTGGATGCTTCCAACCGAATTTGCTTCGAGCGAACTCCCTTGGTCGCCTTTGCCGAGGTGGTCGTAATGAGCTCCAATGATGATGGTTTTATCGGAACCATTATCCAAAAATCCTACAACGTTGGTGGCTTGCACGTAACTAACGTTAGGCGGTAAGCCTTTTTTTGCAGGAAATTCTTGTAGGTATGTGCCTTTATCGCCGTAGGGTTTTAGTCCAAGTTTCTTGAATTGTTTTTCTAAATAGGCAGCCGCAGTTTTGCCTCCTTCTGTGCCAGTCCCACGTCCTTCGAGCTTATCCGATGCTAAATAATCAATGTGTTTTTGGATATTTTTGGGTGTTTGAGCAGAAAGATAAGCCCCCCCCGCCCCCGATGGGGGAGCTGTCAGAGCTGCAATTATAATGAGTGATAGGAGTATTTTTTTCATTGATTGAAATTTTGTTGATAAACTGAAAATCAAATATACTCACAAATTAGTTGTAATAATAAAAACTAAAAACTCATTTTCTTGCAATCAAACTTTTAGTAAATTAGTGGCTTAACCCATCAATAAACATGAAAAAATTTATCCTTCCTATTGCCTGTGTGTTATCGCTTGGCCTTGGTGCATTCGTCACAAAAGTTATCGAAAATCCACCTTTGACAGTCGAGGTTATCAATCAAGCCGAAAAAATCTTAGGTCTCGACTTTACTGATGCCGAAGCCGATTCAATGCTTAATGATTTGCGTGATAATCAAAAAGATTTTGAAGCCATGCGAAAAGTGCCGCTTGATAATAGCGTTTCGCCAGCGTTGTATTTCAATCCACTTCCTGTGGGTTTTGAGTTTGAAAAGAACTATTTACCATTTAAGGCTTCACAGATTTCGGCCGTAAAATTACCAGCTAATCGAGAAGATTTAGCATTTTATTCGGTACGAGAACTGGGCGAATTGCTCAAAACCAAACAAATTTCATCTGTCGAACTAACAAAGTTCTTTTTGGAAAGATTAAAAAAATACGATATACAACTGCATTGTGTTGTAACACTTACGGAAGAATTAGCTCTTAAACAAGCCGCTCAAGCTGATGCTGAGATTAAGGCAGGCAAATACCGCGGATTTCTACACGGAATACCGTACGGTGCGAAAGATTTATTAGCCGTGAAGGGCTATAAAACTACGTGGGGTTCGGTACCTTACAAAGACCAACTAATTGATAAAGACGCCACGGTGATTCAGCGTTTGGAGCAAGCAGGAGCGGTGCTTTGTGCAAAATTAACCTTGGGAGAATTGGCCATGGGTGATGTTTGGTTTGGTGGAAAAACCCTTAATCCGTGGGATTTGAAGCGAGGTTCGAGTGGCTCGTCGGCGGGTTCGGCATCTTCGGTTTCGGCTGGACTTTTGCCTTTTGCCATCGGTAGCGAAACGTTGGGTTCGATTGTATCGCCTTCGACGGAGTGCGGTACTACGGGTTTGCGTCCAACTTTTGGGCGTGTGCCTCGCACGGGTGCGATGGCTCTGAGTTGGAGTATGGATAAATTGGGGCCAATTTGCCGAACATCCGCTGGGCGCTCCTTTACGGGGTCTTGCTCTGCAACGCCCGCGCGATGGGTGAATTTGGGGCGGTTGCTGTGGTTTCGGGTAAAATCCGCGGCCAGACCGCCACCATGCCGATCACCATCGAGAATTCCGTTTTCGCGCAAGGGATAGAGCACGAAGGTGTGCAGTAAGTAGACATACATTGTGGCCTGGCCGAACTGAGTAAACCAGGTCTGTTCGCGAGGGATCAAAATCAAGAAAGCCATAATCATGGCCGCCGCCACCAACATGGTGGCGAGACGGCCAAGGCCTCCCCACCATTGGTCATAGCCAAAGGTGGCATAGCCAGAGTCGTAGGTAATAAAGCTACGGATCTGTACTTCCCGTAGGAACGGAACACTGACTGCTATCCCCAACGCAACTAGAGCCATGAATGCTGTTGCAATCACACGCCAGCGAATGACGGACTGTGAACACAGCGCCATCCAGCGCTCGCCGAGGTTCCATTCACGCAACTGCCAGCCGAATACGAAGAAGGGTAGGAATCCGAGTACGCGTGCTGCTGAAAAAGTCTGATCAATGGGGAAGTAGCCAGCAGCAATCGAAATAACAATGCTGATCAGAAGTGGATACTTGAGCGCTACCAAATATGGCAACACAATGCGCCAAATAGCCAATGCCAGCAAGAACCAGAGAGTCCACGATGCTTTGGTGAGATCAAGTCGGAAGTTTCCGTTGTAGATGAAGAGAACTACGGACCAGATCACTTCGAAAATGACATAAGGAACCAGAATGTCTGTAAATACAGAACGAATGCGTTTGTCATCTGGAGCGGTTCCCTTGGTGAAATAACCTGAAACAGCTACAAAAACAGGAACGTGGAACGCGTAGATAAACACATACAGGGTGAAAGCGGCGTCGTTCTCACCGACCATCTTGGTCAGTGTGTGGCCGGCAACCATGAGCGCAATGGCTCCAAAACGGGCGTTATCCCATAACGCGACCCG
>JALQYE010000230.1 GCA_023254245.1 Emticicia sp.
TACGCTGCCGAAGGCACAAATGATTTTGAAACCATTGATAAAACACTTATTCCGCAAGCTAAAGTGGCCGTTGACAAAGGAATCAACTGTATTCTAAAGACCCAGTTCGTACAAAATGGTAAACTCACTGCTTGGTGTGCCCAACACGACCGAGTAACGCTTAAACCAGCCAAAGCTCGTGCCTTTGAGTTACCCTCAATTAGTGGGAATGAAAGTGTAGGAGTTTGTACTTTTCTGATGAGTATCAGCAATCCATCGGCTGACATCAAAAAAGCCGTAAATGCCGCCGCCGCTTGGTTGGAATCAGTAAAGATTGTGGGTATAAAAGTACAAGATATTACCGATGTAAGCCAACCATCGGGCAAAGACAGAGTTGTCGTAGCCGACCCAAATTCTACAATTTGGGCAAGATTTTATGACCTCGAAACCAACAAACCTTTCTTTACGGGTCGAGATAGTATTGCTAAACCAACCTTGGCCGAAATCGAAAATGAGCGTCGCATTGGTTATGCTTACTACGGTACTTGGCCAGCCAAATTTCTTTCAACCGATTATCCTGCGTGGGTAGCCAAATGGGGAAAATAGATTGTGGAACGAATTTTTATCGGAGTTTAGCTAAACTTCGTTCATGCCGAGAATCAGGTTTTACGAAAAAAGAATTATGAAAAATAGTAATTATACGGAACAAGTTAAAAACTTGTTCTACAAAACGAGTCTCATTTTTGCCATTTTATTAATAAGCAATGCCATTTTTGCTCAAAAAATTACTGTTGCACAAGATGGTACAGGAAAATATAAAACGATTCAAGAAGCCATCAATAGTCTTGATACGGCTTCGACCAAACAGCGTACTATTTTTATAAAAAATGGCGTTTATCGTGAAAAATTGATGATTACGAAGTCATTTTTGAAACTACAAGGTGAGTCAGAAGATGGCGTAATTATTCTCACTACGCTCCCACGAGATGTGTGGCGTTGCGAAAACAAAGACGATTTTGGGGCTGCAACTATCAACGTCAAAGGCCATGATTTGACTTTCGAGAAACTTTCTGTAATCAACGATTATGGCTTCAATGCCAAGAAAGATACAACCATCATCTGCACCAACGAAGCAGGCAACAGTCAAAGCACCTTACCAAGAGAAGAAGGAGAAAAAGCTGGCAAAAAAATCGTGAGAAAAGATGGACATCAATTTGCTTTTCGTTCGTTTCCTGGAGCAACTCGCTTGAGTTTTATCAACTGCACATTTAGAGCAGGTGGTGGCGATACCGTTAGTCCGTGGGACGTTGAAGGTGGTTTATATTACTTCAAAAACTGCACGATGGAGGGTCACGTTGACTTCTATTGCCCCAGAGGCTGGGCTTATGCCGAAAACTGTAAGTTTGTTTGCCACAACATGAACGCTGCCATTTGGCACGATGGTTCTAACTACGAATCATCGAAAACGGTGCTAAAAAATTGCACTTTTGAAGGCGATAAAAGCTATAAATTGGGGCGTTTTCACCGTGAAGCACAGTTTTATTTGATTGATTGCAAATTTGATGAAAACATGGCCGATGCCGAAATTTATCAATCATCAACAACCCAACTCAAATGGGGTAAACGAGTTTATTACTATAACTGCCACCGCAAAGGAAACGATTTTGCATGGTACGCTAATAATTTAAAAATCGACCCAAAAGCAGTAACGATTGATTGGACTTTTGATGGAAAATGGAATCCTGTAAACAAATAATAATTTTGATTTTTTCACATGAAAAATAAAACCCTACACCGTTTATTACTATTTACTGCCTTATTTTGGGCAAACTCGGCGTTTAGCCCGACCGAAGAGAAACCACGTATTTTCTTGATTGGCGACTCAACCTGTGCCAACAAAAATCCTTATGATGCACCCGAAACTGGTTGGGGACAGGTGCTTCCCGAATTATTTACGAATGCCGTAGAGATTCAGAACCATGCAGTAAATGGCCGCAGTACCAAAAGTTTCCGTAATCAAGGTCTTTGGAAAAAAGTACACGACCAACTGCACAAAGGCGACTACGTTTTCATTCAATTCGGTCATAACGACCAAAAAGAATCGGATACTACTCGCTACGCAGCGGCACAAACCGATTACCGCAAAAATCTGATTCGCTACATCGAAGAAACGCAGGCAAAAGGAGCAACACCAGTGATTCTTACGCCTGTGATGCGTAGAAAATTTGATGAGAGCGGAAAGTTTGTTGACCAGCACGGCGAGTATCCTGTGGTTGTTCGTGAGATAGCCAAGCAGTACAACATTTCGTTGATTGATATGCACGCTTCAAGTCAAAAAATTATTGAACAACATGGTGTTGAAGGTTCAAAAAAGATATTCATGAATGTTGCGGCTGGCATTTACCCAAAATTCCCGAAAGGAATCGAAGATAATACGCATTTTACGGCCTACGGAGCAAGATTAATGGCAAATTTGGTAGCCGATGGCCTCGTAAGCACGGGAAATCCGTTGAGGAATTTCTTAAAAAAGACCGAATTTAATGATAAATATGCCTACGAATTACCACTTACGTATCGCCCAGTTTTCAGAAAAGATACCTTCAATATTGCCCGCTATGGAGCAAAAGCAGATGGTCTGACTGTCAATACAAAAGCTATCAATCAAGCCATTGAGCTTTGTAATGCCGCTGGTGGCGGAACAGTTTTCGTACCAAAAGGTCTTTGGGTAACGGGTCCGATTGTTTTGAAAAGTAACGTAAATCTTCATCTCGAAAAAGGAGCGTTGCTTCAATTCAGTAAAAATTATGATGATTATCCAATCGTACTTACTACTTGGGAGGGGCAAGATTCTTACCGCTGCCAAGCACCTATTTGGGGCGTTGATTTAGAAAATATCGCTATCACGGGCGAAGGCGTGCTTGATGGTGGTGGCGATGTATGGCGTGCTATCAAACGAGAAAAACAAACGGCTGGGCAATGGGCAAGCTTGATAAAATCAGGTGGTGTAACTGATGAAAAACAAAACAATTGGTATCCATCAGAAAAATCATTGAAAGGAAACATAATTCCGAATGCAGGTAGAATCTTGAATGGTGTAAAACCAACACCCGAAGAATTGGCTTCGTATAAAGATTTTCTTCGTCCAAATATGTTGAGTCTGACACGCTGCAAAAATATCATCGTTGAAGGTGTAACTTTCCAAAACTCACCTGCTTGGACTATGCACCCCCTACTCTGCGAACACATTTCGGTGAAAAATGTAACGGTAAAAAACTATTGGTATGCCCAAAACAGCGATGCTATTGATTTAGAATCGTGTAGAAATGGTATTCTCGAAGGCTGTACTTTCGATACGGGCGATGATGGAATTACGATAAAATCAGGTCGTGACGAGCAAGGCCGCAAACGTGGAGTTCCGACCGAAAACTTTATCATCAAAGATTGTATCGTTTATCACGCACACGGTGGTTTTGTGATTGGCTCAGAAATGTCGGGCGGAGTACGAAATATGTATATTTCCGATTGTATATTCATGGGTTCAGATGTGGGCTTACGCTTCAAAACAGCTCGTGGACGTGGAGGTGTGGTGGATAATATTTACGTAAATAACATCAACATGACCGAGATTCCAGGCGAGGCTATTCTTTTTGATATGTATTATGCGGCAAAAGACCCCGTGCGTGCTGATGGAAAAGAAAACGAATTACCCGTTATCAAAGCTGAGCCTTTAAATGAAGGCACACCACAATTCAAGGATTTTTATATCAAAAATGTAGTATGTAAAGGTGCCGAAACAGCAATTTTGATACGAGGTTTACCCGAAATGTCTATCAAGAATATCAATATCGAAAACGCCATGATTGAATCGAACAAAGGTTTGGTTTGTGTAGAAGCTGAAAATATCTCTTTAAAAAACGTTACACTTTTGACCAATGATAAGACCGTCATGCAAGTACAAAACAGCAAAAACGTTGTGTTGAACAATATTCAGTACGGAGCAGATAAAGATATATTATTGAAGGTAATGGGCGATAAATCAGATGGAGTTAAATTACTAAACACCGATACAAAAAAAGCGAAAAAAGATATCGAATTAGGTGTTGGCGTAAAGAGTAAGGTTGTGAGCAAAAAATAAAATCAATTACTACTTTCTTTATAAAAAAACAATGGCTGCTTTTTAGGCAGCCATTTATTTTTTAGTTCGTTTTACTCAGTCATAATCTCCAAGTTCTTGATTCGAGTCGGAAACCAAATCCGCATTTCTCCTTGCCCCCGATTCGAGCGTGCATAATATGGAATTAAAACCAAAGGTTGATTTTTAGTCGAAATCGAAGCATTATTTTCGATATTCAAGGCATTTGCTGAGCCTCTGAGGGTCATTACTCCATTCAGTAAATTTGTCTGAAACTCTGTCGCAAAATTCTGATTTTCAGGCACTATCAAGTTAGATGTAAGTCCATTATTATCTACAAATTCGGCACAATAAACAATCGGACCACGCTCAATCGCAATCTTACCAATGTTATCTTTCACTTTTTCATTGGCCACTACTTGCTTCACTTTCATCGGTAAAGTCATCATTACTTTATCACCTTTTTTCCAAGCTCGTTCTAAGATTGCATAGCCATTTTCAATGCTATATTCAACAATTTGACCATTTACATTGATTGAAGGTTTATCCGATGATTTATCTTTATAACGATACAAATCTGTCGGAAAAGCCTCGTCCCTCGCCCAACCAGGAATTCTTACATGAAGTAGAAATTTCAAACCATTTTTATTGGCAGGGTCAACCGAAATAACAACCATTCCATGCCACGGATATTCAGTAGTTTGCGAAATAGTTACGCTTTCTTTTTGAACAACCTCTAATGTAGTTGTGTTCGACATAAACAAATTCACATATACACTATTGTCTTTTTGAGCATACACATAACTCGGAATTGAAGGCATAAAACGGCAAATATTAGTCGGGCAACACGAACAACCAAACCATGGAGAACGTTTGTTTTCGCCACTCAGCTTACCTTTTTGGTAATTATATTCCATCGGATTTTCGTAGTTAAATGTTTTTCCATCAAGCCCGATTCCACTAATAAGGCCGTTGTAAAGTGTACGTTCCAAAATATCAATATATTTCGAGTCGCCGTACATCATAAACATTCGATGATTCCAATACACGCTCGAAATAGCCGCACAAGTTTCGCAATAAGCAGCGTGATTTGATAATTCATAATCAGGGCCAAACCCTTCCCAATTTCCTGCTTGTCCGAGTCCGCCCGTAATGTAGGTTTTCTTAGAGAAAGCATTATCCCAAATTTTATTAAGAGCGGTCAGATATTCCAAATTATTGGTCATTGAAGCCACATCGGCCATTCCTGCGTACAAATACCCCGCACGTACTGAGTGCCCAAGAGCTTCAGTTTGTTTAGTTACTGGAATATTATCTTGCCAGTAAGCTCCTGTCTGCCAGACAGTTGCGTCTTTATCGCCTGTTTTCTTATCGTATTTGCGTTGACCTCGACAATCAATAAAGAACTTCGATAAATCAAGGTATTTCTGATTGCCTGTCACTCGATAAAGTTTTCCCAGTCCTATCTCAATTACTTGATGTC
>JALQYE010000231.1 GCA_023254245.1 Emticicia sp.
AATCGCATATTTTGGAGGGCATTGGCCACACCACCAATTTCGTAGGCTTTGCCACCATAATCAAACATCGAGTAAGCACGCACAAACCAGCGGTCGTTTTTAATCTCAAATTTGTGCAAATCATATTTCATTTCTCGCCAAGCAAAGCGGCTCGTACTTTGAAAAATACCATTCCCGATTGATTTACGGTATTCGTAAGATGCCTTGGTGCGTTCGTTAATTTTGAAATGAAGCGAAGGATTCAAACGTAAATTTCCTGCTTTAAAATCTCCACCAAAACCAAATTGTCGGCCATCATTTACAGTCAGAATCTCACTTTCTTTGAAGCCTGGCATATAAATTCGGTAGGGCTTACCATCATTGTATTTAGTAAAAGCTTCATTCATAACAGTTGAGCCAACATCACCAAAATAGTTGAGTTTGTTCCAGCCAAAAGGCGAGCCGTAAGCATTATTGGCCGCATCCGAACCTGCTAAACCGCCCTCGGTTGTGGCTTTGATAGCGGCATCAGATTCGCCCAAAAACTCATCGGCCGATATAAAATTAGCATTGAGTTTGAAGGCCAAACGTTTAGCAAAAACTTGTGCATAACGCAGTTGGGTATCGAACAAAAGACGTGAACCACCACGCACCGAAACCGTAATACCTTGGTGTTTGAATGGGTCTTTTGAGTTCATTAAGATTACGCCATTCAACGCTCCCGAACCATAAAGAGCCGAATTTGCTCCGTAGATTACTTCGATATTATCAATGTCAAGTTCGGGAGTGCCCATCCAATTTCCGCCATAGAGCGAAGATGTTGGCGACATAAACTCCACATTATCAGCCAGTTGCAATAACCTTTCAGCTTTTCCGCTATTAAATCCACGTGTACTTAGGCTCGTTACAAATAAACTCGATTGACTTACATCAATGCCTTTGTAGCGGGCTAAAGAAGAAATTAATTCTACACTTGGAGAATTTTGTAGCTGCAAGGCTGACACCTTCGTAACCGAAACTGGGGCCTTAAAAATACTCTCTTCAACACGAGAAGCCGAAACCACAACTTCATTGAGATTCTGAACACTATCAAGCTGAGCCGACGCTCGAAAGGATACTAATGCAATTAAAATACTGCTAAAAATTGTAATCGTTTTTTTCATTTTTCGTTGGTTAATTTTCTTAGTCCAAGGTCAATTGACGATAGTCAACAGCAAGAACTGTGGACCGTTGTCTGTGGACTATCGACTGTTTTACTCCTCAATCCATTTTCTAAACTGGGCGGCGTTTTCTTGGCTGATACTTACTTCGGCTTTGGCGAGGTGTAGGAGTTCGAGGGCAATTTTGCCTTTAAATGAAGGTTTAAAACTCAGAATGGCATCAATATGGACGATAAATTTGCGATTTACCCGAAAAAAATCTCGACTCGGCAACTCGATTTCGAGTTCGCTCAGGCTGCGTTCTACGGTGTAGCGTTCGCCAGTTCGGTCTATCAAAAATACAATTCTTGATTCGGTATAAATAAACGCAATATCCTTGGTTGAAATCACATAATAGTTGGTACCTTTTTTAGCAATCAGGCGGTCTTTCTGAAAAGCAGACTTTGTTATTTTTGAATCATTTTCGGCCGAAAAACGTTTCAAAAAATGCAATTTCAATGCTTCATACTTCTCCAAAACCCGATTTACTTCTTCCTTCCCGATTGGTTTTCGGAGGTAATCAATGGCGTTGTAGGCCATTGCCTGCGACCAATATTTGTCATAAGCCGACATAAATACAACTGGAAAACTCGGCAATGATTCTTGAAATATTTCAAAAATCAATCCATCCCTTAATTCTACTTCGCACAGAGCCAAATCATACAAAACTCCTGCATTGAGTGCTGTTTTTAGTTCTTCGTTTGTTTGACAAAATTCAATGCTACTCATAGGAAAATACTCAGCTAAAACTTGCGTCAGTAGCTTTGCATGATTCTCATCGTGTTCGACCAAAAGAATATTCATGGCAATTTGAGTAGTAAGATTTCCGTTTTCGTGCAATGATTTTCGGGCTTGGCGAAATAAAATTTGCGTGACAAAATTACGGAGAACAAATTAGATTACAGGCATTTCGAGATTTTCCGCAAGTTTTTAGTCAAAAACGCATCAAAACAACCATTTCTTACGAACTTACGTCTATCGTCTAAAACTAAACACCCTTTATGAAACCTATCAAAATATTTCTTACTGCCACAAGTTTATGGCTAATGGCGGCCTGCGTGAAAAATGCCGAAACCATCACGCCTTCCAACTCAAACCCTGATTGGACAACCGAAAGCCACAGCAACGACGCTGACCCGAATTACACGGTCATTTTTCCCCAAGATAAAGTCAATACGCTCGAAATAAGCATGACTACGGCCGACTGGACAGCTCTTAAAGCTGACATGGTTGCCAAAGGCAAAGGCACTTTTGGCTCAGGGGGCACTACACAAGGCGGGGGTGGTGCAGTTGGTGGAGGTGGTGCAGCGGGCGGAGGAAATGTTGGTGGAGGAGCAGCCCCTTCGTTTGGTGAAGATGCTGACTACATCCCTGTTACGATGAAATTTAATGGCAAGGAGTGGCGTAAAGTTGGATTTAGACCAAAAGGTAATTCGACTTTGAATGCCACTTGGCGAGCAGGTATTTATAAGTTTCCGTTTCGCCTAAAAATGGATGAGTTTGAGGATAAATACCCCGAAATCAACGACCAACGTTTTTATGGTTTCAAAGAGCTATCAATGAGTGCTGGCGTAAAAGATAATTCGTTGATTAGAGATAAAGTAACAGCAGATATTTTTAGAATGGCGGGAATTCCTGCCGCTCAAACGGCGTTCTATAAAGTTTATATTGATTTTGGCGAAGGAAAAAAATATTGTGGAGTTTATACGATGATTGAAATTATTGATGATTCGATGATAAAAAGCCAGTTTGGTAGTAAAAGTGGTAATATTTACAAGCCCGAATCAACTTTTCAGACGTTTAATCAAGCTAATTTTGAGAAAAAAAACAATGAAACCGCTGCTGATTGGAGCGATGTACAGGCAAGTATCAAGGCTCTGAACGACCCGATTCGTACGTCAAATCCAACACAATGGCGAAGCAATTTAGATGCGGTTTTCAATACCGACCATTTTATTAAGTGGTTAGCGGTCAATTCTACACTCGTCAATTGGGATACTTACGGAGGCATGGCTCACAACCATTATTTATACAATGACCCTACTAAAAAACTCACTTGGATTCCGTGGGATAATAACGAAGCCCTGACATCGCAGGTGCGTGTACAGCTTTCGTTGGCGGGAGTGGCCAATAACTGGCCTTTGATTAATTATGTAGCTAATGACCCCGTTTATTATGCCAAATATAAGGCGTATGTAAGAGACTTCAATGATAATGTATTCACTACCAGCAAGATGAATGAGATTTTTGATAAAGCCACCAACCTCATTACACCCTATGTAAACGGAACTGAAAAAGAAGTAGCTCCGTATTCAAACCTGACGAATGCCGCCAGTTTTACGGCCGCTTTACCAGTTTTAAAACAACATGTTGTGAGTAGAAATCAGGCAGTTAGTGCGTTTTTGAAGTAACAAAAATCTGTTTTGGAACATCAGTGTTCCAAAACACACGAACATAAGTAATAAAATCAGCATTAGGGCAGTTTTATTTCAAGTATTAATTTTTGTAACGATATTGCTAAACTATTTAAGTTCGCTTAGTAATGAATAAGTGAAAACGATAAACTAAAACATGAGAATTTTAATTTTGCTTGTAATGCCTTTCTGCCTATTGGCACAATCTAAAAAGGATATTCGTAAAAATGGTGTCAAAGGAATAACCGAAGTTGTTGTAGAATACGAAAACGGAAAGGAAGTGAGCCACAACGATGTATCGAAGAAGTTTGATAAGGAAGGTGAGGTAATTTTGGAGGTAAACTACGATAAAAACGGAGCATTAAAAGACAAAACTGCCACGAAATTCAATAAAGATGGCGATAAAATAGAAGAAGCCATTTTCGATGCCACAGGTAAGCAAATCAATCGTTTTGTTTATAAATACAATGCCGACGGCGAAAAATCGGAAGAAATCAAGTATGACGCAAAGAATATTCTCATTAGCCGTTCGGTTTATATAATCAATGCCAAAGGACTTAGAACCGAAAAAAAAACCTACGATACCAAAGGTAAATTGATTCAGACCAAGAAGTATATGTATGAGTTTTAAAGCCATCACCCCCAACCCCTAAAGGGGAGATTATTATGACGACAGCTATTTTTTTTGAAAAAATACAAGAAGAAGTAAAACTATTTGAGCCAATTACGTTAGCTGAGATGGAGGATGTGAAATTGATGGATAGAATGGATGTAAAATACCTGATTCCAGTGAATTTTCTACCCGACATTTTAGCCGATGCCAAGCAGCATTATAAACTCTTAGAAATTGATAATCAACGAATTTGTCCTTACCAAACACTTTATTATGATACCAAAGACTTACGCCTCTATCACCAGCATCAGGCAGGAAAGCAAAATCGGTATAAGGTACGTTCACGTAATTATGTTGGGTCAAATTTGCAGTTTTTTGAGGTAAAGTTCAAGAATAACCATGGTCGAACCATTAAAAAACGTATCAAAACCAATGGTATTTATGAGCCTTATTTGCACGATGAGACTTCGACTTTTTTGAGCAAAATTAGTCCGCTCGAACCCGAAAACTTGCAAGGCATTATGTGGGTCAATTATAGCCGCCTCACGCTCGTGAGTAAGCAAAGCCCCGAACGCCTCACGATTGATTTGGAGCTTACGTTTAAGGATGATTCGAGGGAAGTTCAATACGCCCAAATTGCGATTGCCGAAATCAAACAAGAGAAAGTGGGGGCTTCGCCGATATTGGGAATTCTGAAGAAATACCAACTAAAATCGGGTTCAATAAGCAAATACTGTTTCGGAATCATTAGCCTTTTTGAGGGCGTTAAACAAAATAATTTCAAAAAACACCTAAAAAGAATTTCAAAAACACTGCACCAATATGAATCTTTTACAGCAAACGCTATCGCCTGATACCCTACAAACCGTCCAAACAGCTTCTTTCGAGTTATTTGAAAAACTTTCAAGCAAATTTTTTATTCGTTTATTCATTGATTTAGTCTCTGTTTTTGTACTCATTCGCCTGATTTTCTACAAAAATTATAAGAAAGCCGACCAATATCTTACATTTTTTGCGTTCAACTTAGTTATTTTCTTGATAACCTACTTGCTCAATAAAGTCGAGATGAGTATGGGGGCAGCCTTTGGTTTATTTGCGGTTTTTTCAATGCTCCGCTACCGCACCGAAAGTATTTCTACGAAAGATATGACCTACCTATTTTTGGTCATTGCCATCGGTTTACTTTCAGCCATCAGCAAAGGCGGTTGGGACGAACTGGCTCTACTGAATAGCATTATT
Organism: Emticicia sp.; assembly: GCA_023254245.1. GTDB lineage: Bacteria > Bacteroidota > Bacteroidia > Cytophagales > Spirosomataceae > Emticicia. Next base: position 5,445 of record JALQYE010000231.1, read on the forward strand.
TTATTTGCTACCTTTTTGCTCGAAAGCAATTGGCTCATCAAAAAAGAGTTTACCAAAAACATCGTTTACGACAACA
>JALQYE010000232.1 GCA_023254245.1 Emticicia sp.
CTCGCTACTAAAGTTGAAATCACGTTTGAAAACATAAAATCTATAAAAAAAGAGGAGTTTGACAAAAATATTCTCATTAAGTATAAAGCATTTGGAGGTTTGCCAGCTGATTGTGAATTTAGTTTTACAGATTTTGATGATTATGAAACCTTTTTCAGTTACTTCACAGATAAACGCTATTTCCAACAAACAATCGAGACACTAACACCATTTAAAGCCATACAAAATTATCTAATTGGATTTGTGGTAACTATTGGCATTACTATATTCTCATATTTTGAAGCGATTGCCTTAGCAAATGGAACAGCAGAAGAAGCACACAGTAGTAAATCAAGAACTTTTAATTTTGTAGTTGAGCTTTTAGGCGAAAAAGGAGTAATCCTGATTGGAACAGTTATTTCGTTATTTTTAGTCTATAAAATTTGGACACGTTTCAAAAATCCCCCAAATCAAACTCGACTCGTCCCACCCAATAATTAAACAACAAATTATCATTTTACATATCAAAATCTTTTAGAAAAATACAAAAGTCTCTGTACCAAAGAAAATGAAAGCTATCACTAAAACTCTCTTACTCCTCATAATCTCAACTATGAGCATCAGTTCCTTTGCCCAAAAGAATGTCAAATTCAAGCCAAAAGAAATCTATAAAACCAGCAGTTTGGTAATTACACAAATTTCTGAAAATGCTTTCAAACACGTTTCTTTCAAACAAACCAACGATTTTGGCTATGTGCCGTGCAATGGAGTTTTGGTTAGAAATAATAATGAAGTAATTGTTTTTGATACCCCAACCAACGATAAAAGTGCCGAAGAACTCATCAAATGGGTAAAAGAAACACTCCATTGCCAAATTAATGCAGTTATTCCCACGCACTTTCACGATGATTGTTTGGGAGGTTTAAAGGCATTTCATGACAATAATATTCCCTCTTATGCCCATTTCAAAACCATCGAACTTGCCAAAGAAAATAAATATACCGTACCACAAAATGGCTTTAAAGATTTGCTTTCGCTAAAAGTTGGTAAAGAAAACATCACGGCCAAGTTTTTCGGTGAAGGGCACACCAAAGATAACGTTGTGGGTTATTTCCCGAGCGAAAATGTCATGTTTGGCGGATGTTTGGTCAAAGAAATTGATGCAAGCAAAGGATATTTGGGCGATGCCAATCTTGCTGAGTGGTCAAACACTGTTACGAAAGTAAAACAATGGTACCCAAATGTAAAAATTGTAGTTCCAGGGCATGGTGATTATGGTAATCAGCAATTACTCGATTACACCATCAAATTATTCAAAGTTCAATAATTCTTTCTTATCCCAGAACAATGTCTGAATCAGATAGCATCATTAGTTTTTACAAGAATCAGAGCCTTTTGAGCTTAGATTCTTGTCCACAAAAAAACTTTCATCGTCGCTAATCGCCCGAACAAACAAATATTTTCGTTAAATTGCTTTCAGAATTAACCTCTTTAAGCAATTTACCTTATGACCGTAAAACCCTTTGTTCAAGTCAAGCTTCTAACCATCCTAAGCACATTATCTTTTTGTGCAAACGCCCAAATGTGGGAGGTAATGACCCCGCAAAACACTTGTACCAATCGCCACGAAAACACCATGACTGCCGTTGGGAACAAACTCGTATTATTGGGCGGACGTGGCATTAAACCCACCGAAATATTCGATATCAAAACCCAAACTTGGACTAAATCAGTTGATACACCACTTGAAATTCATCACTTACAAGCGGTTACTTACAATGGAGAAGTATATGTAATGATGGCCATGACGGGAAAATACCCGCACGAAACCCCAATTCCAAATATTTATATCTACAACCTTGAAAAAGGAGAATGGCGAGTTGGCCCCGAAATCCCAAAAGACCGTTTGCGTGGTTCGGCGGGCTGTGTTGTTTACAAAAACAAAATTTATACAGTTTGTGGTATCACAGATGGGCATTGGGACGGCCACGTGGCTTGGCTCGATGAATATGACCCAAAAACCAATACTTGGGTAAAACTGGCCGACGCTCCTCACCTACGTGACCACGTGAGTGTAGCCGTAATCAATGACAAACTATATGTGGCAGGTGGCCGACGCTCAACTGCTCGTATTAACCAAGTATTAAACCTTACTGAAGCCGCAGTTGATGTGTATGACTTAAAGAAAAAAACATGGCAAACACTGCCGAGCGAATTGAATTTACCAACCCAACGAGCAGGAAATTCATCGGTAGCATTTGGCGATAAACTTTTGGTAATTGGAGGTGAAAGTGCTGCTCAAGTACCTGCTCATAGCGAAGTTGAGGCCTTCGACACAAAGAAAATGCAATGGGTGCCATTTCCAAGTCTCAAACAAGGACGTCACGGCACTGGAGCATCGGTAGTTGGAGGCAAAGTTTATTCGGTGGCGGGTTCTGCTAATCGTGGCGGTGGCCCTGAAATTAATGAAATGGAGGTTTTGAAGTAAGCCATTCCAACAAATATTTCCACACAACAACACTATAAGTACAACAAAACAAAAATGGTAAAAAATAAACTTAAACGGGGTTTAAGGATGACGAGGTATGTCATCTACCGAGAAACCTTAGTCGATACAAGAGAGCATCTTTATTCATTTATTGGCTCTTTTATGGGTATTGCTATTATCGCATTTATCCAAAATAAGACCTTAGCCGATATTGATAATGTATTTCTGATTGGTTCGTTTGGAGCATCAAGCGTTTTAATTTTTGGAGCAATTCAAAGTCCACTGGCACAACCTCGTAATTTGGTCGGGGGGCATGTTATTTCGGCCATCATAGGCGTTACAATCTATAAAACTTTGCCCAATATTTTATGGATTACCGCCCCTTTGGCAGTTTCGCTATCGATAGTGATGATGCAAATAACCAAGACCCTCCACCCACCAGGAGGAGCAGCCGCCTTGATTGCCATAATCGGAACTGATAAAATAAAGCAGTTAGGATATTGGTATGTTTTAACACCTGTGCTTACTGGCACGCTAATTTTACTGATAGTCGCGTTGGTTTTCAATAACTTAACCCCCAATCGAAAATACCCAACTGACAGAAGATTCACCAATTTTCTGCGAAAACGAAAAGCAGATTTAAAAACTTAACCCATAATAAGCATAGCTATGAATTCACTCTGGAAAAAAATAATTACAAAAACTACTCTACCCACATTAGCAAGCGGCGAAAGCTACTCCGACTATAAACTGGCCAAAGGGTACCGAGAGCTAAAAATCTTACTCAAACGATATCTAAAAGATATTATACTGATAACAGCTGGAATTTTTTCGGCATCTTTTGGCTTCAAAGGTTTTTTATTGACTAACCATTTTATTGATGGTGGAGCTACGGGGATTTCTCTTTTGATTTCTGCCTTAACCCAAATACCTCTTTACATCCTCATCATTTGTATCAATATTCCGTTTATCTTTTTGGGTTATAAAATTTTGGGGAAAGTCTTTGCCCTTAAAACTGCTTTGGCCATTGCTGGACTCGCTTTGTGCGTTGGCACAGTCGATTTTCCAAATGTGACAGATGATAATTTACTGGTATCTATCTTTGGAGGTTTTTTCCTTGGAGCGGGCATTGGTTTAGCAGTCAGAGGTGGGGCTGTCATTGACGGGACTGAGGTTTTAGCTATTTTTTTGAGTAAAAAACTCGGTACAACTATTGGCGATATTATCATTATTATCAATGTACTTATTTTTTCAACCGCAGCCTATTTTCTTTCGGTCGAAATTGCTCTTTATTCGATGATTACTTATTTGGCTGCCTCAAAAACATTGGATTTTATCATTGAGGGTATCGACGAATACATCGGAGTAACAATTATTTCTTCCCACAACGAAGAAATCAGACAAATGATTATCAATGAAATGGGACGTGGTGTAACGGTTTATAGCGGTAAAAAGGGTTACGGGAAAAGTGGAGAAACCAAAAATATTGACATTATTTATACCGTAATCACGAGATTAGAACTAAATAAACTCAATACCGAAATCGAAAAAATTGAACCAAATGCATTTGTGGTGATGAACAGCGTAAAAGATACCAAAGGTGGAATGATAAAAAAACGTCCGCTTGACCATTGAAATTGAGAATGATAAGACTAATTTGCTTTAAATATAAAATGAAAAAACTAACCTATTTATTTCTTTTCCTACAGAGCATCAGTTTGGTTTTTGCTCAATCAAAAACGTTTATGTTTGTAGGCACATACACCGATGGTAAACCTGACAAAGGCATTTATGTCTATGAACTTAACCCAAAAACTGGTACTTTAAATTTAGCTTTTAATACCGAAAACATTGTAAACCCATCATTTCTGACAGTTTCTCCTGATGGAAAATTTTTGTATGCTTGCACCGAAACCAAACTTCCACAACATGGAAATATAAGTGCATTTGCCATCAATAGTGATGATGGTAGTTTGAAATTTATCAATAAACAATCGGCCAATGGCGAAAACCCTGTTTATGTAAGTGTGCATAAAAATAATAAATTCATCATTACAGCAAACTATGGTGAGGGCAACGTAACGGTTTTAAGCAAAAACCAAGATGGAAGTCTCAACCCTTTCATACAAAGTATTCAGTTTTCGGGAACGAGCATCAATAAAGAACGACAAGAAAAACCGCACATTCATTCGGCCAATCTTTCACCGAAAAACGATTTTCTTTTTCTGCCCGATTTAGGTACTGATAAAATTAGAACATTTAAGTTTGACGAGAACCAAATAAAGCCATTAATCGAAACTAATCATCTGACTATAAACACTGAATCAGGTGGCGGCCCACGTCATATGGCTTTTCATCCAAATCAAAAATTTGCTTATGCAATCGAAGAGTTAAGTGGGAATATTACTGGTTATGGCTATAAAAATGGGCAGCTTGCTAAAATACAACAGATTCAATCGAATCAGAAAAAGGCTGAAATTTATAGTAGTGCCGATATTCATGTTTCGCCCGATGGGAAATTTCTATACGCAACCAATCGCGTAGAAAATACGATTTCAATATTCCAAATTTCGATAAATGGATTACTCACTTTAGTAGGTCATGAATCAACTTATGGCGAAACTCCTCGCAATTTTAATATCGACCCAACGGGTAATTTTTTACTTGTAGCAAACCAAAGTTCAAACAATATAGTGGTTTTTCGAAGAAATCAAAAAACAGGTTTATTGACTAAAATCAGCGATGATACCAAGGTACTTCACCCTTCGTGTTTACAATTCAAAACCTATTAAAATGATGATGGAGAAAAATATTGCCGTAAAAGATATCGATTCGTATCTTTCGTTTGTTCCAGAAAAAGAACGCCTTGCACTGGAAGAACTACGCCAACAAATACTCGATTTAGTGCCTGAGGCCGAAGAGGTTATCAGCTATATGATTCCAACATTTAAGTACAAAGGTGCTTT
>JALQYE010000233.1:0-5143 GCA_023254245.1 Emticicia sp.
CCTTCATAAATAGCTGACAGTGATAATGTGAAGTCTAATTTTGGAAAATTAATGATGTCGTTGCTATCTTCATAAACATCATACAACCACGAAGAAGAATCATCCACACGACTATACGACTCTACTAAAAACTCGTACTGTGAAACTATTAAGTAGTATTGAAGTGATGGAATATTTTTGTAGCGTCTTAGCTTAGTAACTCTATCATTCAAAACTGATGATTTTGATAAAACTTCAATAATCAGCGTTGGTTTTTTAATGATATATTCAGCATCCATATCCTCGGCATCGCAAGTGAGCATCAAATCTGGATAAGGATAATAAAAATGCTTGATTGCTTCTAATTTGACACTTTCAAGCAAAACTTCACAGCCTCTTGGACGAAATATCGGGCGTAAAACACCAGAAAGGTTCTGTACTATTCTATTGTGATTTATAGAAGTTCCAGCCATAGCGAAAACCTCACCATCATAATATTCATGGCGAACTTCACTATGCTTTTCCATTTCAAAATATTCTTCTACCGACATGTACTTTTTCTGTATTTTCTCTGCTGCACTCATTTTATAAGTGTTTATTAGTCAAAAATAAACGTTTTTTATGCAAAAACAAAGCTAATCTTGGTACTGCTAAAACATGATGTATTCACGGCACAAGTTTGAAACTTGTGCTACACTTACGCCTTCGGATGAGCTTGTTTGAAAACTTTCTTCAACTTTTCAATCGAATTATGGGTATAAATCTGCGTAGCGGCAAGGCTCGTATGGCCCAATAAATCTTTGATGGCGTTTAAGTCTGCTCCTCGATTAAGTAAATGTGTAGCAAAGGTATGCCGCAAAACGTGCGGGCTGCGTTGTTCGAGCGAGGTAACTAACGATAAATATTTCTTCACCAAACGCTGAATAAACATCGGGTAGGCTTGTGTACCACTATCGGTCAAAATCAAATAACTATTTGAGGTATCATCAACCAAATCGGTGCGGAGGGTTAGGTAATGCTTTATCGCTTCAACCAACGATTTATTAATAGGAATGATTCGGTGTTTATTTCTTTTCCCTAACACCGTAAGCGTATTATTATACAAATTGAGGTCAGTAATTTTTAAGCCAATCAATTCGGCCAGACGCATACCCGTTCCGTAGAGTAATTCGAGAACTAATTTATCACGTAAACCAGAAAAATCGTCCGAAAACTCCATATCATCGAGCAGATTTTCCATGGGTTTTTCTTCAACATATTTGGGAAGTGTTTTATCGGTTTTCAATGCCTTGATTTTCAGCATTGGGTCAGTAGAAATAACTTTGTGACGAAGCAAGAAATTGTAGAATGTGCGGAGTGTAGCAATTTTTCGATTAATGCTTCGATTCTCTATTTTTTCATCAACCAAAGCCACAATCCAAGAACGAATCATTTGAAAATCGGCTTTTTCTGGTTCTTTAAATTCGTACTGAAATTGTAGAAAAGCCGAAAATTGTTTCAAATCTCCTTCGTAAGCCATAACCGTATGGTGGCTGAGGCGTTTTTCGTATTTGATATGTTGTAGAAAATAAGAAACCATATTATCAGTTATCAATTATTAATTATCAATTTTAAAAATTGAGCATCAATAAAATTTATCTGCTAATATGGTTTAAATATATTAGATTGCAATACTTGTTTGAAACAAATTGAATTGCTCAATAATATTACATTTCTTCGTTGCTTCTCAATTTACCCACATAAGTAGCGTGAATAATTTCGTTACGACGAGCTACTGATGGTTTTTCAAACGCCTGACGCTTGCGTAGTTGACGCAATACACCCGTTTTCTCAAATTTCTTCTTGAAACGTTTCAAAGCTTTATCAATAGATTCGTTTTCTTTTACGTTGATTACTAACATATAAATACACCTCCTTTTGTTTGGGAGTGCAAAAGTAGAGATTAATTTTCTGATTTTCAAGTTTTTAAAGCTAAAACATCCAATGTTTTTCTCAATCTAAGAGGTTTAGCACTACATTTGTAAAAATTTAAAACATAAACTTCCCTTTAGGGACTGAGGGTTATGCGAACAGCCATTATTGATTTAGGCACAAATACATTTCATTTACTGACTGTTGAAGGGACGGAAGCACTTTATAAAGCCTCGATTCCTGCTAAAATTGGCATGGGAGGCATTAGTCAAGGTGTGATTTCGGAAGAAGGGATTCAGCGAGCATTGACAGTTTTGAAGGGCTTCAGAGAAAATATTGATAAACAAGGGGTTTCGTTAGACCGAGTTTTTGCCACTGGCACAAGTGCAATTCGAAATGCAGGAAATAAAGAAGATTTTATACAACGAGTCGCGGAAGAAACGGGTATAAAAATTCAAGTAATTTCGGGCGATGAAGAAGCTGAGTTGATTTGTTTAGGCGTAAAACAAGCCATGAGTATTCCAGAAACGTCAATGATAATGGATATTGGTGGCGGAAGTGTGGAATTTATTATTTGTAATGATGAAAAGATATTTTGGAAGCAAAGTTTTGAGATTGGTGGACAACGTTTGATGGATAAATTCATGAAATCAGACCCGATTTCGATGCGTTCGGTGCAGATGATGGATGACTTTTTCCGTGAAAAATTACTACCATTGGCCAATGCGTGTCACCAATACGCTCCGAAGGTTTTGATTGGTTCGTCGGGCTCATTTGATACACTCATTGATATGCAGTACATGAAAGACAAAGGTCAACTCCCTCCCAACGATGAAGTTGCTTTTGAGTATTCTTTACCTGATTTTTACTGGGCGTATGACGAGCTAATTTTTAAAAATCACGCCGAAAGAATGCAGATTCCTGGCATGATTGAGCTTCGAGTAGATATGATTGTGGTAGCCATGTGCTTGATTCGATTCATAATTCAAACACTTGAAATTCAACGTATTAGAGTTTCGAGTTTCGCTCTAAAAGAAGGTGTCATGGCGAAAATTTTGAGCTAATCCCTTCTTAATTCTATATTTTTCGATGACTGCGAACTTGAAGCGACCGAGCGTCAGCCGCCGTCGCTACGGCTCGCTGCACAGAAAAGCCCCTTGATTTTAGAGTCAAGGGGCTTTAGTTTTATTTAGTTGGTCAATTTTATTTCGACCTTGTTTTTGTTTTATTAATCAAAATAGGCACACAAATATCAGTTTTGCAATCACATACTCGTTTCAATAATTCGACTGTTACATCTTTATAACAACCATTATTATTGAAGATTCTGATAGTGTACATCTGTGAGTTTGCCGTTGGGTTTGTAAGTGTATTCGCCAATACGCCATTCGTTGGAATGGCTGCCGCAACCGTTGGAAATGCCGCTGAAGCATTAAATGAGCTTCCAACCGAGTACTGATAACTTACCCCATTTACTACACCCGTAATCGTTAGTTTGCCATCGTTATTGGCAGTTCCTGCCGTACAAGTGGCCATTGTTGCAGTTACTGATGTAAACTTTGGTTTCAAGGTGTCAGCTACTGTGATAGCTGCTGTAACTGTACCCATACAAAGGTTTAGGTCTTTCACGGTAATGGTATATGTTCCGCCATTCAAGTTAGCAAAGCTATTAGATGATTGGAAGTTTGTTCCATCAATCGAGTATTGATAAGCTGGTGTTCCGCCTGTAACAGTTGCCGTAATCGTACCTTTTGGTGTCGAACAATCAATCATCGAACCTACTGCTGTAATGGTCAGTTTAGTTGGCTGCGTTATTTCAGTAGTTGCTGTTGTCGAGCAGCCTTTTGTATCAGTTGCTGTAATTGTGTATGTTCCTGCTACTAAATTTGTAAACAAGCTATTCGATTGGGCAGTAACGCTATTGATTGCAAACGTGTAAGCTGGTGTACCTCCCGTTGCTGTTGCTTGGATTTGTCCATCAGTTGCACCGTTACATTTTAAGTTCGTTGGTGTTACTGTTAACGCTACATTTGTTAAAGGCTCCTTCACCGATACATTAATCGAAGCGGTACAACCTCCTGCATCTTGAATAGCTACTGCGTACGTTCCAGTAGTAAGTCCAGAGAATACATTATTTGATTGGAATACTCCTGTATTGAGTTTGAATTTATAGGGAGCGATACCATCAAAACCAGTTACAGTTATTTTGCCATTATTTCCTCCCTTACAATCTACATCATTTACATCTACTTGGGCAGTTACGGTATTAAACTCTCGAATCAAAATAGATGCACTTGCTTTACAACCATTGGCGGCTATTACTTCTACCGAATAAGTATCTGCATCATTTACATTAATGCTCGACGCTGTACTTCCATTGCTCCATAAATAAGTGTATGTACCTGTTGGTGTAATTTCTGCTGTTAATACCGACTGTGTTTTCAAGCAAGTCAAAGTATCTTCCGTTGCAGAAATCGTAACTGTCGGTACTCCTGTATCTACTGTTACACTCGTTGTGGCAGTTGCCGTACAACCATTCGGTGCAGTTACAGTTACGGTATATGTTCCTGCGGCAGAGATAGTCGCCGTTGCCGAAGTACCTAAGTTATTCGACCATAAATATGTACCACCACCACTGGCTACTCTCGTTACTGATGAAGCAGTACAAGTTAAGTTATCGCTTCCTGTAATACTTGCTGTTGGTGCTGTTTTATCAACCGTTACTACTACTGCATCGGTGGCTGTACAACCTTTTAGATTATTGGTCACTGTCAATATATAAGTAGTTGTGGTTGTTGGTGTCGCTGTTGCCACTGAACCATTTGTTGCATTCAATCCTGCACTTGGGCTCCACAAATACGTTACGTTTGGTATTACCGCATCTGAACCTACCTCTACTGATGTTGTCGTACAGTTAATTGTTTTATCAATACCTGCATCAGCAACTGGAACTGATTTATCAACCGTTACTACTACTGCATCGGTCGCTGTGCAACCTGTTTGGTTATTGGTCACTGTCAAAATGTAAGTAGTTGTGGTTGTTGGAGTTGCGGGGATAATTTTTTTAATATGATAGTTAGAATGAAACATCTATCCAAAGTTAGTTTATTCCAAAAGCTATTCGGAATTGCTCTCCATACCACGCAAGTCAATTATTCACCACGATTAATAACTTATTCGTACCGAATGTTAGTTGGCTTATTGCTATTTTTAGTAAGTAATCAATTATCTGCACAGTCTGGTACTTTTAGTT
>JALQYE010000233.1:5153-5431 GCA_023254245.1 Emticicia sp.
TGAACTCGTTGTACAGTTGATTGTTTTATCAAGGCCTGCATCAGCAATTGGGAGAGGATTCACTACCACATTCGTTGTAACTGTTGTTGTACAATTTACACCCGTCAATGTAACTGTATAAACTCCCTGAGCAGCAATTTGAGCATTGATAATCGTTGGATTTTGTTGTGTCGATGTAAAGTTATTTGGCCCAGTCCAAGAGTACGAATTTGCCCCAGATGCACTCAGATTAATACTATTTCCTACACAAATTGGGGTATTACTTCCCACAATTGGAT
>JALQYE010000234.1 GCA_023254245.1 Emticicia sp.
ACACCACCGCCCAAAATTTGATAGAAACTGGGCAAATAAAACCCATGATTTTGGCGATGCCTTCGGATGGACTGTATGCCGATGGCAGTGGCTATGTGCCACATCAATCTGCCAATTATGAACGTTGGATTGTAGATGATGTGATTGCTGTAATGAAAGAGCAATATCCAGAAATAACCAATAAATCACCGATTTTTATAGCAGGGCTTTCGATGGGTGGATTTGGAGCGTTGCGTTTGGGGGCAAAATATCCAACCATATTTAAGGCTTTTTCGGGGCTTTCATCAATAACTCATTTTAATCAAATCGGTGAATTTGTGGCTGATTTTGAGCAATTAAAGCATGATGCCTTAGAACAAGATGGTGTTTTAGAATGGATTTTGAAAAATAAAAGCACCATCCCTCCTTTCAGGTTCGATTGTGGTGCAGACGATATTTTAATTGAACACAACCGTCAACTGCACAATGAATTGAAAAACAACGAAATACCTCACATTTACGAAGAATTTTCGGGTGGCCACTCGTGGGAGTATTGGTCGGAGCATCTTGCTAAAACCCTGTTATTTTTTAACGAGCAGTTGGGATAAAACAAAAAAAGCAAGAGAAAATCTCCTGCTTTTTCTAACCTAAACCTAATAAATTCTAATGACAAAACGGAATATTTGATAAATCAATATTCTGCTTAATAATATGTGGGAACGAAATAATTAAGCCTCTAAAAATTAACCACAAACCAATTAGTGAGTAGGTAATCGGAATTAATTTTGGAAGCTTTGCTCCGAATGTTTTCCTGAGCCACGTTGCCCCCAAACTTACCCCCAACATCATCGGTAGTGTACCTACCCCAAATAAAAACATAAACAACATTCCATCGGTCAAGGCTTCGGTAAGAAAAGCTCCGCTCAGTGCTGCATAAACCAATCCACAAGGCAAAAAGCCATTCAAAACACCAAAAGAAAATTGGGTAACAATAGAGTGTTTTTTAAACAATTTTGATAACGATTCCTTGATGTAATTAGTGAATCTGAATACGTAATTATTCAAGCTTATTTTTTGTTGCCAAGACTTAGGTAAAAACACACCAATCAATATCAATGCCCCCAAAAGAATTGAAAGCGATTTTTGGGAAAAAAAATAAGTGGTACTTTCGCCGATAAATCCTACAAAAAGCCCCAGAACAGCATAAGTCATTAGTCGCCCGCCATTATATAATATTCTACCCACGATGAATTTCCAGCGTTTGGAAGTATCGGCTGGTAACATCATAGCGATTGGCCCGCACATACCAACGCAGTGCAAACTACCTATAAAGCCCATTATGAATGCTGAGTAAAACACGTCTTTTGAGTTCTAAATTCTGAGTTGAGAGTTCTGAGTGCTGAAAAGAGCATTTTAAACTCAGAATTCAGCACCGCACAGGCGGCCCCGTCAAAACTCAGCACTCTATAAGGTCATTTTTTCTTCTTTGTAATATCCTTTTCCGTCCTTGTTCCAAGTAACTTTCACTACCCACAAACCACGGTCGAGTTTTGAAACGGGTATTGATTGGTTTTCGACACTTGCAATATCTAATTTTACAGCAAAGTCTTTTCGGGCGTCGGACGGTCGATAAAAATTAATTTCACCCGTTGAACCAATCGATTCTTTCGGAAAATCTAAACTTACAAGCTGCTTATCAGTCTGATAATTGAATTTCAATTCTGACGAAAGCTGATTAGTATTATTCATTTTGTCGATATTATCTTGGTACGCTAATTCCTTCTGATAATAATCCTGACTAACCAAATGTATATCGTCTTGTTGGAGGCATTTCCAAACCAAAAAGCCCATAAAACCGACAAAACTTAAATAAACGATTGCTATTTTTTTTCCCCAGTTCATTTTGAATTAATTTTGAATGAGTGAATGATAGAATGAGTGAATGTGTAAGAATTCTATCATTCACTCATTCTATCATGCAAAATTGTTTTACTCCGTTGGTCCTAAGAAGTTGGTTTTTACGGTTTCTACGAGCGTATTTCCGTTATAAACTTCAATTTTTAGTGGCGTTTTTATTTCTGTAACCTTGTTTTTAGGCATATCTAAGAAAAATACCGCATCGGCTCGGCCTTGCATTGGCACATTGAGTTTTCCACCTTGAATTCTGATAATACCTTTATTTTCAGCAACTTTGAGCGTTAGTTGTATCGGCTCAGAGGTTTTATTGACAAATTGTACGTTGTACAAATTACTGATAACACCATTAGGTTGCTCTTGATACATTTGCCCTGGTACACGCATAATCGTTGTTTCTACCATCGTTCGGCTTAACAATAAATATGCTTCAACCCCGATTAACAACAATAACACGACTGAGTAAGCATACGCCCGAATTGACATTTTGAACGGAGTACGTTTTTCGATACTTTCTTGCGAAGCGTATTTGATAAGCCCCGTTGGTTTATCAATTTTTATCATCACTTCATCGCAGGCATCAATACAGGCCGTACAGTTTACACATTCAAGCTGAGTTCCGTTGCGAATATCAATACCTGTTGGACAAACCTGTACACACAAGGCACAATCAATACAATCACCGTGCTTTTGAGTCGTTGTTTTTTCTGGATTTTTAGTCAGTTTTCCTCTTGGTTCGCCACGCACAAAATCGTACATGATTGCCATTGTGCTACGCCCCATCAAAACCCCTTGCAAACGACCGTATGGACAAATGGCAATACAAACCTGCTCACGTAAACGTGTAAAAACGAAATAAAATACGGCTGTAAAAACAATGATTCCGATGAAACCTGAAAAGTGTTGAGCAGGCGAAACCGTTACGATACTGATGGTTTCTTCGATTCCGATGATGTAGGCCATTGTAAAGTGGGCAATAATCACCGAAAAGAGAATATATATAAAATGCTTGAGAGTCTTCTTTCTGATTTTTTCGGCAGTCCATGGGCCGCTGTCGAGTTTTTGTTGTTGACGAGCATCGCCTTCAATCCAGTATTCGATTTTACGGAAAATCATTTCCAAAAAAACGGTTTGTGGACAAGCCCAACCACACCAAAAACGGCCATAAACTACTGTAAATAAGATGATAAATACAAAAAATGTAATCATCCCTAAGCCAAACAACACAAAATCTTGAGGAAAGAACGCCTGTCCGAAAATCACAAACTTTCTTTCAAAGATATTCATCATTAACAAGGGTTGTCCATTGATTTTGATGAAAGGAACAGAAAAGAATATCGTTAGAAAAACGATAGTGGCAATAATTCGTTTGTTATGAAAACTTCCTTTTGGTTTCTTTGGGTGTAACCAAATTCGCTTTCCATTTTTATCAACTGTTGCAATGGTATCACGGTACTCTTCATCATAAAAGTCCGAAACATTGGGTGTTGTATTCATTGTGTTTATAAAGGTTCGGCAATGCGTTTAAAAGCCGAATAAAGCCCAAGCCCTCCCCAGTCGAGGAAGGCTTGGGAATGTTTTATTTTGTTGCTGTCGAATCAGCCGCTACTTTATCACCTTGTGGAGCTTTTGCATTTGGCGGGTTCGTTCCTTTTATCGACACGATGTAGTTGGCTACATCCTGAATCTCGTTAGGCTTTAAAGTCGCCTTCCAAGCAATCATACCTTTTTCGGGAACACCATTTTTAATCGTTTTGAAAATATCATTGATAGTGCCACCGTGTAACCAGTATTCGTCAGTAAGGTTTGGCCCTACGCCACCTTCACCAGCAGCTCCGTGGCAAGCCACGCATTTCCCTGTGAAGATTTCTTTTCCTTTTGCTACTACTTTCGCATCTGAAGCTAAAAGTTTTACCGTTTTCTCATCAATGCTATTCGCATTTTTGGCTTGAAACTCTTCGATTTGCTTCTGGGCTATAGCAACTTCTTGTGTGTATTCTTCTTCTTGAAGCGGACTCGATGCCCAAACGTGGTAATCAAGCATATAAATCACCGAGAAAACGATTGTAGCATAGAAAAGATATTTCCACCACGGTGGCAGGTGATTATCCAACTCCCTAATACCATCGTAGTTATGGTTCAATAAAATAACTTCTTCTTTTTCAAGTGGTACGGCTCCCGTAAGGCCTTTCCACCATGCGTTGAAGCTGAATGCTTCGATAACTTTTCCACTTCGCTGTGCATCAACTTGTTTTAAGGTACGAAAAATTCCGAACACCACAAATAAGATTACAATTGCGAAAATGACGAGAATTACCAATATCAAGAATAGAATAAGTTCATCTCCTGTTTTGAATGATAAGTTCATTTATGACAATTTTTAAGGATTGATAATTTGTTTTTAGTCGATGGTACACGGACGATAGTCGATAGTCCAGCCCCCCTATTCTTGAAAACCTATTTTTCGTTGTCGAAAGGAAGGTTTTCCATGTGTTTTACGTATTTCTTATCGGCTTTAAAAACCCAAACACCAAGTGCCGTAAAGAATACCATAAATACGATGAGCGAAAAGATGGGATAAACCGAAACCCCCTCGATGCTATTTAATGCGTTCTTAAACATAGTTTTATTTGTTTGTTAGTCAATAGTCCGCAGTCCACAGTCAATAGTTTTCTGTCAAATTCTTTACTGTGGACTGCCGTCTATCGACTGTTGACTATCAATTACTTGGCTGCTGTTTGTTCTTTTTTGATATCAGTACCCATGCGTTGCAAGTAAGCAATAAGGGCAATGATTTCACGGTCACCTTTAGTTTTGATTTTCGCATCAGCCAACGATTTTACAATTCCTTCGGCTTGAGCCTCTGCATTTGCAATCGCTTCATCTTCAAAACCTTCTGGGTAAGGCACACCTAACTTACGCATCACACCGATTTTATCAGGAATCAAATTTTTGTTGTACTTGTCTGATAATAACCAAGGATATGTTGGCATAATCGAACCAGGAGACATTGTTTGTGGGTCCATCATGTGGTTGTAGTGCCAGCTATCTGGATATTTACCACCAACACGGTGCAAATCTGGACCTGTACGCTTAGAACCCCATTGGAACGGGTGGTCATAAACGAATTCACCTGCTTTTGAGTATTCTCCGTAACGCTCGGTTTCAGAGCGGAATGGACGAATCATCTGAGAGTGACACGTATAACATCCTTCACGAATATAAATGTCACGTCCTTCAAGTTCGAGTGGTGTGTATGGTTTCACCGATGCGATTGTTGGAATATTAGATTCAACCAACCAAGTTGGTACAAACTCAACAATACCACCTATAATTACGGCAACTAAAGACAATATCATGAAGATGACTGGTTTACGTTCAAGTGCTGAGTGCCATCCTTCGCCTGCAATTCTTACATTTTTAACCAATGCTGGAGCTTCATCGTATTCGTCAGCTACAAAACTTCCCTGTCCAGCAGTT
>JALQYE010000235.1 GCA_023254245.1 Emticicia sp.
TAACGCACAAAAATCAAATCATGAATCGTTACGACAGATTTTACACCCGATTTTCTGATTCCAAAAGGAATTTCATTGCTTAAACCATGAAAAATATCAACATTATCTTTCTTCAAATCGTTATTGATTAGCCAGCTACGCCATAAAGCCCCCCCCGCCCCCGATGGGGGAGATTTTAGCTCAATATTATCGTTAAGCGAATTTAACCATGCTGAATCTTTAATTCTTGAAGAATAAAGTAAGTATTTTAAGCTCCCCCATCGGGGGGGGCTGGATATTAAACTTTCAATAATAAACCGACTATAATTACCCAGACCTGTATGATTATTAAAAGCCCTTTTTGCATCAAATCCTATACGCATTGAACTATCTTTTGCTTAAATTTGTCAATATTTATTAATACGAATATTTTTTCCTCCCCTTTAGGGGGTGGGGGTTTTATGACTGAATACCAAATACATACTTTGCCCAACGGCATCCGAATTGCTCATCGACAAGTACCTTATACGCAGGTTGTTCATTGCGGACTCATGCTCGACATGGGTAGCCGTGACGAAAAACCTAATCAGCTTGGTTTAGCCCATTTTTGGGAACACATGGCCTTCAAAGGTACGAAAAAGCGGAAATCTTACCACATTATTAATAGATTGGAATCGGTTGGTGGCGAATTAAACGCCTACACAACCAAAGAAAAAATATGCTTCTACGCTTCGGTGCTTGATGCTCACTTTGAGAAATCGGTAGAACTTTTGGCCGACATTACATTCGACTCAGTTTTTCCCGAAAATCAAATCGAGAAAGAACGTGGGGTGATTTTGGAAGAAATGTCGATGTACCAAGACTCGCCCGAAGATGCCCTGCAAGATGATTTCGACGAAATTGTGTTTGCTAATCATCAGCTCGGAGCCAATATTCTGGGTACGCAAGAAAGTGTAAAAGGCTTCACTCGGAAAGAGTTACAAGACTTTATTGCCGAAAATATGGACACCGAGAAAATCGTGATGTCAATCGTAGGTAATATTACTTTCAATAAAGCCATAAAAGTTGCCGAGAAGTATCTGAAAGACATTCCTGCAAAAAAATCGAATTTGAAACGCACGCCACCGAGCGAATATAAGCCTCAACGCATAACAATTCCGAAGAAAATAACGCAAGCTCATTGTGCGATTGGTCGGCCCTCCTATGCCATGCTCGATGAGCGACGTTTACCGTTTTTTATGCTGGTCAATCTTTTTGGCGGCCCAGGTATGAATTCTCGCCTAAACATGACTTTACGTGAAAAATATGGTTTGGTTTATGGTATTGATGCCACTTATTCGCCATTTACGGATACAGGTTTTTTGGGCATTTATTTCGCCACCGATAAATCGAATTTGGATAAAGCCAATGCGTTGATTTTGAAAGAAATGCAACTTTTGAAAGACAAACCGCTCGGAAAATTACAATTGCACACTGTAAAAGAGCAGTTGATGGGTCAGTTGGCAATGGCCGAAGAAAGTAATCAGAGTTTTATGCTGATGATGGCCAAGAGTATTTTGGATATTGGGAAAGTAGAGTCATTGGAAAGTATTTTTACCGAAATAAAAAACATAGAAGCGTCTCAACTTCAAGAGATTACGAACGATATGTTTGATGAAGCACAGTTGAGTTATCTTACTTTTTTGCCTGAGTAACACAATTCTCCGAATTGTTTACCTACACAATTCAGAGAATTGTGCTACAACAAGAAAGAATTATACTTTTTAAAGCATTTAAGGTCGGTTAGATGAGTATCTCACCGACTTTTTTTATTTTTGAATTCTCCGAAACAAAACCATTCATGAAAAATATCTATTTCACTGCCGGCCCTGCCGAGTTGAATCCGAAGTTTGAAGAGTTCATGCGTCAAGCCATTGACGAGCAAATTGGTTCAATTTCTCACCGAAGCGGACAATTTCGCAAGATTTATCAACATTGTGTGGAGAACCTACGCACGCTCATGAATATTCCTGCATCGTCGGGTATTTTCTTCACAGGTTCGGCATCAGAGGTTTGGGAACGCATCTTATTGAATTTAGTAGAACACGAAAGTTTTCATTTAGTAAATGGTTCGTTTTCTGATAAATTCTATAAATACGCAGTTTCGGCTCAAAAATTCGCTCATAAATTTGAAAAACCAATCGGCGAAGGCTTTAGCTACGGAGAAATCGAAGTGCCTGAATACGCTGAGCTTATCTGCGTAACACAAAACGAAACCAGTACGGGCGTGCAAATGCGTGAGGCCGATATTCATAAACTCAAACGCAGCAACCAAAAGCGTTTGATGGCGGTTGATATGGTTTCGTCGGCACCAATTCCAGAACTTGATTTAGATTTGGTTGATACGGCTTTCTTTTCGGTGCAAAAAGCCTTTGGTTTGCCAGCAGGTTTGGGTGTTTGGATTGCCAACGAAAAATGTCTCGAAAAAGCCAAGCGTTTAGCCAAATACGAAGGCGTGACGATAGGAGCTCACCATAATTTACCAGTTTTGTGGAAAAACTATGAGACTTACGAAACGCCAGCCACACCAAACGTTTTGGGTATTTATTTGCTCGGAAAAGTAGCCGAAGAAATGAACAAAACGGGTATAGAAGCCATCAGAAAAGAAACCGATGATAAAGCAAAGAAAATCTATAAATACCTCGAAACCAGCAATTTGTGTAGCATTGCCGTAAGAAATCCAGAACATCGCTCAAAGACAGTGGTGGTGGCCGACACAAAAAAATCATCAAAGGCAATCATTGAGGCTTTGAAAGAAAAAAACATGATTGTAGGAAGTGGTTACGGCCCAAATAAAGATACACAAATTAGAATCTCTAATTTCCCATCAAACACGATGGAACAAATTGATATGCTCATTGCTGCGTTGAAAGCAATGGAATAAGATTCTTTCTTGGCAGGATAAATTAGAGAAAAACTTTTATGAGGCACTTTACTCATAACATTTGAAAAACATAGTTCATTGCCGTCGGCTTTAGCTGACGGATTTTTACAAAAACAGAACAAATTCGACTTTAGTCTAAATAAATTGTTAGACTAAAGTCGAATTTGTTTTTATGAAAGTATCCGTCGGTTTTAACCGACGGCAATATGAGTCATTATTTCTATAAGATTTAAGAAAGCTCATTTTTAAGACTTTTACGAAAACCTGCAGAACAAACCCTACTTTTTCGCTAACTTGGGTCTGAAAACTTCTATTTAACCATCAAACTCAAACAATCATGCGGTATTCTTTTTATAAGAGTATATTTCTCTGCGTTTTTCTATTTCAATATACTTTCGCTCAAACCAAAATCCGAAAAGCCGATGTCATTATTTATGGAGGAACTTCCGCTGCCATAACAGCCGCAGTACAAGTAAAAAAAATGGGTAAATCGGTTATCATAGTGTCGCCCGATAAGCATTTGGGCGGGCTCTCATCGGGAGGTTTGGGTTTTACAGATACGGGTAATAAAAAAGTCATTGGCGGCCTTTCTCGTGAATTTTACCAACGCCTTTACACACATTATCAAAATACCGAATCTTGGAAATGGCAAAAAAGAGAAGAATACGGCAATAAAGGGCAAGGAACACCTGCCCTCGACGGAGCAAACCGCACTATGTGGATTTTTGAACCACACGCTGCTGAGCAAATTTTTGAAGATTTTGTAAAAGAAAATAACCTTGTTGTTTACCGCAACGAATGGCTTGACCGCTCGGCAAAAGGCATTACGAAAACTGCGGGAAGCATTCGCTCTTTTCGCACCTTGAGCGGACAGATTTACGAAGGAAAAATGTTTATTGATGCCACTTATGAAGGCGATTTGATGGCTGCTGCTGGCGTAAGTTATCACGTTGGGCGGGAAGCCAACAGCGTTTATGGCGAAAAATGGAACGGCGTTCAGACCGAAGTTTTTCAGCACGGACACCATTTTAAGGCAAAAATAAGTCCTTATATCGTAGAAAATGACCCCAAAAGTGGACTTTTACCTGAGGTTTCGGCCGAACCAGCGGGCGAGTATGGCTCGGGCGACAATAAAATCCAAGCCTACTGTTTCAGAATGTGTTTGAGTAATCATCCCGAAAATCGAATTCCGTTTGCCAAACCAGATGGCTACGACCCCGCACGTTATGAGCTTTATGCACGAGTTTTTGCGAGCGGTTGGCGTGAAACATTCGATAAATTTGATGCTATTCCAAATCGAAAAACCGATACCAATAACCACGGGCCATTTAGCACTGACTATATTGGTAAAAACTATGATTATCCCGAAGCAAGTTATGAGCGACGCCAACAAATCACTAAAGAACACGAACTATATCAAAAAGGATTGATGTATTTTTTACAAAATGATAGCCGTGTGCCGAATGATGTGAGAGAAAAAATGCAACAATGGGGTTTACCAAAAGATGAATTTGTTGATAACGGAAATTGGCCGCACCAACTTTACATTCGTGAAGCTCGCCGCATGATAGGAAAATTTGTCATGAAAGAAGCTGATGCACTGGGCAAAACCGTAGTACCGAATCCAATCGGCATGGGCTCTTACGCTCTCGACGCTCACAATGCCCAACGCTACGTAAAAGCCGATGGCTATGTACAAAATGAAGGTGATATTGGCGTGCATCCCGACAAACCTTATTCGATAGCTTATGAGTCAATTTTGCCCAAAGAAAATGAATGTAAAAATTTGTTAGTACCTGTCTGTGTGTCAAGTTCGCATATTGCTTATGGCTCGATTCGGATGGAGCCTGTTTTTATGATTCTGGGGCAGTCGGCGGCAGTAGCGGCAGTGATGGCCATCAATGCTAAAACTATTCCGCATAAAATTCCATACACTAAACTCAAAACCGAGCTTTTGAAAGAAAAACAAGTCTTAGAGTTATAACTGAAGACTAACTGTAGAGTACCTACGGCACTCTGAGTTCTTTCATTTTTTCTTTACTACCAATCTTTAGCCCCTATCGGGGCATTTTTTTCATAATTTTAACGTATTCAAACTGTAAAACATACGATATTCGTCGGCTTGGTCTAAATTTTCCTTATTTGTGCCAAAATAGCGTTACCTTTGTAGGCTATTTTTAGCATAAATAAGGATTTTTTGTTATCTAAATCTGATGACAAACGACCATTTGGTTGGTCAATCGACAAAAATATGATGACTTTCAACGAATTAAATCTCAATAAACAACTTCTCAATGCCCTCGAAGAGTTGGGTTATACTACGCCAACGACCATTCAGCAAAAAGTATTTTCGGTAGTGATGTCGGGCAAAG
>JALQYE010000236.1 GCA_023254245.1 Emticicia sp.
ACACATGAATTATGTGGGCGTAGCTGCTAAAGACCAAAGCGACTACTTGGCAAGTGCTGCTGTTGTAAATGTGGCTGCTGACTTAAAACTTAGCGATATCATGACCCAAAAATATATTGCACTTTGGGGTATTGGTTGCTTAGAGTCTTGGGTAGACATGCGTCGTTATAATTACAGCAGCGATGTTTTCTTAGGCTTTACCTTGCCCGTAACTACACAGTTATCGGCTGATAATAACGGAAAACCTGCTCAACGTGTACGCCCAAGATACAACTCTGAGTATGTTTGGAATCGTAACTCGCTTGATTTAATTGGCGGAAACAATACCGATTACCATACTTACGAATTATGGTTTTCTAAAAAATAAGTCTCTCATTACTCTTTTATCTTTCGGGATAAAAGAGTTTAATTATATTAAAAATGAAGAAATACCTTTTATCAATAAGTTTACTATCAACGCTCTTTTTAGGAAGTTGTGGCGATGAAAATAGCTTTCTGACAAATGTCGTAACGGCAGAAGGAGCAAAAGTTAAGTTTATTCATGCAGCTCCCGATGCACCTGGGGTTGCAATTTTTGTCAACGATAAGAAAGTGTCGGGATTGTTGACCGTTGCACCAGCCACTCCAGGGGTGATTACCTATGGTAGTGCTTTTCCAGCACAAGATTACGCCAATTTATCGGCAGGTGCTGCCAAAGTTTCGGTTACGACCCCAACAGCCAATAATGCGGTGATTCTTTCGGGCGATGTAAATCTCGAATCTGGTAAACTCTATACGGTAATCGCTACGGGTTTAGCTCCGACTTACGCACCAATTGTGGTTCAAGATAATTTGCCTGCAATTTCAGGAAACAAAGTTTTCTTTAGAGTTATTAACCTTGTAGCAAATGCCGCTGATGCCGAAGTGTCAATCTTAGGTTCAAGTGCTGCTACGGGCATAAAGCCGAAAGAAGGTGGCGATAAATTTATTGCAGTTGAATTACCAAACTATACGAGCGGGTCTGTAACTGTTCCTGTTGTGGTAAAACTCAATGGTACATCAACAGCCACAACCGAAGGTAGCATTACAGCTTCTTTGACTTTGAGTTTTACGGGTGTTACACCAGGAAGAGCCTACAGTATTATTACTCGTGGTTTATTAGCAACACAGGCTAAAGATGCTACTGGAAAATTAGTAACTACTGCATCAAAATTTGCCGCAGGTTCAACGACTTACACGAATCGTTAAGCAAGCATTACTTTATAACAAAAAGGCTGTCTCGAATAATTCGAGACAGCCTTTTTTATGTGTATGTACTGATGTTTCTACTCAACTAAAACTGCTTTTCCTGCAATTACATCATCTTCTACATTTTTGTACTTAATATCACGTTTTACGGTGCCATCTTTGTACTGTACGTTCACACGTTGATTGCGATCAGCTATTTTTACATTACGCAAAGGGTTTAATTTTGCTGTAGCTTCTCCGCCTTCCTCATCGCTTGATTTATTGGTTTGGAGTTTTGGTGTTTCTACTTTTGGCGGAGCCATTTGTTGGAAACGAAGCTCTACGATACCAGCTTTCATCAAGAAACTTACGGTATCGGCGTTTACTTTATTCAAGAAGTTTTTGAATAACTCAACGGCTTCAAATTTATAAATCAACAATGGGTCTTTTTGTTCGTAAGAAGCATTCTGTACCGATTGTTTCAAATCGTCCATATCACGGAGGTGTTCTTTCCATTCTTGGTCAATTACACTCAACGAAATGTGTTTCTCTATCTCTTTAATCAATTCACGTCCTTCACTATCAACGGCAGCTTTCAGATTACAATACAAACCAATATTTTGGTTGCCATCGCCCACAATCGCAATAAATGGTTCATCTACCAAAGCACGACGGTCTTTCAAGACATTTTCCAAAACTGGCAACATATTCTTACGAATTTCGTCGTTTTTGGCTTTGTAAGCTCTTTCTGCTTGTAAATAAAGTCTATCTACGAGTTTTGGATTTCCTTTCGTGAATTCACCACGAGCGATTTCGGGCTGAATCGCCAATTTTTGCATACAACGTAACTCAAACTCATCGTAATTGCCTTCGGCATTCATCACGATGTCGTTGCAAGTATCATACAAAATATTTGCAATATCGAGCGAAAGACGGTCGCCGAAAAGGGCATTTCTACGACGTTTGTAGATGGTATCACGTTGAACGTTCATTACGTCATCATACTCAATCAAACGCTTACGAGTGCCAAAGTTATTTTCTTCTACTTTCTTCTGAGCTCTTTCAATCGAACTCGTAATCATTGAGTGCTGAATCACTTCACCCTCTTCCATACCCATTTTATCCATGACGGAAGCGATACGGTCAGAACCAAACAAACGCATCAATTGGTCTTCGAGCGAAACAAAGAATTGCGAAGTTCCTGGGTCTCCTTGACGACCAGCACGACCACGTAATTGGCGGTCAACACGACGAGAATCGTGGCGTTCGGTACCGATAATTGCCAAACCACCAGCCGCTTTACTTTCGGCCGTCAGTTTAATATCCGTACCACGACCAGCCATGTTGGTTGCAATCGTCACAGTACCAGGCTTACCAGCTTCAGCAACGATATCAGCCTCACGTGCGTGTTGTTTGGCGTTCAATACTTGGTGTGGAATCTTACGAAGTGTAAGCATACGGCTCAAAATCTCAGAGTTTTCAACCGAAGTTGTACCAACGAGAACTGGGCGACCAATATTTACTAACTCATTGATTTCTTCAACAACCGCATTGTATTTTTCACGAACGGTTTTATAAACTTTATCTTCTTGGTCTTTTCTTACAATACTTCGGTTTGTTGGAATCGAAACCACATCTAATTTATAAATCTTCCAGAATTCACCTGCTTCGGTTTCGGCCGTACCTGTCATACCAGCTAATTTGTGGTACATACGGAAATAATTTTGAAGCGTAATTGTAGCATACGTTTGGGTTGAATCTTCAACTTTTACGTTTTCTTTTGCTTCAACGGCTTGGTGCAAACCATCTGACCAACGACGACCATCCATGATACGACCCGTTTGCTCATCAACAATCATTACTTTATTGTCAATCACAACGTATTCGACGTCTTTCTCGAATAAAGTGTATGCTTTTAATAATTGGTTGACAGCGTGGATACGCTCAGCTTTGGTAGAATAATCTCGAATTAACTCATCTTTTTTCAAGATTTTTTCTTGCTCATTTAGGTCTGATTTTGCGATGGCCGCCAAATCAACTCCTAAATCTGGCATCACAAAGAAGCTGTGGTCTTCACTTTCACCTGTTAAGAAGTCAATTCCTTTATCTGTTAACTCAATTGAGTTATTTTTTTCATCGATAGTGAAGTAAAGCGGAGCATCGGCTTCTGGCATTAATTTTTGGTTTTCTGCCAAGTAGATTGCTTCGGTTTCTTGCAACATCGCTTTCATTCCGAACTCCGAAAGGTACTTAATCAATGGTTTGTTTTTCGGTAAACCACGGAATGCACGGAATAAAGCCAAACCACCATCTTTTTTATTTCCTGCGGCAATTAACTTTTTAGCTTCATTCAAGTAGCCATTTGTCAAGGCTTTTTGTGCTTCTACGATTCTTTGGATACGTGGTTTTAGAGAAATAAATAATTCTTCGTCACCCGTGCGAGCCATTGGGCCACTGATAATCAATGGAGTACGAGCATCATCAATCAAAACTGAGTCAACCTCATCGACCATTGCGTAGTGGTGTTCACGCTGTACGAGTTCTTCTGGGTCGTTTACCATGTTGTCACGTAGGTAATCGAAACCAAATTCGTTGTTTGTTCCGTAACAAATTCCCGCACGATACGCAGCACGACGAGCGGCTGAATTAGCAGGATATTTATCTATACACTCACAAGTAATGCCATTAAATTCAAAAATTGGCCCCATCCACTCGGAGTCACGACGAGCCAAGTAATCATTGACCGTTACGATATGTACACCTTTTCCTGCCAAAGCATTCAAAAATGCAGGGAAAGTAGCCACCAAAGTTTTACCTTCACCCGTTGCCATTTCCGAAATCTTGCCTTTGTGAAGTGCCGCACCACCAATAATCTGAACATCGTAATGCACCATGTTCCAAGTCATTAGGTTTCCTGCAGCTACCCATTGGTTTTTCCAAATAGCTTTATCGCCGTCAATTGTGATGTGCGACTTTCTCATGGCCAACTCACGGTCGAGGTGAGTAGCCGTAACGGCGATTTCAGAATTTTCGGAGAAACGACGAGCCGTTTCTTTAACGATTGCAAAGGCTTTCGGAAGAATTTCTAACAAAACAACCTCCAATTCTTTGTTTCGCTCCAATTTCAAGGCATCAATTTTCTTGAAACTAACTTCTTTTTCGTCAACTTGCATATCGGGATTATTATCGATACCTTCTTTGAGGGCATCGATTTGGTCGTCAATGTGCGAAAGTTTCTGAGCAATATAGTCTTGAAGTTCTTTAGTCTTAGCTCTAAATTCATCATGCGAAAGGCTCGCAAGTTTCACGAATTCTTCGTTGGTGAGTTTTACGTAGGGTTGTAACTCTTTGTTATCTTTATCAGACTTCGTACCAAAAATCTGGCTGATACCTTTTGTTAAAAAATTAAGCATTTTATATTTCTTGTTCGTTAATTCTCTTTTTATGAAGTTTTACTGTTAACAAATACCTAACCAAAATCCAAAATCGGACAATATGTCAAGATTTTAGTGTCTGATTATCAGCATTTTATTTTTTAGACCTACAAATTTAACCTTTTATGGCAGTTTTATAACAAAAAATATGGTGGAATATTGTAGAAAGGAAATATTATGAAGGAGAAAGATTCTTTTTTCGTTGCCTTCGACTCCGCTCAGGCAACGAAAAAAGAAAATCAAAAACAACGAAAAGGGAAACACTTACTAAAACCCAACCGACTTCAATTTAAGGCCTGTTGTTTCTTCTAATCCAAAAACAAGGTTTAGGTTTTGTACTGCTTGGCCCGAAGCTCCTTTGGTTAGGTTATCAATGATACTTGTAATCAATAAATTATCATCGTGTTTTTCGAGATGCAGAATACATTTATTGGTATTGACCACTTGCTTTAAGTCTATTTCGGCTGCTTCGCTCAAATGCGTAAATGGATGCGAAGCATAATAGTTTTTATACAATTCTTTGGCTTCTTCAATCGTACCTGCAAATTTAGTGTAAACATTCGCCATGATACCTCGACT
>JALQYE010000237.1 GCA_023254245.1 Emticicia sp.
CATTCATCATGAAACTCTCGCTCAAAACTTGTGTTAAAACCTCCAGCATATAGTCGGCGTTGGCTTTTGAAAAACACATCGGAGGCTTGATTTTGAGTACATTGTGCTGCGGCCCATCGACACTCATCAAAATCTTAAAATCTTTCATTCGATTAGCCAAATAGTTGGTCTCGTCGGATAAAGGTGTTTTGTTTTCATCCACCAGTTCTATTCCCAAAAATAAACCTTCGCCTCTTACATCAGCAATAATCGGATAGCTTTTTTGTAGGTTTTTAAGTTGTTTTTTTAGGTATTCGCCTACTTCTAAGGCATTTTCTTGGAGTTTATCTTCTTTGATTACCTGCAAAACCTGTCGCCCGATGGCACACGAAACAGGATTTCCGCCAAACGTATTGAAATATTCCATGCCATTGGCAAAGGCATCGGCCACCGCTCTTGTACAGACAACAGCCGCCAGTGGGTGTCCATTTCCAATTGGTTTTCCCATCGTAACAATATCAGGCACAACATCGTGCAACTCAAAGCCCCAAAAGGCTTTACCTACTCGCCCAAAACCAACTTGAACTTCATCGGCAATGCAAACGCCACCTGCCTCACGTACATAGCGGTAAGCATCTTTTAAATAACCTTCGGGTAAATCAATTTGTCCGCCACAACTCACTATACTTTCGGCAATAAAAGCCGCTACATTTCTATTGTTTGATTGTATTTTCAGAATCGCTTCTTCGACGTGCTTGGCGTATTTTTCTCCCGTGTTTTCCCCTTGATAAATCCCTCGGAAAGCATCGGGCAGCGGAACAATATGGGTGTTTTCGGGGCAACCTTTACCACCTTTTCCATCAAATTTATACGAACTAATGTCTATACAGCCTTGCGTGTTTCCGTGATAGCCAATTTCTAAGGCAATGATGTCTTTTTCGCCAGTCATGGCTTTAGCCATTCTTAGTGCCAATTCGTTGGCTTCACTGCCCGAATTTACAAAATGTAGCACCGACAATTCTTTGGGGAAAGTAGCGAGCAGCTCTTCGGCAAATTCTAATATTTCATCATTCAAATAACGAGTGTTTGTGTTCAAAACTGCCATTTGTTGCTGCCCAGCTTCTACCACTTTAGGGTGTTCGTGGCCCGCATGAGCTACGTTATTGACGGTATCGAGGTATTTTTGTCCAAATTCATCAATCAAATACTGCATTTCACCTCTGACTATTTTCAGCGGTTTATCGTAAGATAAACTCAGACTTTTGCCCAAGTGCTGTTTTCGATAATTGATTTGGTCGAGCTGGTCGGTGCGTTTTTTTGAATTAAGTAATGGCGTTTTGAAAAGAAGATTGGGGTCGGGGCAAATACTCGAAAAAATCGGCCAATTGCTCGGACTCGACACGCCAATAAAATCATTTTCATGCCCGAGCATATCTAAGATTATCTGAAAATGTAAATGCGGCGACCACGCTCCGTTTTCGGCTTCAACGCCAATCTCGGCTATTTTTTCGCCTTTTTTGATGACTTTCCCCATAAATTTATCGGCTAAACTTTCTTTTGTCAGATGCCCATAAAGCGTATAAAACACCAAACCGTTGAGTTGATGTTTCAGAATGAGCGTTGGGCCGTAATCTTTCGGGTGGTCGTTATTGTGGCAACTGAAAACCACACCATCTTCTAAGGCATGAATAGCCGTGTGAGCCAACGTCCAGAAATCAACGCCAATATGAATCGTGCGATGTTCGTAGCCTTCGTTGGTTCTTATCTTAAAAGCATCGGTCGTATAAATCGGTCTTGCTTCGCCATAACCACCCACAAAAAGTAGGTTTTCTTCCTTTACTTTTCGACTAATTTTATCGTCAAGTGCCGCCGAATTGATATAATTACTAAAATTACCAATAAAAGTCGAAGCAATGGATAAATCGAGCGGTGTAATGGTTTTGTTTTTACTTTCGGGAATTAAGTCTTCAATCGTCCAACGACCATTTTGAGCGTACTCGACAAAGGCTTCGTAAGTGCTGCAAGGTGCCATTCCGCACGCACTTCTGAAAGTATAATAGGCGTAATTTTCCGAAATAGCTTTCCATTGTTCCAAAAGTCGCCACGCAGATTTTTCGCTAATCAGCAAGTAGTCGTTTTCTGGTTCTTTCTTTTTATTGATGGCCGATTTCGTGACACTTATCACCAAACGCATGGCGGTTGTGGTGTAAAGCACCTGCAATTCTTCGTCTAAAAGCGGAAACTGCTGATGATAACCCGCCACAATGGCTTTTGCAGCTTCCAAAGGTTGCTCAAAATCCATGATTCCGTAAGCCAAAACGACCGATAAATCATTGATAATCTGCGAATAAACGCTATCGCCGTAGTCGATAATAGCCTCAACGCTTGGATTTTGTAGTTGATTCGAAACGATGATATTATTATCATTGGCATCATTATGAATCGTACTTTTTCTAAGTTTTTGATAGTGTGGCTGAATAGCTTTGAATTTTTCGATGAAAAAACTGACAATTTCAAGCTCTTTTTCTGAAAATAGCCCAACATATTGTTCTACCCAAAGAGCATCAGCCAAATTCCAGTCGAAAGTGCGATGTGCCAAATCATGATTAAAATCTAAAAGTAAGTTGGTTATTTGTCCACATTTTTGGCCAAGCGAAAACCTCAGACTTTCACTTTTTGGATTTACTGCCGAATACAAATGCCCATCAATCCACTCTAACAATCGTACTTTTCGGTTATTCCCGTGAGCATCAACATAGTCGAAAATACCTTGATTATCAGCATTTCTGTACGATTTTGAAAACTTAAAATCGGGTGATTTTTGTTCGAGATGTTTCAGTAATTCGTCTTGAAAAATCAGGTATTCGAGAGCCGCATCGGGGCGACTTACTTTTAGAATATACGATTTCTCAGTAGTGGTGATTTTGAAATTAAAGTCTATTTCACCCGCCAACGGGCTTGCAATTCCTTTAATATTGAAAAACTCAAAAGCAATTTGTTCGGCAAGTGAGGGTGATAGTTGTAGTTGTTGATAAGTTAATTCGGTCATTGGATAGATTAGAGTTTTAACCCCACAAATTAAATGGTTTAGATTTAAAACTCGAAAAATTAAGGCAAAGAATCAGAAACTCAGTGTAAGCTGCCGACCAATCATTTCGTCGGCAAATTCGAGGTTTGAAAACGAAACACCCATCAAACGAACGCCTTTGGGCATCGGAAGTAGATTATTGAGCATTTCGTAGGCGATTTTTGCCAAAAAATCTTTCTCAAAAACCGCTATTTGTGTGGTTCGGCTGCGAGTGATTGTATCAAAGTCGGCAAATTTTATTTTTAACGTAATACTCTTGCCAAAGGCATTGGCTCGCTGCATTCTTCGCCAAAGTTGCTCAATAATATCATCGAGTTCGAGGTAAAGGTCATCGGGTTCGGTCAAATCTCGGTCGAAGGTATTTTCTACACCAACCGATTTTCTGATGCTATCGGGGTTCACGGCTCGGTTATCTACACCACGGGCAATGTCATAGTAATACCGCCCCACTTTTCCGAAATTATTCACCAAAAACTCCATGCTTTTCGCACGCAAATCTTTCCCGTAGAAAACACCCATTTTGTGCATTTTTTCGGCCGTAACTCTGCCAATTCCATGAAACTTACTGATTTCGAGCGTTTCCACAAAAGCCTCGGCCTGCGAAGGTTTTATCACAAAAAGCCCATCGGGTTTGCGATAATCGGAGGCAATTTTTGCCAAAAATTTATTGACTGAAACACCCGCCGAAGCCGTTAGCGTAGTTTTTTCTTTGATTCTGACTTTTATTTCTTGGGCAATTTCGGTGGCGGTCGAGATTCCTTTTAAATTTTCAGTTACATCCAAGTAGGCCTCATCGAGTGATAATGGCTCAACCAAAGGCGTGTATTCCAAAAAAATCTCACGAATTTCTCTTGAAACTTGTTTATAAACTTCAAAACGGGGTTTTACGAAAATCAAATTAGGACATTTTTGTTTCGCAATCCGTGAAGACATGGCCGAACGAACACCAAATTTCCGAGCTTCATAGCTGGCCGCTGCTACCACGCCACGCTCGCTACTTCCACCTACGGCCACTGGTTTTCCACGTAATTCTACAAAATCTCGTTGTTCAACCGACGCAAAAAATGCGTCCATATCAATATGTATGATTTTTCGCTGCAAGGGCTGAGTTCAATTATTTATTTTTCAATACAACTTTTAGAACATAAATTTCATTAATAATAAACAAAGTATCTTTCTAAGAAGGGCTTCGCTCCAAGCGAAGCCTTCCTTCCACCATAAAACCAATTTTAAAAATGAAAACGTTCAGCATAAATAAAAGCATTTTTGCCTTCGGAATTATCGCCTTGATTTTATCGGGCTGTGCTTCGTCAAAAGACTTTGTTGCCGAAAACTTCGCTACAATCAAAAATACGCATAAAAAAATAGCAATTTTGCCTTTTGGGGTTCAGTTTCAGAATCCACTTGATTATTCAAAACAGCAAAAAGGAAGTCCAGTTCAAACAAGACGCCCATTTAGCAAACAAGAGCAAGAAGCAAGCCTTGATGCCCAAAAAGAATTTTTTATGACCGTGGCCAAACAAGTAGAAAAAGGTCGTTACGAAGTTGCTTTTCAAGATTTCACTCGTACCAACAAAGTTTTGGCAGAAAATGGTATTCGCTTAGAAGATGTCAAGTTTCAAAATAAAGCCGATTTAGCAAAACTTTTAGATGTCGATGCCGTTATTTTTGGCGAATTAGTTGTAAAAATCAGTCGCCCAACCGACCGCACGATGTCTATCTCACCAGTAATGATGAATAATACAAGATTCAACGATGGCGTGGAAACCGATGTAAAGCTTTTTGATGCCGCCAGTGGAGAAATGGTTTGGTCAACGGTTCTTTCTAATCAACCAAACAATCGCATGGATACGCCGCACCAGCTTTCTACGAGCCTGCTCAATCAGGTTGCTAAGAGTTTGCCCTATCGAACTAAGTAATTGCCCGTTTGCAGTCTTCAGTAGGCAGTTTTCAGTGGGCAGTTTTCAGTGGGCAGTTTTCAGTGGGCAGTTTTCAGTGGGCAGTTTTCAGTGAGCAGTCTTCAATGGGCATTATTCAGTAGGCTATCTTTACTTTCAAACTATTGCCAACTGTGGACTAAAGACTGTTG
>JALQYE010000238.1 GCA_023254245.1 Emticicia sp.
CTGGTTCTTTTAATATTCCGTAGCGTGTTTCATGCTCATAAACCACTGGAAATGGTTTTTCGATGAGCTCTTTTACAATCGTATTATGTTTGTAATAATCATACGATTGACCCAAACCAAAATTTCCTAAACTAAAAATAATTCCCAAAACTAAAGTAAATAGTGCTAAATAGAGTAGGGTACTAAATTCAATTTTCTTGACCCTCAAAGCAGCGAAATCTTCATTACTTACATTCGTATTTGCTATAAAACTATAAAATGAATAAATAGATACTACAAATCCAAGTGTTGCCCATACTGGATTAAGCCAAGTCAGAATAAATATCAGATTTGGTAATAGTAAATAAGATACCGTCAGTATTTTTAAGGTTTTTATAGTCATTTTAATGAGAAATCTTGAGGTTTTGCTTATGACTCAATGATTGATATTTTTCTACTCAATCAGATTTTGTTCAAATAAATTAATTGACAAATCTATATTTGAATAAAACCCAAATGGCCTCTACACCATCTTTCCAATTTATTTTTTTCCCTTCACTAATGGAGCGTGGGTAGTAACTGATTGGAACTTCGGGAATTTTATAGCCAAGTTTGGCAATTTTTGCTGTTACTTCGGGACAAAACTCAAAACCAGTGCAGTTGAGCTTGATTGATTTTAAGAGTTTTGCATCAAAAACTTTGTAGCAAGTAGGTTCATCGGTCAGATTTTGGAAATACAAAATATTCGTTATCCAGGTAACAACTTGTCCACCCAAAAAGAATGAAAAATAAGAGTGCTTATTTTGCTTATTCAAAAATCTCGAACCATAAACCACTTTTTCCTTACCACTTTCAATAACGGGAATTAGTTTATAGTAATCCTGTGGGTCGTATTCTAAGTCGGCATCCTGAATGATAATAATGTCGCCTTTTGAATGCTCAATAGCAGTTCTGATTGCTCCGCCTTTACCTTGGTTTTTTTCGTGAAAAACAACTTTAATAGTATCGCTTTTCAAGGTATTCAATAATTCACGTGTACCGTCAGTCGAGCCATCATCTACCACAATGATTTCTTTTGGAATTGTTACTTCTCCAATCTTATTTAATATATTTTGTATGTTATGAACTTCGTTATAAGCTGGTATTAAAACAGAAAGGAGCATATTATTATGGGAATAATTCAATGGTTAATAAATTCTAAGTGTTGTGCTTCTTATATTATTTGCTGGTTTTCCTGTGCCAAAGTTTGATATATAGCACGGAGTCAGTTTCTACTGTAAAGTTTTTGCTTAGTTCATTGCGTAATTTAGCCAAAGCAATTTTATTTTCGGGCGTGTTTATTTTAGTGCTATCATCAATGACCGTTTGGCGAAAACCAAAGAATACCAATTTCATACTGGTGTCTTGGAGTGATTTCTCATAAACATCGGTATGTTTTTTGATATAATCGCTGGTTTGCATTTCAGTATTGATAAAAGGTACATTCGGATAGCGATGAGAGTGGAAGTAAAAAAGAGTACCAAAATCTATCAATAAGGCTTTGTCTCCTGCTTTTAAATTCCGATTTACTGTGTTGGCATACGTTTTTTCGATAGCAAAATCATCAATTTGAACCAAACGCTGAATAACTTCTCGACGAGTAATGAATGTAATGACCAAAACTAAGATTGATAAACTGCCAAGAGCTAAATAGACTCGATTGAGTTTTTGCTCATAGATTTTGCTATAATGAGCGTAAACCATGGCAATAACTACCGAAAAAAACGGTGCAGCAGGATAGAAGTAGTGCGATGCTTGACTTTTCATGAGGGAAGTCAAAGATAGCAATCCGAAAAACAACGAAACCATAAAAGTTGTGTTGCTCCAATATTTCGATTTGTCTTTTACATTAAGTGCTAAGATAATACTCAGCAAAGTCAGAAAAATAAACCAAAAGGTTTTGATTATCAGTTTTTTAAGAAATAATGTGTGAGCAGGATACGAACCGAATGGATAAATATATGACCAATAAATGTGCTGTTCAAGGCGATTGAGTTGGTAAAAATAGGCCAACGATAAAAGTAATGGCACCGCAAAACCTACTAAAATTAACGTCCCTTTTTGCGTAATCTGCCAGAAAGTGCTTTTTCTAATGAAAAAACATTCATAAAGAAGGTATAGTCCAGCACCAGCCACATAAAACATTGCAATGCTTTTGAAGGTCATGGCTATTCCCAACAAAACCCCACCAATGAACCAATCTACGTTTTTATTCTTGGCTAAAAAATACAGCGACCAAATGGCAAAAATAGCAATTGGAGCTTCGGGTTCAAGGAAGTTAATTTCCATGAAAAAGCAACTAATGAGCGATAATAGTGCCGTAATAAATGCTGTTTGTGTGCTTTTTGTGAGCTTATTGACTACTACGTAGCTCGAAATACCAATGCCAATAAATTCGATTACGATGAGAAGCGTTACCTGAAAATGCGTAAAATCGCCACCCAAAATGTTGATTCCTTTTTGTACAAAAACATACCAAAACCAAGACTTCGATGGAATAAAATCATACATTTGGTAGCCATCATTCAGCGAACGCCCAATCACTAAGTATTCTAAAGCATCATACCCGAAGCCAGAGTTATAAGAAAAAAGACCAAAAATTGGCGTTAAGATTAATAAAACGCCAATATGGAGCAAAGTATTTTTATTTATTGTTTTGATAGACTAAAATTTTTGTTTGGCTAATGCCAGTGTTGATTAAAAAAGTTTTTTGCGTTATTAGCAAATGATTTTTATGCAAAAATAGCAAAAATCATTGGTATTTTAAAGGTTGAGCTTTTTACTACTTATTCTGTGGACTAAAAAGTTCTTGATTCAAAACTTGATACAAATATTCCGCTGCCACTTGGTTTCCTGCTTTGTTCCAATGCAAATCGGTTGGGAAGTAGTAAGCCTTAAATGGGTCTTTGTGCTTCATAATGACATCTTTAAATGAATAAACTTTTATATTATTTGCCTTACAAAAATCAACAATTACTTTTTCATGGCTCATCGTACCTGATTTTTGGTACTCTGCAATAGATTTATTCGATGGAATAAAGAAAGTATAAAATTTTCCGCCCGATTGCTCTACATTTTTAGCTAATGCTTTGATATACACATAAGTTGGGTAGAATCGGTCATTTTCTGGTTTAGGTTGTTCGGTTACTGTTGGTGTGTTAGGTGCTGAAGAAGGAGTGGCAGATTTATTTTCAGCTGTTGCAGTGGGTGTTGCTCCTTGTTGGTTTTGATTTTCTTGCTTAACTTTTTTATTCCACATGATTCCAACTTGCGTTCTAATCATATTAAACAAATGAGAATGCGATGCAAACCAGTTATATACCTTACTGTTGGCCAATTTATTCTTCTGAATGGCATTCAGATTAGTGGCTTCATTTATGCCTTTTGGTATAATTGAGTCTTGCTGGATAGTGAAGTAACGATTTTCTGAATTATCAACGAAATCATTTTCGTAGTAAAAATACAAGACAACTTTAGGGGCTAACTCTGGCCCACGAACTTGAAAAAATTTGAGTGCATAGTCTGTTCCTGAGCCAGATGCTCCTGCATTCAATATAGCCACTGAATCTCTATTTATTTTCTTTTCTACGAGTTTGCAAAATGTTTCGTTATCATTTACTCCCCAACCATACGTAAATGAATCGCCGATTGCCAAGATTTTGTACGGAATCTTTTTGTAGTCATTCAGTTGGCGAGTATCTCGCATACCAATGTCATTATTTTGGTATTCGTAATAATACTCACGAGGGTGGCTCTTAAATCCTTTTTGATTAGGCACAGGTACCATTCCACCAATTTTAGAATCATAATAAAACTGTACGGGAGAAATAATTTGTGGGAAAAATATACGAATAACAACTTCGCCAATGAGTAAACCAACCAAGAGGCTGATAAACATAGCTGCAATATTTTTAAGAGCGTTTTTAATGAAATTCATTGATACAGAGAAAGAATTAAAACGTTTTTTGTGATTTTGAATTATTGTTTGAATTCCCAATAATCAGCAATTGTGCAAAATTAGCCAATTTTTACTTGGGGTTCTCGTCAAACAGTGATAATTTTAAGCATGAATTGGATAAAGCCACTTACGATAGTCGAATTTGTCTTCATAGGCATATTTTTGTTGGTTTATGCCACCTACTTTATACGTTTATACTTGGTTGCTCGTCGATTAGGTACTACTGCTCGTTCGGTTATTATTAAATTTATAATCAGAGGAATTTATTTGGGACTCTGCATTTTGGGTTTGTTGGGGCCAAGTTTTGGTGTGAATGAAATTGAATCTCAAGCAACAGGAAAAGATATTTTCTTTGTCTTTGATTTATCTCGCTCGATGGATGCCATTGATATTGAGCCATCAAGATTAGAAAAAACAAAATTTGAACTTATTAAAAACATAGACCTGCTCAAATCTGATAGAATTGGGTTAATCGTGTTTTCGTCGGATGCCTATACGCACACCCCACTAACGTTTGACCGTGACGCCATTAGATTATTTATTCAAAAACTAAATACAGGTTTGTTTGTCAATAATGGAACTGATTTGAATGCTGCTTTAACGTTGATTTTGAAGAAATTTCAAGCAAGTTCAAGTCTAAATAGTCGAAAAACAAAGGTCATTGTGCTTATTTCGGATGGTGAAGATTTCGGAAAAATTGAACCAAGCGTGATTTATTCACTCAAACAAAATAAGATTAATTTGCTTACGCTTGGGGTGGGAACGCCACAAGGTGGATTCATCAGAGAGGGAATGGACTACAAGAAAGATAAGAATGGGCAAGAAGTAGTTTCTAAATTGAATGCTCCTTATCTAATTAATCTGACAAAAACACTGAATGGAAAGTATTTCCAACTCACGAATCAAGTTAATGGTGTTGCTGACTTGCTAAAAGAAGTGGACCGTGTTGAAAGTAATTGGATTGATACCCGAAAAATGACGGTGGCCAACAATAAATACTATTATTTCGTAATTTTGGCCTTACTTTTAATGGTAATTGATATTTTGTTTACGGTTCGTACAATAAAAATCTGACGATGAATATTTGGTTTTTTTATAT
>JALQYE010000239.1 GCA_023254245.1 Emticicia sp.
CGAAATCTTCGAGTGCTTCTTGGGCAATTCGATGACCAAAAACGGCTGCTTCGAGCAAAGAGTTAGAAGCCAGACGATTAGCTCCGTGCAAACCCGTTGACGAACATTCGCCACAAGCAAACAAACGATTGATGGTTGAACGCCCCATTTCATCGACCAAAATTCCGCCGCACAAATAATGAGCGGCAGGAACAACTGGAATCTGGTCTTTCGTAATATCAATTCCGATACTCAAACATTTCTCATAAATTGTTGGGAAGTGTTGAAGTATCAGCTCTTTTGGTTTGAATGAAATATCCAAATATACATGGTCTTCGCCAGTCTTTTTCATTTCGGCATCTATCGAACGAGCCACAATATCACGTGGAGCAAGCGAGCCACGTGGGTCATAGCCGTGCATGAATTCTTCGCCTTTTTTGTTTTTCAGCACGCCCCCTTCACCACGAACTGCTTCTGTAATCAAGAAACTTGGGTATTCACCAGGGTTGTAGAGTGACGTTGGGTGAAACTGTATCATTTCCATATCTCGCACTCGACCTTTGGCACGGTAAACCATTGCGATGCCATCTCCCGTAGCAATAACAGGATTGGTTGTTGCCGAATAAATATGCCCCGCACCACCCGTTGCCATTACAGTCATCTTCGATAAAATTGTTTCGACTTCGCCCGATTGTAAATTCAAAGCATAAACGCCATAACAAGTTACATCATTGGTTTCACGGTTTACTTCGATGCCCAAATGGTGCTGCGTGATTAGCTCAACGGCATAGTAATGCGTCAGGATTTCGATATTTGGGTTTTTGCTAACCTCTTCGAGCAATGCCCGTTCGATTTCCTTACCTGTAATATCTTTATAGTGGAGAATTCGTTTTTCCGAATGCCCGCCTTCACGAGTTAAGTCATACTCGCCATCATATTTATCGAAATTTGTGCCATATTCAATTAATTCTTGAATGCGGTCGGGGCCTTCTTTTACCACAATCTCTACGATTTTTCGGTCACAAAGACCATCGCCTGCAATGAGTGTATCGCTAATATGCTTTTCAAACGAATCGGTGTCGGGGTCGAAAACGGCCGCAATGCCTCCTTGTGCATATTTGGTATTGGTTTCGTCGGCGTTTACCTTCGTCAAAACCAAAACTTTTCCTTTTGCCGACGCTTTGAGTGCGAAACTCAAACCAGCAATGCCCGAACCTATAACTAAAAAATCTACTTTTGTCATTTTCAATGAGTGATTGAGTGAATGTGTTCAAATAAAATGAACAAATCATGTTTCAAAGTTAGTATAAAACCTTGAAGACTATCTCTAATTTTGTTTAATAATCTTTCGAGTGGCTATTTTATTTCCAACAATTATTTTCAAAAGATATGTTCCACTTGGTAGTGATTCTAAATCAATATTTTGACTAAAGAATGGAACAATTTTAGGTTTTTCTGCTTTAGAAAGTAATTTCCCATCGCTACTGAATAGTTGCCAATTAAGTTTTTCGGGCAATGCCATTTCTATGGTTAATTGACAAGTGCTTTGAGTTGGCACAGGATACAGGTTGATTTTTGCTCCTTCGATTTCTTCATTGCCCAAGATGATTATTTTTACTTCGGCTTTGCCATTGACAGTTCCATCTCCACAGCCATTTTTTACCGAAGCTAATTCATACACTGTTGTCTGCGTTGGTTTTACATTAAACTCGAAAGGTGTTTTTTCTGCCGTAAAAGTTTGGCTATTGGTCAGTTTTATTGTCCAAGGAGCAGAGGATGTCAAATCAATTTTGATGCGAGTAGAATCTCCAGCATTTATTTCTTTGCCTCCACTAATGGTGGCTGTTGGAAGGACTATTTTTTGATACACTTTTACAGGGTAACTCAAAGTCACACAATCTCCTGACTCTATTTGTGTTTGATAAACACCTGCCTCTGACGCTTTTATAGACGAATTTGTTTGATTTAGAATTGCTTTTTTGTCTTTTGTCCATATATATTTATAAGCGGTAGCGGCTTCACTTGATAATTCTACAAAACCACCATTTGGACAAAACGTTGCACTATCCTTTGGGGTTATTTCACGAGATATTTTCTTATAATCTATTGTAATGGGGTTAGTTATAACGCTACATTTTCCTTGTTTGATTGTAACAGAATACGTGCCTTTTTGGACATTTTCTATGTATTGTTCTTTACTAAAATCAATGCCATCTTTTTGCCATTGGAAAGATGGAGGATTTACCTGTTCATTGTTATGATTATAATAAACGTAGCTTTTTATTTGAGGAGATAGACCCAAAATCTCTCCATAACAAGGTATTTCTTTATATGGATTTTCGAGTGAAGCTTCCAATTTTCCGAACGTTACAGTAAAAGGCTTAGAAATAAATTGGCAATTTTTTGTAGTATACTCCCATTGATAAGTACCTGATTGATACGACTTTATAGAATAAAGTGTGTCTTGCGGCAGATAATTGTCGTTGAATTTCCAGCGAAATCTATCAGAACCATAAAAATTACTATAAAGCCTGATAGTGTCTAAACAAGTTGAAATGTTTTCGCTAAAGGTTTCTATTTTATTTCCTCCAATTTTTACATTTACAGTATCACTAATCGCTACACAGGTTTCTTGTGAACCTTCTATTGAATAAGTTTGAGTTACCCAGTAACTCCCTGATTTAGAAGCGTAAAAAGTATTATTATCTTTTGGAAGTTCTTTTATAATCTTATCATTACTGTATATTGTTGTTGGAAAATTATAGTGTAATTCTCCTCTACCATAAAAATATAAATTAACACTATCGCCACTACAAGCTACTATATTTTTATTACTATCATAATAAGAAGTTTCAGAATTATTGACTAACCGAAGTTTAGTTTTATCAGAAAACTTTATTTGCATAGTTTTTGAATACGCAACACAAGAGCCTTGCGAAATTTTTAAGCGATAATTACCGGCTTTCTCTATTTTGTAGGAAACACTATCGGCTTTATCTATATCAACGCCATCTTTTTGCCATTGCAGCTGTACTTCTCGTCTAAAAGAATCCGGAGCATACCTATCCCAATAAGGTGCGTAATAGAGATAATAAGGAGTCCCTTTGCACAAATCTACTTGAGTTGGATTATAATCACTCCCATTACTTCCATAACCTATAACACTATTAGGCAAAATATCACCTACATATACTTGTGTTGGGTCAGATGTTGTTTCGCAATTTCCTTGTTTGATAGTTAACGTATAGCTACCCTTTTTTGCTGCTTTTATGGTAGAAGCACTCATTTTATCTATCGGTTTCCCATCAAGATTCCATAGAAAAGAAACATCTTTTGGATAATTACTACTTAATAAATCAACGGTGAATCCTTCGCATACATAAGGCGTATTTTGTGAATACACATACGGCTTATCAAGTTTACCGATTACTACTTTCGTTTCACTACTTGGATGAGTACTGGAAGTACATCCATTTTGTGAAACATCCACAGAATAGGCCCCACTTTGAGTAGCCGAATAGTTAGCTGATGTTGCACCGTCTATGACTTTTCCATCTAATTTCCATTGAATTTTATCGTATTTATAATCAACTTTTAAATCTACTTTATAGCCTGTGCAGGCACTTAGGTTTGTATAACTAATACTGGGGTAATTTACATAAATGATATTCAAATAGTCACTTGGTGAACTACTTATATTTCTATCATTTGCGGTAATAATTACTCTATAATAGCCTGATATTCTTACTTTTATAGGACTTTTTGTACCTGAACCAAGAGGTTGTAATTTTCCATCATAATCTATATAACTAATAGTGAATATTGTATTTGGGGCAAATTTGCCTGCGATTGT
Organism: Emticicia sp.; assembly: GCA_023254245.1. Taxonomy (GTDB): domain Bacteria; phylum Bacteroidota; class Bacteroidia; order Cytophagales; family Spirosomataceae; genus Emticicia. The sequence goes on from JALQYE010000239.1 coordinate 3,833, forward strand.
AAAAGGTATTTCCACTTCACTATTATAACAAATTTTTATTTTTGATAAATCAGCGATTGTAATTGATGGACAATCTGAATCAGTATTAATATTAACTTTGGTAGTAGCAGTGGTTTTACATTGATTATTGTAGTCGATTGCTGTTATGGTATAAATTCCTGCCATTTTTGGGGTGATATTGTCTCGGGTTAAACTGCTACTAAAACCAAATCCAACATTATCAGGGCTGCTCATATTATAATAAACCAAATTATTATTTAATGACTTGGTTGCAATAGTAAACGATTTTCCTAAACAAATAAACTCTGGAATTTCTACTGAGAATATAGGCGAGGGATTTACTTTTATAGTAACACTATCTCTGAACGTGCAATTATTTCCATTAGTGGTTTTTAAGAAATACTGCCCTTGGTTGGTTAATATCGCTTTAAGAATACTCGGATTTTGAATTGTTGAAGTAAAACCATTTGGCCCAGTCCATTCGTAAGAATTAGCCATACTGGTACTTAGTTGTAGTGTTTGCCCTTCGCAAATAGTCGAATTTGCTACAATTTTTACCCCTACGGATATTTCAGACGAAGCTACCGAACAATAATCTTGATTGATTACAACAGAATAATTACCCGCTTCCTTTGTAGTAAATGTAGCTTCATTGGCATTTAGAATGGCTTTCCCATTTTTTTTCCAAGCATAAGTTAAGCCTTCACCTTTTTCAGCGGATAAACTAAAAATACCATTTTGACATAAGGTATTATTAAGAGTTATTGGGGCTGCGTTTCTACCTTTCAGGATTACCTCCAATGTATCTGAATATTGGGTACATACATTTGCCCCTCTGATGATTGCATAGTATTTCCCAGATTCTGTTATTAAGGGAAATTGACTTTTATCAGTTGTGTGTATTAACTTATTATCTTTATATAGTTCTAATAAGCCTTTTCCAAATGAAAAGAAATATAAAGATAGGGCTTGTCCTACGCAGGCTTCTACTCTTTTACTATTTATGTTATATATTCGAAGTGGTATTACATCTTTGTTCAATGCCTTTACCTCTAAAGGGGACGACTCACCTATACATTGACCATTTTTGACAATGGCTTTATATGTTCCTACCTCATTTATAACAAAAGGAGACCATATATTTTGTTCTACTTGCTTTATACCATCTCTCTGCCATTCAACAGAAATGTCATTTCCATTGGCAAAATCTACTACTTTAGATGTATTTGTGATATAAAT
>JALQYE010000023.1:0-19652 GCA_023254245.1 Emticicia sp.
GTTGAAAATCGGCAGTTGAGATAAATACGGCATCAACCATTTTAGAGTTGTAAAGTTCTTCGTTATTACGGAAAACTTTTACATCACTACCCAATTGCTTGTCAAGGTAAGCTTTGCCTTCTTCACGACGACGATTCCATAAGTCAGAAAGTGCCACCATTTCAAAGTTCATGCCTTTTGAGAGCTCCTTAAATGGCCCTACGTGTGAAGCACGGTGGCGGTCAGAGAAACCTACGCAACCTACACGTACACGGTCGTTGGCACCGATGATTTTTCCATAACTCTTAGCCGAAAAACTGCCTGTTGGTTTTGCAAAAGCACTACCACCAACGGCTACGCCAGCACTGGCAATAACCGATTTGATAATAAAATCTCTACGAGTTGTCATAGTCTTATACTGATTGAATATTTGCTAATTGTATTATTGTAAATCTACTAATTTTTTTAATTTTTCAGCGTTCTTTTCTACCAAATCACTTATAACTTAGTCCAGTACCGAATTTGAATAGAGCATAGTTTGGTTCTAAATAACCTGGTACATCAGATTTGTTTTCTTGTACGGCTTTTTCAGAAACTGGTATTGAGAAAGGCAACTTCCCTGTTGGATTAAATGCCCCGCTCACAATATCTAAAAGAGCATCTTGGGTTGTTCCGAAAGTTGCTAAAATGGTTTTGGCTTTACCCTTATCTATTTCATCAATCACCCACGGATTCGTAAAGTTGATAGCCAAAATGGTTGGTTTTGCATTCAAAATTTCGTTCACATGAGCCACATCAACTTTATTTTTTGAAAGACTTAGTTCGATAGGTTGTCCACCCGAACTGAACAAGCCGCCACCGCTCGGAATCAACCAAAGCAACACAACATCGGCTTCTTCTTTGGTCGAAACAAATTCGATATTTGAGTTTTGAATAGTAGGCTTATTTACATTGATTGCCGAAGTTTGAGCTTGTCCTCTGCCACCACTTTCTTTGTAAGTTTCAAAATAAACTTTTGTCGGGCGGCGTTCCGCATTGGTTTTGATAGGCAAAAGTTGAGCCTCATTTCTGAGTAAAACAATTGATTTTCTAAGAGCCACATCTGCTTTTTTCTGAAACTCGGCATTTCCAACAGTCTTTACGGCTTTTTCAACATCCACATACGGGTTTTCAAATAAACCTAAATCAAACTTTTCTTTCAATAATTTAGCAATCGACTCATTGATACGAGCTTCGGTTACCATTCCTTTCTTTACTGTTTCGAGCAAAAGAGCAGGGTCTGCTCCACCCGAGAAAATATCTACACCAGCATCCAATGCTTTTTTATAGCGTTCGGTAATCGTGAGGTTTTCAACTCCCCACGGCATCATGTCAATCGGGCCAGTATCAGAGTTGATGATACCTTTGAAGCCGAGTTTTTTACGTAATAAATCTTGAATAATGGCTTTGTTATAAGAAAATCCAACGGCCTCCATGCTTTTATCTTTCGGAGCTGAGTAATATGGCATGATAGACGATGTACCTGCATCAATGGCTGCCTTGAAAGGTTTTACATGATAATCAAACATTCCACCTGGGTAATGAGCATATTTTCCCCAATCGAAATGTGAATCTTGTCCGCCTTCCTGTGGGCCTCCGCCTGGGAAATGCTTAGTTGTTAGTGCAATTGAGTTTTTATTCAATTTTATGCCTTGAAAACCCAATACAATCTCTCGGGTCATGCTGGCGGCAAGGTCGGCATCTTCGCCAAAAGTCCCTTCTACACGCTGCCAACGTGGCTCGGTTGCCAAATCAGCCATGTACATGTAACCTTTACGTAAGCCCACCGAAGCCCATTCTTTAGCGGCAATTTCGGCAAATTCACGAGTCAGTTTCAAATCTCGCATGGCTGCTAAACCTAATTCACCAGGCCATTTTGAGAAAACCGTTGTGCCAACACTTAGCCCCACCGAAGCATCGGTCGTAACATGGTTTCGTGGATTCGAGGCAACAATGGCAGGAATTCCCAAACGAGAATTTTCGCACAAAGCCTGTAAATTATTTGACCACTCAGCCATTATTTTGGCACTCGTATTAGCTCTTAATATGAAGTGTCTTTGGTGAATCTGATTGACTGCTTTTGTCGTACCTGCTGCCGATAATATAGGCACAGCCAATGGTTTACGAGTAAACATATTGGTTGGCTGCACTAAATCTTCTTCGTTGAAACCACTCGAAATTTCTGTTTTTGGAGCATTTGCCTGAAAGACATTATCGCCAGCCATACGAGTGGTACTGATGAGCATAAAGCCGATTTTTTCTTCAAGCGTCATCTGCGAAATCAAATCTTTGATGCGGGCTTCTTGGGGTAAACGCCAATCTTCGTACTTATCAAGTTTACCGTTTTTATTGAGGTCTTTAAACTCTAAATCATTGACTTTCAGTGTCTTTACTGAGCGATACCCCAATGTGGGTTGTACGGGCTTTTGGGCATATCCGACTGTTGCACAAAACAGGGCAACTCCAATAAAATGTATTTTTCTCATGATAGGTTAGATAATGGCGTTGAAAAACGGTTTATTTCAATTCACGGATTTTGATATTTCTGAACGAAACATTATTGCCGTGGTCTTGAAGCAAAATATTACCTTTATCACCTGCACCGAAACCATTATAATCTTTGTATTTGCTTCGAGCTACTAAAGCATTGAAAATATTGCTTTTACGTTCGTATTCTACTACTTTGAACCCATTTAGCCAATGTTGAACGACATTATTTGGATAGACAACCACACGGCCTTGATTCCAATCGCCAATTTTCTTGATAAAGCGTCTGTCCATTTTCAAGTCTTTGTCGATTTTATAAGAAGGAATCAAATCGTATAAACTCGCCAATGTACGGTTTCCTGCTGCTCCCATTTTTGCGTCTGGGTGTTTTTCGTCATCAAGCACTTGGAATTCAAGTCCGATACCCGATTTACCGTTAGAATCAAACGCTTCGTTCACAAAGTATTTTACACCAGAGTTTGCACCTTCAGTAAGTTTAAACTCAAAAACCAATTCAAATGCACCAAATTGTTCGTTTGTTACGATATCGTTACCCGTTTCTGAACCATCTGATGGACTAACGTTGATTGTTCCATCAACTACTGACCAATGTTGTTTTGGCATTTCTGTTCCGTGAACGGCTCTCCAACCCGTAAAATCTTTACCGTTGAAAAGCATCTTGAAACCTTGTGCTTTTTCTTGCTCCGAAAGGTTATTCAAAATTAAATTCACCACAGGACAATTATCTAATGGACTTGGTTTGAGGTTTTCGGTCTGGATTCTGATGTTTTTCCAACGAATTTTCATTCCTTCTTTCATCGGCCCGTAAATTGAGTGAACTTGCAAGGCAATGAAACCCTGTGCAGTCATATCGTCAATTAAATGAGCTGTCGGTACACCGTTGATGAAAGTACGAATCGTGCTTCCGATGGCTTCAATGCGGTATTTATTCCACTGACCAACTGGCTTAAATGCCTTTTTACCTTCGGGATTAATATTGGGAATATACAACCAATCACGGCGACCTTCGTCATAAATAGCACCTGACCAAGCACGTGCTGAAGGGTCAACTTCCATTTGGTAGCCATGCACACGGCCATTTTGATAATCAGGTTTTGAAAGGCTACGGAATTGTACGCCACCGTTCATTTCATCATCAAGTTTGAGGTCGAGTTCAAGAATAAAATCGCCGTAGTCTTTTTCGGTACAGAGGAATGAGTTAGGAGTATCTTTTACGGTTGTACCAACTATTTCGCCGTTTTCTACTGTATATGTAGCTTTGCCTCCACGTTGAGTCCAGCCTTTTAAATCTTTACCATTAAATAGGTTTGTCCACTTTTGGGCAGAAGCATTAAAAAATGCACCAAAAGCTAATAAAACAACAAGTGTTTTCTTCATTTTCATTGTTAATAAATTGATTGAATAATGAATCAAAATTAGTGATTAAAGAAATAACAATCTAATATCTATTTAACCAAAAATATTAAGATTTTGATATTTAATTGACCTTATTTCAGTATTTATAGTCAAGAATTAAGTATTTGTTCTTACCTCTAACCAATAAAAGAAACTAATCGACCCCAAAAACGATTTTCTATGTATTAATTTTCACCTTATTCAATTAAAAGATAAGTGTATGACAGAAATAAATCTTTTTTCTCCGCTCCAGATAAAGGGTATTACCCTAAAAAATAGAATAGTTATGTCGCCGATGTGCCAATATTCGGCCACCGATGGTTTTGTAGATGATTGGCATTTTGTGCATTTAGGCAGCCGAGCTGTGGGTGGTGCAGGTTTGATAATTACGGAGGCGATGGCGGTTTCGCCCGAAGGTAGGATTTCGGCAGGAGATTTAGGTTTGTGGAAAGATGAACACATAGCTCCCATTCGCCGAATCACGGATTTTATTCATAAACAAGGCTCGGTTGCGGGCGTGCAGCTCGCTCATGCGGGCTATAAAGCCAGTTCAGCAGCACCTTGGTTAGGTGGTAAATATATTTCAACCGAAGAAGGCGGCTGGCAACCTGTTTCGCCAAGTGCTACTTTACTTACCGACCAAAAAACGTATTCAAAAGAGCTAACAAGAGCCGATATTGAACAAATTGTTGAAGATTTTAAGCAAGCTGCCAAACGTGCCAGGGAGGCGGGTTTCAAAGTCATAGAAATTCATGCAGCACATGGATATTTGCTGAATGAGTTTCTTTCGCCAGTAGCCAACAATCGCACCGATGAGTTTGGCGGAAATTTTGAAAATCGTTCGAGGGCATTACTATTGGTCATTGATGCCGTAAAAGAAGTGATTCCTGCCGAAATGCCATTGTTCGTCAGAATTTCGGCGACAGATTGGCGTGCCGACGGTTGGAAAATTGAAGACTCGGTTCGACTTTCAGCTATTTTAAAGGAAAAAGGAATTGATTTGATTGATTGCTCGACGGGTGGATTTGTAGCACTGAAAGAAATTCCGATTGCTCCAAATTATCAAGTGCCTTTTGCCGAAGAAATAAGAGCCAAAGTTGGAATAAAAACTGGTGCGGTTGGACTAATTACGTCGGCCAAACAAGCCAACGAAATTATAAGTTCGGGTAAAGCTGATTTGGTGTTTTTGGCGAGAGAATTACTTCGTAATCCATATTTTCCACAAAATGCGGCTCATGAACTGGGTTTTGAAATTGAGTTGCCAAATCAGTATTTGAGAGGAAAAAAGTAAGGGCGAACCGAGCGACGGCCGCAAAGTTGTTCGCCCCACAGAATTTTAGAAGTTTACTTTGATAGACTCCAAATATTTTTTGCTGGTTTGGCCGCATTCAAGAGCCGTGCGGCCTTTTACTGGAACCGAGTCAAGTTCAATGATATTCCAACCTTTGAACTTGATTTTCTCTAAATTGGCAAAAATAGCAGGAAAATCTACTCGCCCTTGTCCAAGTTCTACAAACTGATAACCCGATTTTGAATCAGTTACTTTCGTATCTTTGATGTGCGTTGCATACAGAATATCTTTATACTTTAGCACAGCATCTGCGGCGTTTCCTCCACCTTGGGTGTAGTGAGCTACATCCAAAAGTGCCAAAATATATTTATGATTCATCTCGTTGAAGATAATATCTACTTCTTCGGGCGTTTCGCCGAGTTGATTCATGTGGTTGTGATACGCTGGCTGAATGCCTGTTTCGCCTTTTACAACCTTTGCTACTTCGCTCATGTTTTTGGCGTATTTCTTCAATTCTTCTGTTGTAGGAAGGCGGTCTTTCGGACGGGAGTTATTGGTTATCTGTAAAGAGTTTCCGCCCAAAGCCTTAATAAACTTTGCATGGTTGAGGTGCGTTTCAATATCTTTAGAAATATCATCTTGAATGCCTACATTTCCGCTCGAAAACATAGCCAGCGTTAGTTTGTTTTTAGCAAGAGTATCCTTCAATTCTTGTGGTTTATCTTTAAATGGAGCATAAGTATTAGCTCTTAGCTGGATTCCTTTGAAGCCCAGAGCGGCAATATCACCGATGGCTACCAAATCATTTCCATTCCAGGTAATAGCCGAGTAGGCTATTTTATATTTATTGGCAGCGGCTAATGCTTCTAAAGAAAAAAAAGAAGATGCTGTAAGAATAGATGCCTGCGTAAGAAAATCTCGTCTGTTCATAATTTTATTAAATGGATAATTTTAGAGGGCTGAATTTATTTGAAATATAAGATGAAAATTCAAAAAATAAAATAGAAATACTCAGAAAAAAAGAGGACTCCTCGAAGTGGAGGAGTCTCTCTGGGTACTATGATGAAACAAATCTACTAAATATTAATATCCTGGATTTTGAGCAAAAACACCAGCATTTGAACGGTCAATTTGAGTTTGAGGAATCGGACGAACATAGTGTTTGTCTGTAATGTTTCCTGCTGCTTGAGGGTTATACTTTTTCACACGGTCAACCAATAAGCCCCAACGCTTCAAATCCATCCAACGAGTTTGCTCGCCAGCCAATTCTCTTGCTCTTTCTTCGATTAAGAAGTCCATTGTCATTTCTTTATCAGTAATCAACATGGCATCTTTTTTACCTGGCCATCCAGCTCTGAAACGTACAGCATTGATAGCTTTTGTTGCTTCTGATATATTACCAGCTTTCAATTGAGCTTCTGCTAACATTAAGTAAACATCAGCTAAACGGAAAACGAAGTAATCACGGCTACCAGCTTCATACGTTAAATCTGGGCGTTTGGTATCGAAAAACTTAGTTAATGTTGGGAATAATGCTTCACTGTAAGCACTTGGTACTAATACTTGATATTTTTTCTTAGCACGCTCTTCTTTTGGCATTTCGTAGCCAGGGATAAAGATAGCTGTATCACCTGCTGCGAAAGAGATTTTAGACTTAGAGTTATCAAACGATGCATTGAGGTTAGTACCTGGGTTGTTGCTCAACCAGGTATCTCGGAATGATTTTTTATAACGAGAGTCGTTTGTACGGTCTTTGAAACAAACATCTAACAAATAAGCTGTTGGACGTAAACGCTTAAACGGACGACCATAGAATACATCACGCTTCATACCTGGTTGCACGTCATACTGCATACCGAAGAAAAGGTGTAAGTTATTACCACCATTTACTGCACCAGTGTTATTTGTAAGGTTAGTCAATGGGTCAGATGTATATTGAACCGCAAATACTACCTCGCTATTCACTTGGTTGTTTTCATCGAAAACACTCGCAAAATCATCTAATAATTTGAATCCATAAGCAGTCGTAACTGTCTTGCATAATTCAGCAGCTTTGGTAAAGTCATCAGCAGCTTTAGCCGATGAATATCCTTTTGCTAAATAAACCTTTGCCAAAAGAGTCTCAGCAGCTGGTCTTGTAGCACGGCCATAGTCAGATGACTGAGCTTTTGCTTCTAATGCAGGAATTGCATCGTTCAAGTCTTTGATGATAGCAGCATACATTTCAGCATCTGATGCTCTTTTTGTCTCTTTAGTGGGAGCTAAAGTCTCGCTCAATCTTAAATCTACACCGCCAAATTGTTGGTGTAAGATATAATAATAGTGAGCTCTCAAGAATTTAGCCTCAGCAACTCTCAATTTTTTGATAGCATCTGAAACCGTTGCAGCAGGAGCTCTATCAATTACTGCATTACAAGTGTTGATTCCACGATAAAGTTCATCCCACGTATTTCCTAAATAATCAACTGTTGGTTGTAATTGAGTATCATAAAAGTGGAAACCCTTGTAACCTCCATCTGCACCAGTAGCATAGATGTCTGTGCCATACTCAGTCATTGTTAAGCCTTGCTGCGTAGCATAAAAATATCTAAGCGACGAGTATGCAGATTTTACGGCATCTTCAAAACCCTTAGGAGTATTGATATAGTTATTACCGATACCCGAAACCACCGTTTCGTCCAATATATCTTTACATGATTGGCTTGTAAATAACAACGCCACAACACCAAAGATTTTGATTGGTTTTAATATATTATTTAATTTCATTGTATTTAATGTTTTAAAATCCCTTGTTTAAATCTTTCAATTAGAATCTAATGTTCAAACCAACTGTTGTAACTGATGTAGCTGGTGTAACACCCGAACCAACGTTTGTCGTACCAGTACCAGAAGAGGTAATAGTTGCCTCTGGGTCGATACCGTTATACTTACTACGGTATTCAGACCAAATTTTTGGTTGTTGAATACTTGAGAACAAACGCAAAGATTCCATTCCGAGTTTTTTAGCAACACTTTGAGGGAATGTATAACCGAAGTTAACGTTTCTTAATTTGATGAATGTGCCATCAAAATAAATCAAAGTAGTGTTATACTGAGGGAATTCTTGTGTGCTAAATGGACGAGGGAATTCGTTAGTAGGATTGTTTGGAGTCCAGTAGTCAACTTTGATTTGTTGGTAACGACCAGCCAAAGCATTGTTGTTTTGGTGGAAACCACTCACAATCATATTTCCGAAACGGCCAAATAAAAATGCCGATAAGTCAAATCCTTTGTAGGTAAATCTTGTAGTGAAACCAGCACTAAAGTTAGGAATGTCCGAACCTAAGAGAACTCTATCTGCTGCTGTAATTACACCGTCGCCGTTAGTATCTTGTACTTTAACTTGACCAACACCAGCCCCAAGTGGATTTGCTTTATCTCCAGGGTAGAACTTAGCTGCTTCTTCTTTCTCATTCAACTGCCAGATACCTACTTTTTTGTAGTCATAGTATGAGTTCAATGGTTGACCAATGAACCAACGGTTTCCTAAGTCATCCACTTTACCATTGTAAAGAGAAACGATTTCTTCTTTGTTTTTAGTAAAAGTGAAGTCAGTAGTCCATTTGAAGCCACTTGGCGTATTTACGTTTACAGTTGTGAAACCTAACTCGATACCTTTATTACGTGTTTGACCTACGTTACGAGTCACAGCACTAAAGCCGATTGAACCTGGTAATTGGTCTGATAATAATAAGTCAGTCGTATTAGTTTCATATAACTCTAATGAACCTTGGATTTTTCCTCTCAAGAAACTGAAGTCTAAACCGATGTTAGCAGTTGCTGAAGTTTCCCATTTCAAATCAGGATTTCCGATAGTATTCGGGCGGTAACCGTAAGCAGCTGTACTTCCCCAAGCGTAAGCAGTTCTGCTTAACAAACCTTGTGTTTGGTATGGTGCAACCCCTTGGTTACCCACTTTACCCCAACCTGCTCTTAACTTCAATAAGTCTAACCATGGAATTTGCTTCAAGAATGCTTCGTTGCTGATATTCCAACCTAAAGCGATACCTGGGAAGTTACCATATTTAGTATTCTCACCAAAACGGCTTGAACCGTCACGACGCATAGTAGCTGTCAATAAATATTTATCATTGAAATCGTAGTTGATACGAGCCATATACGAGTTGATAGTCCATTGTGTCAAGGCACTACCTACACCCAATACCGAACCAGCATTACCTAAGTTATAGAATTGTTGCGTTTCAGCAGGTACAGCTTGTACATCTGCAGTATATCTTTCAAAATTATCTCTTTGAATAGATTGTAATACTGTTACGCCAAGGTTATGCTTTTGAGCAAATGTTTTGTTATATGTTACAACGTTTTCGAGTGTCCAGTTGAAACCAAAGTCATTACGAGTAGAAGCTTGTGGGTCACCGTATTTACGAGCATTTGTAGCAGCTCCGATGAAACGACCCCATCTTGCAAGCGTGAAGTCTGGACCAAAGTTGATGCGATACTTCAAACCATCAATAATTTTGAACTCAGTATAAATACTATTGAAAATTCTATATTTTTTAGTATTATCTACTTGAGCACCAGGAACAATCTCAGCCAATGGGTTTGTCAATAAGGCATCATTCGTTGGCGAGAAAATCATATTACCATTATCATCATACGGACGACCTAATGGATTTTGTTGAATTGTAAATTGATATGGGTTTAAGTTTTCACCATTTCTGATGCTATACATTGTGTATGACGAAAGACCTACTTTCAACCAGCTATTAATATTATGGTCAATGTTTGCTCTTAACGACATACGAGTATAATCTAAACCAGTAGAAATACCTTTATCTTGGAAGAATCCACCTGAAATATAAAACTGCGTCTTATCATTGCCACCTTGCACACCCAAAGAGTGGTTTTGCATGATACCATTCTTCAAAATCAAATCTTGGTAGTTTGTATTTCTACCAGCTGCAAGACCAGCCGCCACGGCAGGGTCACCACCGAGTACTGCCACTTTGGCGTCAGCAGCTGCATCAGCTACACCAGTTGGAACTGGATTGCCGTTTGCATCTTTATAGTTATTTGTAGCACGGTATGCTTCACGTACGTATTCTGCAAATTCTGCACCGTTGAATAATTGAATTTTATCAAGCGGTTTAGAAACACCACCGTAAGTATCAAATGTTACAACTGTTTTACCTTTTACTGCACCTCTTTTAGTTGTTACAAGCACAACACCATTTGCACCTCTCGCACCATAAATGGCAGTTGCAGTTGCATCTTTCAAAACCTCAATTGATTGAATATCGCTTGGGTTCATATCTTCATAACCAGCTGATAACGGAATACCATCTACTACATAAAGAGGGTCGTTACCTGCATTGAATGAACGACGACCACGAATCAAGATTTTTGGTGTTGAACCTGGCTTTGAACCTGACTGCGAAACGTCAACCCCTGCTGTTCTACCTTGAAGAGCTTGACCAAGGTTGGTAATTGGCATTTCAGTAATTTGTTTTGCCGATACCTGAGAGATAGCACCAGTTGTCTGGCTTTTCTTTTGCGAACCGTAACCAACAACAATAACCTCGCTCAACGCAGCTGCATCTTCTTCCAAGGCTATGTTAATGTTGTTTTGGCTTCCTACTTTCACTTCTTGTGCTTTGTAACCAATGTAGCTAAATACTAATGTGGCATTGTTAGCTGCTTGTACTGAGAACTTTCCCGCAGCATCAGAGATTGCTCCTTGTGCTGTACCTTTTACTGTTACGCTTACACCTGGTAGTGGGTTACCACCAGCATCGGAAACTTTGCCCGATACTGCTCGGCCTTGAGCGTCGGCAAATTGCCAGCTAATGAGAATAGCCAAGCTGAGCATCGTCTTAAGTAGTAATTGTTTCATACTCAATTAATAAAGGATTAGTTAATAAATAAAGGTGAAAAATAGACGAACTAAAAATAAGTAAATTTTTAATTAGAATAGTTACAAAATTACATTTATTATAAAATTACTACCACTAAAATTTGACCCATTTCTAATATTTTTTTGACAAATAAGTACATCAATGACGCACTTTATACCGTTTATGTCGTAAATTAGCTGTCATAATCTATTATTTAGTCGCACAAATAGAATGTTTCTAATATTTTTTGTAAAATAAAATAGATAAAACAGCTATAAAGGTCGAACCTAAACATGATTCTTGAAAAATGAAACCTCAGTTACTCAAAATATCAAATCCTGCTGATTCTTCATTCAATCTGTTTGTGCAAGAAACGCCTTATTTTTCTACTCCTTGGCATTATCATCCAGAGTACGAAATAGTATTAGTTTTAGAAAGTACAGGGAAGCGTTTTGTGGGAAGTAGTATTACGGATTTTAAAGCAGGCGACCTTTGTATGATTGGTTCGTATTTGCCACATTACTATCGTAACGACGAAGATTTTTACAACAAAGACTCAAAGCTAAAGGCTCGTTCGTTGGTTGTTCACTTTTTGGAAGATTTTTTAGGCGAAAAATTCCTGCAATTACCCGAAAGTCAGGCAATAAAAGCCTTGCTCGAACGCTCGAAACGTGGGTTGAGTTTTGGCGAAAAAACGGTTGCGAAAGTTGCTCCTAAATTTAAAAACCTTCCTAATTTAGTGGGAATGGAGCGACTGCTGGAGATGATTTCGATTCTGACGATTTTGTGTGAAAGTGAAGATAAACAAGACTTAACAACCAACCCGATTTCGCTCAGAAATGAAGTTGATTCGGCTCGTATGAACAAAGTTTTTGAGTACGTAATGCTCAAATATCAAGAAGAAATTCAGCTGAAAGATGTAGCTGATTTGGCTAACATGAGTGAGTCAGCTTTTAGTAGGTATTTCAAGAAACGTACTCGCAGAACGTTTACCCAATTTTTGGCTGAAATACGCATCGAGCATGCCTGTAAGCTCTTGATGGTTGATAAAATGAGTGTAGCCGAGATTTCGTTTGAAAGTGGTTTCAATAATCTCTCAAACTTCAATCGTCAGTTTAAAGCTATTAAGAAAATAACGCCATTGGCGTATAGAACTAAGTTTCTTGAATAGTCCACAGTTTTCAGTCCACAGTGGGCAATTTGCAATCGTTTACGAAAACTGTGTCCTGAAAACTGCCCCCTGTATTAATGCTTCGGACAATCGCATTGGCTTTTGCCTTTGAATATTCCCCACATAAAGCCTTTCTTCTTTCTGTAAGAACCATTCTTTTTTCTACGGCCACCACCCTTTACTTCCTTGGTTTCGCTGATGCTATTTGTTTGATAGTCAGATGCTTGAGATAATTCTGGTGTGAGAGACAGAACACCTAAAAGAGATAATATTATTATTTTTTTCATTTTCTAAGGTTTTAGTATTCAACGAAATTTCTGCTCAAAAATTACGCTACCGTTAGGCTTTCAACCGAAAAAGCCAAGGGTTTGTCGGCAAAAAGTGTTTTCGTTTTTGCCCAAGTAGTTTTAAAAAGTTCGGAATCTCGGTAATTATTTAAATCTTCTTCCGACTCCCAATGGCTGTGGGTCATGTAAATATTTGGTTGATTGATATCTCGCATCAGTTCGAGATGACAACAACCCTGCATAGCTCTAATTTTGTGTTTAGAACTATTAAATATTTCTTCAAACTCACTAACTTTATCGGCCTGAAAAGTCATTCTGACGTACCGTATGAGCATATACTTTTTTGATTTTCAACAAAAATACATATTTTTTTCTACTGACCTTACAATCCACCCTACCAACACGTAAAGTATTACGAAAAGTTATAGTATTTTTGAAGAAAAAACTTTCGATGGATGATTTTAGGTTAAAAGTTTTCTACTCGGTCAGTAAAAATCAGAGCTTCACCAAAGCCGCTGCCGAACTATTTATCACGCAACCTGCCGTAACCAAACACGTCAAACTTTTGGAGGAATCGTTGGGTGTTAGGCTCTTCGAGCGTAAGGGGAATTTCATTGTTTTGACCGCTGCGGGTGAGGTACTTTTTCGTTACGCTACCGAAATTTTTAGGCTTTACCAAGAAGCCATTTTTGAACTCGGAACCCTCAAAAAACAATACCAAGGCAGCCTTCGGTTGGGAGCAAGTACCACCATCGGGCAGTATCTGATTTCGCCAATATTGGCATCTTTTCACGAAAAATTTCCTCAAATCGAACTAACACTACTGAATGGAAATTCAGAGTTCATCGAAAACGCAGTCCTATCAAAAAGCATAGATTTAGGAATCGTAGAAGGTAAAAAGCATCATAATAGCCTGAAATATACTGAATTTATGGATGATGAACTGGTGGCGGTGGTTCATATAAAAAGCAAGTTTGCTAAGCAAGCAAGCATCAGTTTAGACGATTTGCCCGATATCCCGCTTGTGCTACGTGAACGAGGCTCAGGCACGCTCGAAGTGATAGAAAGTGCCTTGAAAGAAAAAGGCTTAAAATTATCAAATCTTTCGATAGTCATGCACCTCGGAAGCACCGAAAGTATCAAGTCGTTTTTGGAACATTCGCAGGCCATGTCGTTTATGTCGGTTCGGGCAATTCAGAAAGAACTCAAACGTGAAGAGTTTCGTATCATAAGCATCAAAGATTTTGAAATTTTGCGTACTTTTTCATTTGTCAATTTACACGGTCAGCAAGATAATCTTTCTTCCATATTTATGCAGTTTGCCAATCGTCATTATAACCAAAAGTAATTGATTATAAAAAAATACGATTTGTTTGTGCAGCCAGTTGGGTTCTACCTTTGGCTCATGAAAAAACAAACAATCATACTTGGAGTCTTGGCAATTATCTGCTGTTTTCCTATCATCAACTCAACTTGGGCTTTGGTTTTAGGTTTAGTTTTTGCCTTAACAGTCGGAAATCCAGACAAAGAAAAAACCAGTATTTGGGGTGGATATTTACTGAAAGCCTCGGTTATTGGCTTGGGATTTGGTATTAATATTCAGGTTTTGGCCAAAGAAGGTCAAGAAAATATCGGAACAACCGCACTTTTTGTACTTGGCGTGCTTTCAGTAGGTTTTCTGATTGGGAAATTCTTGAAACTCGATAAAACTATTGTGCTGCTTATTTCGGCTGGCACGGCTATCTGTGGTGGAAGTGCCATTGCGGCGGTTGGTTCGGTCATCAAAGCTGATGCTGATAAACTTTCGGTTTCAACGGGCGTGGTATTTTTGCTCAATGCCATCGCTCTGTTTGTTTTTCCTGCTATTGGACATTGGTTGGGGCTTTCGCAAATACAATTTGGTACTTGGGCGGCCATCGCTATTCACGATACCAGTTCGGTTGTAGGATCTGCCGCCAAATATGGCGATGTGGCTCTTAGTATTGCATCTATCACAAAAATGCTCCGAATTATATGGATTATCCCAGTTTCTTTAATTTTAGTGCTTGGTTTTAGCAAAAATCGTGAATCTTTCAAGATTCCTTCGTTTATCGTCGGCTTTATCTTGGCTTCGTGCCTTTTTAGCTTTTTTCCTGCTTACAAAAGCATTTACTTATCACTTTATGGTATCTCAAAGCAATTAATGGTGGTTAGTTTATTGCTGATTGGTTCAGGAATTTCGGTCGAAAATCTAAAAAAAATTGGTGGTAAAGTAGTTTTTCAGGCTATTGGGCTTTGGCTTATCGTTTGTCTATTATCTTTGTATTATGTGATTCATCATTTTCAATCTTAATCCATTATGGAATCAACCAATAACCGACGTTCGTTTATTCAAAAAAGTATTCTAAGTATTGCAACGGTGCTTGGTAGCGATGTTGTTTTTGCTAAAAATCTGCCTAAAGAGGTAGAAATTCTGGGAGAAAAAGCCTTTATCGACCTTCCCGAAGGAAAAAATAAAGAGCTGATGCTACTCAACGACCGCCCGTGGAACGTCGAAACCCCACCACATTTGCTCGATGATGAAATAACGCCAGCCGATAAAATGTTTGTTCGCAATAATGGTAATCTGCCCGAAAATATAGATGCTACAAAATGGGAGTTGGTCATTGATGGAGAATCGGCAAAAACTCGTAAAGTATTCACGCTGAACGATTTAAAAACAAAATTTAAAACCTATACCTACCAACTTACGCTCGAATGTGCGGGCAATGGTCGTTATGGCTTTAGTCCACAAACATCGGGAAATCAGTGGCAAGATGGTGCCGTAAGTTGTGCCGAATGGACGGGCGTAAGGTTGCGTGATGTGCTTGAAAGTGTAGGTATAAAAGATGATGCGGTGTATATCGGTTATTACGGAAAAGATATTCATTTGAGTGGCGATGCCACAAAATCGCCGATTTCGAGGGGTGTACCGATGAAAAAAGCCCTTGAAGACGAAACGCTTTTGGCTTGGTCAATGAATGGAAAGGATATCCCTGTGATGCACGGTTTTCCGCTTCGTTTGGTAGTTGGAGGGTGGCCAGCATCGGTTTCGGGCAAATGGTTGAGTAGAATTTCTATCCGAAATAAAGTACACGATGGCGAAAAAATGAGTGGGCATAGTTATCGAGTGCCAGCGTATCCGATTGAAGCGGGTGGAAAAATTGCTGATGCTGATTTGAAAATCATTGAGTCAATGCCCGTAAAATCGGTGATTACGTATCCAAAATCGGGAGCTATACTCGAAGAAGGCCGCACGCTTGATTTACGTGGGCACGCATGGGCAGGAGATTTGGAAGTGAAAAATATGGAAATTTCGATTGATTTTGGAGCAACTTGGCAAAAATGCGAATTACGTAAACCTAAAAATCGTTTGGCTTGGCAACGCTGGTCAACCAAAGTGAGTTTCCCGAAAAAAGGCTACTATGAAATTTGGGCAAAAGCAACCGATGCAAATGGTGTGAGTCAGCCGATGGTTATTCCAGCATGGAATCCTGGTGGGTATTTGAATAATTCTTGTCACCGAATTGCCGTTAAAATTGGTTAAAACTATGAAAAATATACATAAAGTAGCCTTGCTGGTTTTCAGTGTAGTAGTTATAATTAGTGCGGGCTTTAAGCAAGAAAATTTGAGCAGTAAAAGGTCTTTCGCAGGAATGAAGGCCGACTCAACCGTAAAAATTGACAAAACAACGGGCTTAATTGTAGATAAAGGACTCGACATGGTGGCGGCTCATTGCACAGGCTGTCATTCGAGTAAACTCATTACGCAGTTTCACACCGACCGTGCGGGTTGGCTCGAAAAAATCAGATGGATGCAGCAAAAACAAAAACTGTGGCAATTGGGCGATGCCGAGCCTGTAATTTTAGACTATTTAGCCAAAAATTATCCAGCTACCGAGGCAGTCAATCGCAGAGCAGCTTTGAAAGGAATTGAATGGTATAAATTGAAATAAACTTAGTATAGTACCTCTATTCGACCTACTTTTTTGGTAGTTTCGCCTTTGTGGTCGCTGGCTATTATTTCGTAAAAATATTGCCCTATCGGGACGGTGCTACCGTCGTAAGTGCCGTCCCAACCTGTTTTATAGTCTTCGGTTTCAAACATCACATTTCCTGCCCGATTATAGACCCGCATTTTAAATTCTTTCACAAAAAGAGCCTTTATCTCAAAAATATCATTGATACCATCGCTGTTTGGTGTAAAAGCATCAGGCATAAACATCAACAGTTTTTGAGCATAAAGTACCTCATTAGAATAGCTTACTAAACTGTTGGTAGAAAGGGCTTTTACTCTAAACTTTACAATCGGATTCGTCGGGTCAATACTCAACGGGTCTGGTTCAAACTTTAGGTTTTTGTCAACTTTTGTACTCGTCAGAACTGTACCTTTGTCATCTAACTTTTCTACATAATAAGCATTTAGTCCAAGTGGAAACTTCTGATATTCAGTCCACTTGATTCCTGCTCCCTCTAAGGTCAAATACGATGGACAATAAGCAGATGAAGTATCCGACACAATTCCACAACCATTTTCGTAGGCCACTTTGTAGCATTCTCGCTGAGTGTTGGGGCTTGATTTATCATCAACTACCCGATTACCGTTTCCTCCTGCATTGAAAGATTCGAGTTTATTATTTTTCCAACGATAAAACGTATAAGTGTTGACCTTTTGTGTAGTCGGAATTGTGGCCGTAATAGCGACCTTTTCTTTTTCGACCGAAACTAAAATATTGGTAATGACGGGTGGTTTGGTGCTATCAACACCAATAACCGAAATGGTTCTTGATAAGGTCTGAACAGAGCCTGCCGTAGCAATTACTTGATAACTATAGGTCGTACCACAAACTGTTGGGCGGTCAGTGAGTGTATCGGTAGTTGCTTTTGTAATTGTCTTAAAATTTGTGGTAGTATTCTTAGCTATTCTGTATGAAGTAAATCTCGGATAAGTAAGTGTTTTCCATTTCAAGAAATTCCTTTTATCCAGAGCCTTTACTTGCAATGGTATTGTACAGCTTGAATCAGAAAAGGTAGTTCGTGGGCAGGCATCGGTAATACCTACTTTATAGCAATATTGCTCTTTGTCAGCATCTTTTACCGCAATCTTCACCGTATTAAGAGCAGCAGTGGAAGAAGTAATGTTTTTGACGATTCTGAAATTATCGGCTCCCCATTTCTGATAAAAATCAAACGAATAATTGCCGCCAATGTATCGAACTTGAATCGTATCATTATCTTGAACTGTTAAACTAAACAACGTTGGCGAAACGCTTCGTCCGTTGGGTGTGATGCCTTGGGTGGTCACACCATCGCACAAAACTCCCGCTTTGATACCTCTTACTGTAATTGTGCGAGCATTGCTATTAGTATAGGTGTGTTTTTTTGCCAGAAGAGGGATTTGTGCCTTCGCAATGGTTTCAACAGCTGTATTATCACCCCAATTGATAGTATATGAGTCGAAGTTATTGCTGGGGTCGGTCGGGATATTGATTTGTGCCTGAGCCGCTGCACAGGTACTAACTGTAAACTTTGGATTTACCGTAGGGGCTACAACTTCAATTGGTTGGCAAACATAAGCATTAACTGTGCGTGTTGCGGTATTATAACTTACCTGAATTAAAATATAATTACCTGAAGTAGCAGGTGTATTGTAGGTAAGGGTAGTATTCGTTGAAATATAGTTTGCTGTGGGTGTCGGAAAAGCTGTTCGTGCTGTATTGAAATAATAATAGATTCCCGTACGTCCACTTTTGTCAGTAACAGTAAATGTACTGTTTGTGCAAACCTGTATTTTGTTATTTATTACACCATCAATTGTGTATTTTGTGCCCTTAAAGTCCAACTCAAACTTTCCCTTATTGGTAGTTGAAGGGAGGTTTTGCGTTGGACACTGAGCTTTTAACCCATGTAATTTCAATAAAAATAAACATATCCAAAAAAAACTTGTAAAGATATTCCTCATATAATTGAAAGGGCGTCTTGATTGTAAAGGATGTAAAAATAGCAAAAAAACTGAATGTAAAGTTTTAGACGAAAAAAAAGTATAAACCGTTGCAAAACAATACGTTACGTTTGCTTTTTGATTGTATTAGCTATTTACTACTTTGCCTTTACTTAGGCTTAGGCGTTTGTTGACACACGCAGGAATTTCTTCTTCGTAGTGTGTTACATAAATAAGCGTTTTGTTGAGTTCAAGCACCAATTCGTTGACCAAATCTCTGAAATAAATTACGTGTTCGTAGTCGAGTCCTTGGCAGGGTTCGTCGAGCAGCAGTAATGGTGGATTTTTCACTAAAGCTCTTGCCAAAAATACTTGTCGCTGCTCACCCGTAGAAAGTTGATAGATTTTCCGTTCGGATAAATGGCTGATATTCAGGAGCTTTAGATAATTATCAGTTATGGCTCTTTCTTCACTGGTCAATTTCTTGAAAAGTCCTGCTGAATCGAATAAGCCCGATGCGACTGCTTTCCAAACTTCCGTGCTACGAGTAAAATATAAATGTAATTCGGGCGAAACAAAACCTATTCGATGCTTGATATCCCAAATACTTTCGCCACTACCACGCTTGCAGTCAAACAAATCATAATCATTCTGATAGCCTTGTGGATTATCGCCTGTAATTAAACTTAAAATTGTGCTTTTGCCAGAGCCATTGGGTCCCATCAATGCCCATTTTTCACCACGTTTTACTTGCCAATTTACGCCATCCACTACATTTACACCTTTGTAGGTTACGGTTACGTTTCGCATATTTATGGCGTATTTGAAATCATTTTTGGCTGGAATTTGCTTTACTACTGCCAAAATATCAGCATTTATCTTTATACCCGAATTGTGGGTAACTTGTTGAAAATCAGAAATTTGTGTAGAACTTTTCTTTATTTTTCCATTTTGAAGCTCAATGACATTCGTAATGCACGAAGGGATTTCCTTGGGAGTTGTAACGATGATAATCTGAATGCCCGATGCTGCCACTTGATTAAGCACTTGGTGTAGTGTTGCACGACTTTCGATGTCAAGACCAACGAAAGGATTATCGAGCAAAAGCACTTTTGGTTTACGCAACAAT
>JALQYE010000023.1:19962-34936 GCA_023254245.1 Emticicia sp.
TGGGCTTCGTTATTCGACCTTTCGTTGGAAAAATCTTGCCCGCAATCGCTTCCAAAAACGTGCTTTTTCCTGAGCCATTTCCTCCGATAATTGCCCAGTTTTCTTTTTCTTTAGCTTCCCAATTTACCGTTGACAAAACCGTGCGGTCGCCTTTCTGAATACTTACTTCGTCGAATACTATCATCAAATTTGTTCGTTTACTTTTTTGTCCGCAAGATAGTCTATTTTTAATTTCACAAGAAAAAATATCAAACAGCTTACAGAAATATTATATCGATAAACCTATTTTATTAAATCTTGGTTATACGTTTACCTGCAAATAAAAAATATGAAAATAAAAATCTTATGTTTTGGTATCACACGTGACATCATCGGGCAGTTTGAATATACAACTTCGCTCGAAAATGCAGCTACCGTTGCCGACCTAAAACAACACCTTTCAGCAAATTTTCCTACTTTTGCAAGCCTAAAGTCGCTCAGAGTAGCTATCAACTCCGAATATGCCGAAGATACGGCCACTTTGAAAGAAAACGACGAAATTGTATTGATTCCACCCGTAAGTGGTGGGTGAAATTTGTGGAGCGAATCATGCGATGACCGACTCATGTTTCGCATTAAACTAATAAAAAAAGTAAGAAGAATGGAAAATCCAGTTTTAATTTTTGGTGCGGGGAATCTCGGCAAAATAGCCTTAGATATTTTCAATAGAAATAATGTGGTAGTGTATGGTTTTTTGGATGATGACAAAAAACTACATAATACCGAAATTGGCGATGTAATGGTTTTGGGCGAAACCGATGACGATGGTTTCTTGAAGCTAATCGGCCCAAAGACCGAAGCATTTGTAGCCCTTGAAAACACAAAAGAGCGTAAAAAACTTATCGAAATGCTCAATAATCGCCGAAAAACGATGCCTGTTAATGCCGTGCATAATACGGCAGTCGTTTCAGCCGATGCCTTTATTGGACACGGAAACTTAGTAGCTGCTCGTGCCATCGTAAATCCTTATGCAACCGTTGGAAGTCATTGTATTATAAACGCCTCAGCAGTGGTTGATATCAATGCCAGCGTGGGTGATTATGTGCAAATTGGTGCGGGAGCAATCATCAACAGCGAAGCCGTTGTGGAAGAGGGTGCTTTTATCGGCTCAGGAGCGGTGATTATTTCGGGCGTGACAATCGGTAAAAATGCCCGTGTGGGTGCAGGCTCGGTAGTTATTGAAAATGTTGCTGATGGAACAACCGTTTTCGGAAATCCTGCAAAAAAAATATAATCAGTGTGCAGTTTTCAGTGTGCAGTCTGCTAAAGCGTAAACTGAAGACTGAAAACTGCCGACTTTTCAATGCTCTTTCGCAAAGTTTTTTTCTCCTGCCTCAATTGCCACTTTCAACTGATTTTCTTTCGGCGGAATTGGGCAGCTATAGCCCGCACTAAAAGCACAGTAAGGATTATAGGCTTTATTGAAATCTAAGTAAATCTTATCGCCTGCAATTTCTTTCATGCGTAAATCAAGGTAACGTCCGCCTCCGTAAGTTCCCTTTCCATTAGTCAAATCTTTGAATGGAATAAACAAATAATCTCGGTATTGCGGTAAGTTTCTCAATCTAAGCGATTGATAAACAGCAAGTTTGTACGATTTGCCCTCGATTTCAAACTTCAATTCTCCAAATTTTGTGTAAGTAGCCGTTTGCCCCGATGAAGTAGGTACATCGAAAGGTTTCCCTTTTTTAGTAGCAACAAATTCACATTCAACCTTAAATTTTTCGTTGGGTTCGTAGAAACGTAAATATTCAAAATCTTCCTTTTTAAGGGGCGAACTCGAATTTTTAAGAAATTCTGCTTTATATTCTTCTCGATGTTTTTCTATTTCGGCCTTAAAATCTTGGGCAAAAATTGTTAGCGGAGCAAATGTAATGAGTGCTATGATAAGTTTTTTCATTGTGCGATTGGTTTGACGGTTTTGGCAATAAAAATACTCATAAAAATCATAATCATGGCAAAGTATCCTACATACGGGTAATTTTCAAGATACCCCGATGGAGTTTTATGAATAATAAACCCACCGATATTAGTTGCAATGGCTTGTGCAAATAACTGAACCGATGAATTGATTGCCATAAAGCTTCCTCTTTGGCGAGAACTTACCACATTTGATACGATAGCCTGCGTAGGAATTAGGCGACCATTTGAAAATACAAAGAATATTCCAGAAATAACCAAAACTCCCCACAAAACACCCGAAAACATATTGGTTATCAAGAAAATCGGTATCATTGAAAGCAAGGCAAAAGTTACAAAAACTGGATATTTACCTTTGCGGTCGGCCAGTTTTCCGACCATCGGAGCAGAGAAAATCGTGAGTAGCCCGCCCACAAAGTAAATCAAGAAAATATTATCTTGACTAAAACCCACATTCGCAACCAAAGTGGGCGAAATATACGGAATGATGCTAAAATGCCCCAACATGATAATGGTAGAGAGGCTCAAAGCACGAAGTTGGTTGGGGTTTCGAGTAATATCGGTAATGACAGCGAACGGGCTTTGCTTGACTTGTTTGTTTTTGAGATGTTTATCCAAAATCGGAACGTAGCGATAAATCAGAAAAATAACCAATACGCCCAATCCACCAAGCACCAAAAACGGTGAATGCCAACCAAAGTGATTAGCCAGATAAAGTCCCGCAGGAATACCCACTACCGAAGCCAATGAAAAAGCGGTCGTGATAAAACCCATGGCCGTGGCACGACGCTCATATTCAAAAGTATCGGCCACGATTGAAAGCACTTGAGCTCCAATTAAGCCGCCGAATACTCCCGCTACTACTCTTGCCAAAATCAGAATTTCATAAGTCGGAGCAACCGCACAAGCGAGTGTACCTGCAACAAAACCCGTGTAAGCAAAAAGAACGACTTTTTTACGGTCATAGTTATCTACAAAAAAAGCCGATAAAAAACCAGAAATTCCCGCACTTAGGCCGTAGGCCGATACAACAAAGCCAAATTGACGAGGCGAAATATCAAAAATTTTCATTAATTGAGGCCCCAATGGCATCATTATCATAAAATCTATGATGTGCGTAAAATTGATACAGGCCAATATAAATAGTAGAAGTTTCTCTTTTTGAGTCATTTATGAAGTGCTTTTG
Organism: Emticicia sp.; assembly: GCA_023254245.1. Classification (GTDB taxonomy): domain Bacteria; phylum Bacteroidota; class Bacteroidia; order Cytophagales; family Spirosomataceae; genus Emticicia. The sequence goes on from JALQYE010000023.1 coordinate 23,108, forward strand.
TGAACTATTCTTAATTTTTCAACGAAAGGGAATGGAAAATAATTCACTCTCTGAGTGATGCTTTTTCGCTTTATCTTGGAAAAAGATTAATTTCACATTTGAAATATCATCAAAACCAACATGCCAAACGATTTTACCATCGGTCAATTACCATCAAACAAAATTTTACTTGAAGGCAAAGAATACGATTTTTATAGCGGAACTTCCTATTTGGGCATGAACCAAGATGAAGACTTCAAAAAGCTATTGATTGAAGGTATGAATCGCTATGGAATGTCGTTTGGAAGTTCTCGAAACGGAAATCTACAACTCGATATTTATGACCAAGCTGAAGAAAAAATGGCTCGTTGGGTCGGGGCCGAAAATGCCCTGACGGTTTCGTCGGGCATGTTGGCTGGGCAAGTTGTGGCACAATACCTTAAAACCCAAAACTCAACGTTTTTTTATGCCCCCAGCAGTCATTCGGCCAATTTTCATGAGCCAAATGTAATTTTGCCTACTGTTAGTTTTGAGGTTTGGGCGAATACTATTTGTCAGGAAGTTTCAGAGAAAAAGGCTGCCCGCTCGGTCATCGTTTGTAACTCGTGCGATGCCATCAAACTAAGCCCATATCATTTTGAATGGACGAGCAAATTACCGCAAAATCAATCAATTACACTCATTATTGATGATTCGCACGGTTTGGGAATTTCGGGAGAAAACGGCTCGGGAATTTTTAAGCACGTAACTATCAACCCAAATGTAAGACTGGTAGTAGTTAGTTCATTACACAAAGCGATGGGCATTGCGGGCGGAGTAGTTTTTGCCGATAAAGATTTTATTCATACGCTCCGATACACCGCATTTTTTGCTTCCTGCTCACCGATTGCACCTGCATACTTGTACGCCTACATGCACGCTGACGAAATTTACAAGCGAAATCAGCAAAAGTTAAAGGCCAATATTCAGCTTTTTTCTTCGCAACTATCTGATAGTCAGTCGTTGTTTATTTCTATTGAAAACTACCCTGTTTACTATTCTTTACGAGATGACCTTTATGACTTTCTATTTCAGCAAGGTATCTTTATTTACAGTTTTGCGTATCCAATCAAAACAGGTAAACCCAACACTCGCATTGTGTTGAGTTCGTGGCATACTGACGTTCAAATTGATTATTTGGTCGATACAATCAAAGAATTTGCTGGAGTCTGATTCATCACCGCCGTAACTGTATAGCCTTTTTTGCGAAGTAAATTAATTACGCCTTTTTCGCCAGCCAAATGTGCTGCTCCAACGGCAAAAAATGTTGATTTTTTTGCACTGATTTTAGTGATTTTTTTCAACCAACGTTTGTTTCTTCTATCAAGAAGTAAATGCTCGTAGCGAGCCGAATAAGAGTCAAATGAAGTTTTTACTAAAGCATTAAGGTTTTCTTCTTTATAATCTTTCAGTAAAGCCTGAAACGATTCTTGCATCTTACTAAAATCTTTTACACAACTCAATAAAATGTTGGCTTGCTTTTGCTGCGAAATCTTCTCAAAAACAGAAAGCTGGTCTTCTAACGTTTCAAGTCCGAAAATATTTTTATTCTGAATATAGGCCATTTCTGCTAAGCCTTTTTCAACCGAAATTGGCTGATTGCAGCCAATCATGGGCGAGTAAGTATAAGAAAGCAAATAAAAAGGCTTAATCATACCCAAACTCTCAATCGAATAGCCCGTTCGCTCTCTAAAAAAACTCCCCAGTTGCTCATATTCATTGGCTTTTAGTAAATTTCTCAGATGCGTTTGGCTTGCCATAGAGCGTTGCATTTTTATGGCCAGGTCGGGGTCATCTAAATCAAGTTCGAGGTAGAGTTGTTCGGAGACGTTAAACGCTTTTTTTGCTTCTTCCGAAAAACCTAAGTCATTAGGGCAAACTACGTGAATCGTTCCGTATAGAAAAGATGATTTTTGCAGCCCTTTTCCTGAAATCTCCCACAATAAGGCATTCTCAGTAGGTATCTGACCAACCGAAAAAAAAGGAAGTAAGAAAAAAATCAGACAACAAAGTATTTGAATATTTTTTTTCATAGGAAGTACGGAAAGCATGATAAAAACACTTTCTCAACAACCATGCCACAACTATACCCAAAAGGTATGTCGAAGACTACTAATTTTTTGGGTTATAAATCCAAAACTATAAAACAAGCGTATATGAAAACAAAGATGAGTCAGAAAGTTTGTTCTCTGAAGAATAACATATATAGATATTTAACGATTCATGGATACAAGATAACGTAATCTGCCGTAAAGACCTTATTATCAGATTGATAATAGAGGAGAGTGAACCTTTTTTTACGAATTGTAGATTACGAAAGATATTCTACTGCCTAAATTTGAGTAGTAGGGTTTAACGGTTGAAAACAGAAAGAGTACCACCATTGGCGGCACTCTTTTTTATTTTTGTGAAGATATTAACTTCAAATTTTGTTGTGCAATTTGGTTCGATGGGTCGAGTGAAACAGCTTGTTTCAAATCGGCAATCGCCCCAGCTTTATCATTCAGATTATACTTCGCAATTGACCTATCGGTGTAGTAAGTCGAAGGGTTTGTGTCAATGTTTTCAATCACATACGTATAATCTTCGATGGCTTCCTTAAATTTGTTGAGTTTCAGATATGCATAGGCTCTTGCTCCTCGAATCTTGAAAAGTTTATCATGCGACGGCAAACTCATTGATTTATTATAATCCTCAATCGCCTTTGCTGGATTGCTCTCCACGAGTGTTACTCCTCGATTGAAATACACATTCCCTACGGTCGAGTCAAGGGCAATGGCTTTATCGTACATTTGTAGTGACTTCGAGATGTCCTTCTTCAAGGCATAAACATTGGCCAAAATCTCGTAAGTATGGTAGCTATTGGTATTTATTGCCAGTGCTTTTTCGCCAAATTCTTGCACTTTATCAAATTGACTTTGTCGGCCATATTCATCAGCCATTGATTCTAAAATACTACTATCATCTGGGTATTGCTCATAGGCATTGTTCCACAAACTAAAATTGTCTTTCCAAGTTTTTATTTGTTGAGTCGTCAAGAATAAGCAGAAAACGCCAAAAAAGCTTCCTATTGTAAGTAAAACATTGGGTTTTTGAAGGTATTCATCAATGCCGTAGAAAATCATAAAGAATAAACCCACATAAGGTAAATATGAGTAGCGTTCGGCCATAAATGCCTTACCGACCGATAGAAATTGTAATACCAAGAAGATTGTAACCAAGAAAAAGCCCCAACCAAAGAAAATGTATTTCTTGCGGCTATACGACCAGGCCATAACAGCCACTGAAGTAAGGAAGAAAGCAATCGCCAAAAAATATTTAGGATTGCTGGCACTACCCGAAGCTGGATAGGGGTGTAGGTTAGAAAGTCCAAAAGGTAAAATGGCCATCAGATGGTATTTCAAATAACCAAACATTGGATATGCGATTCGCTCCAAACCCGAAAACGGCGGATTGGTAAGTGCCTTGTTTTTGATTTCCATCGTGAGCAAACCATAAAAATCTCCGCCTGCTTGTACATTAATTGACATCAGACCAAAGAAAAGAGCTACTGCAAAAAATGCACTTTTCTCAAGTAAGTTTTTCACCGAAAGCCATTCACGGCCCTGCCAATAATCAATCAACAATAAAACCACGGGTAAAGGCACAGCCATTGCTTTCGATAACGCTGAGCATACAAACAGCAAGAGACTCACAATCAGCCACGTATTTTTATTTTCCTTTTTAAATCTCAGATATGATAAGCACGAAAGCAAAAAGAAAAAGACATAAAGTACATCCTTACGCTCGGCAATCCATGCCACTGATTCTACGTGCATCGGATGAAGCCCGAAAACCAGAGCCGTCAGAAAAGCTACTATATTTTTACCTTCGGTAAGTTTTTGGATGAATTTAAAAACTAAAATAGTATTGATGGTATGAATAACGACATTCGCCACGATGAAAGAAGTTGCTCCTTTACCAAACAAAATCACATTCAATGCCAAAGAAAGCATCGTGATAGGGTGGTAGTTGAGTGCGACAATTCTTCCCATTAATGTTTTAATGTTCGGTCCCGTCGGATTTAACACCAAATCATTATTTGTTACATAATGTTGGTCGTCCCATTCTACAAAACCGTTTTTGAATGCCCCAACATAAGCTATGAATGTCAGCAAAGCCAGAATTGTCAGCAGAATTTTTGGGTTTATCCCTGAAGAAGTTTTCGGCGGACTAACTTTGGTTTGATTAAGAGGTTTTACAGGTGTATTCTTGGCGGGTTTTTGTTGCTTCGACATTTTTTATAATTCTATTTGTACTTCATTTATTATTATGGCTGCATTTTTAACCACAATTTTCAACATATCTACAAACCTCATTCCAAAATATCAACCAATCAGCCAAATCTTATCTTCTTCGTTGCCTTGCTCTTTCCATTCTACCAACACACGCTGCGTATCGAGCGTATTTACACGCATACCAGTATAATCGGGCTGAATTGGTAAGTCTCTTTCATAGCGGCGGTTGATTAGGCACAGAAGCTCCACTTTTTCGGGGCGACCAAATGCTTGCATGGCATCAATAGCTGCACGCACCATTCGGCCTGTTGCCAAAACATCATCAATCAAAATCACCTTTTTATTTTCAATCACAAAAGGTACTTTGGTTTCGTTGGGTTTTAGGGGTGTATCCCTTCTTCTGAAGTCATCACGAAAGAACGTGGCATCTAAATACCCCAATTTTATGTCAATGTTGGTTTCTTCTCTTAATTTTTTGGTGATGCGTTCGGCTAAATAGATGCCTCGTGGTTGAAGTCCCAAAATCACTGAATTCGAAAAATCTCCGTGGTTTTCAATCAATTGTTGGCACAAACGATTGAGTGTAATATCAAGTAAAGGATTACTAAGAATGAGTCGGTTCATACTCCTGCCACAAATCGGGAAAGGTTTGTAATTAAAATAAATCTGGGTGTAAATCTAATAAATTGATAGACTAATTCTGCTAATTTTATGAACTTTGCACAAAAATTATTTACAAACAGAGGTAATATGAAATATTTAATAGCTGGGCTTGGCAATATCGGTCCAGAATATGCACTTACTCGTCACAACGTTGGTTTTATGGCTCTCGATAGGCTTGCTGTTCAACAAGGCTTTTCGTTCAAGATGGAACGCCTTGCTTACACAGCCGAGTTTAAGCATAAAGGAAAACAGATTTATTGCATCAAACCAACCACTTATATGAATCTCAGCGGCAATGCCATTAACTATTGGTTACAGGCTCTGAAAATTCCGACCGAAAACCTTTTGGTAATTTGCGATGACCTCGCTTTGCCTTTCGGTAAACTACGTCTAAAAACCAAAGGCTCTCACGGTGGACAAAACGGTCTGCGTAATATCGAAGAGAAACTGGGTACAAATGCTTACAATAGATTGAGGTTCGGAATCGGCAATAATTTTCATGCGGGCAAGCAGGTTGAATACGTGCTAAAAGCCTTCAACGACGATGAAATGATTCAGCTTGTCGATAGATTAGACCGTGTTGGCGAAATAATTTTGAATTTTTGCACAATTGGTGTAGAGAGAACAATGAATTTTTACAACGAATGATTGTACTTTTTAAAGAATTTTCATATTTATGATTTTTAGAATAAAATATAAGTTGTATTTTTTTAATACAAATTTTATTTTGTTTTTGCATTGAAAAATTACTTTAAATTTCTGTAATATTAGAAAAGTCCAAATATTTTTAGAACAATATTCTGTTGGTTGCCATAGACAATATTTGGATTGTATTATTTTTCCTTATACCTTTGCATCGTTATCCACAAGGAAAATAAGACAAAACAATGAAAAATTCATTTAAATCTGTTATATTTGCATTGGTATTCGGGTCATTATTGACTACTGCAAATATTGTTAAGGCAAATGACCGTGATTCAGCCACAAACGAAGTAATTTTAGTTAGAGGTGCTGAAGCAAATTTCGCAAATTTTATGACAAAAAATGCGAAGAAATTAGTTAAAACAAATGATTGGAATGTTTTCACAGAAGTAGTGACTTTATATAATGCCTCTCCGTCTAAATTCATGACATTGAGTGCCGACAAAAAAGGAGCATTTGTTACAGCAGTAGAAAACATCGAAGTAAAACTTAGTAAGGTTCGTGGCAGTGAAGCAAAGGTTTGGAAGCAGAAAGTATCGACAACCGCCGCAGTAATCAAAGTTTTATGGAATTACCAATCAAACGTTGAGTCAACAGACACACAGCAGGCCGAAGCTCCAGTAGCTATCGAAATGTTAGGTCGTTAAGACTCAACTTTCAAGAAGAATATTAAGTTTTCATAGTTTAATAGGTTAGGGTTGAATAGATGGACGCTTACCCCACTGCTCTCGATAGCGGTGGGGTTAAGTTTTTTTAGGAGGTATATGAACGCCAAAGCCCTTGAAAAATGTTATGCTTTTAATACTAACAAAGGTTGTTGATATTCACCCATTATACATTCTTCATTTTCCATTATTTACAATGCGTAAACTGCTCTTTATTAGCTTATTACTAATCGGATGTACGGAATCCGAAACTCAGAATGCTACAAAAACAAACTTCGATTTGGCAGGTCTTGTCAATCAACAGATAGCAGAATTGAATAAAAACCAGCCACTTACGCACAAAAACTTAGAGATAGAGGATAAAAAAGAAGTGCTGAATACCAATAAAATTGATTGGCAAAAAGAACTCGAACTTTTCTTACAAGCCGATTTAAATAAACAATCGTATCAATTAAGTTATAATAAAGAAGAAACCCCTCAGATGGCGGTTTATACGCTCAAAGAAGGTGAAAAATTACCTGTGAAATCATTGAAAATTATTTTTGATGAAGATAAAACAGTGAAACACCTTGAGGCCTTGCTCCAGACCAAAAATTATTTGTATGAGTCAGAAAAGCACCTTTTGATGACGCTTGATAAAAATCGCCTTACAAATTATCAAATTGAAGGTTGGCAAGAATTATTTATCGGTAAAAAGAAAAGTTTTAAGGTTGATGGGATTGTGGTGCGGAAATAATAATTGAAAATGATAAACTTATAAAAAAAGAGCCTTCCGAAAAAGGCTCTTTTTTTATATCATTCTCATGTTTTAATAATCGCCGCCAGCACCACCTCCACCAAAGCTACCACCACCAAAATCACTGCTGCTACTGCTACTATCATAATCGCTCGACGAGCTACCAGATGAACTACCCCAGCTGGTGTATGTTGTGTTAGACGTACCTCCATTATAACCTCCACCTCTTGGTTTTAAAATGAATACGACTACGATAATAAAGAAAACAACCATAAAAAGGAGGTCCTCCCAACTCCCTGTATTGGTTGTAGATGGGTCTGCGTCGAATTCGCCTGCTAAATATTTAAAAATACGGTTTGTTGCTTCATCAAGGCCCTGATAATAGCGTGATTCCTTGAAATTAGGCTTAATTACTTCCTCAATAATACGTTTGCTGTAAGCATCTGTGAGACCACCTTCAACGCCGTAGCCTGTAGCAATAAAAACTTTTCTATCGCTTGGAGCCCATAGAAGTACAATACCATTGTTTTTATCTTTCTGACCCACACCCCATTCTCGACCAAGTTTCACAGCGTATTCACTAATATCATAGGGCTGTACACTGTTAACAATAACAATGGCGATTTGTGTAGAAGTCGAGTCATTATAGGCCTTGAGTTTCTGCTCTAATTGGTCTATTTCGCCTTGACTTAATAGTCCGCCTACCAAGTCATTTACAAACCTGACTGGATTTGGCTTTTGCGGAATATCTTGTGCAAAAGCTAAACTTTGTATAAAAAAAAGAAGTAAAAAAAATCTGTTAAGCATCGAAAGATTTTAGTGGTCAACCACAATTGTTATTAGTTATTAATTATCAGTTAAGGGCTTTGTCGAATTATAGCCAAAGTTAATTTTAAACGTGTGCGGATAATTAATAGAAAAATGCTGGAGAAGCTGATGTTTGAGATTAGGGTATTTGCTGAGTTGAAATGTCGTCAGCAATCTCGTTAATATCATTAGTTTGGTAAGGAAAATATTTTTTCAGCTGGAAACCTGCCTCTTTTATACCCATTTGAAGGCCACCACTAAAATCGCCTTGAGCAAAATACATACGTAAGGTATCACGAGTACTTTCCCAAAAATTAGGTGGCACAACTTTATCGATGCCAATATCGCCCAAAACCGCAAATTTACGGTCGCCATGAGCTAAGTAAAATAAAACCGCATTGCGTTGAGCGGTAGTATTAAGGCTTAAGTATTGGAATATCTGTTTTGCTCGCTCAAACGGGTCTGCTTCAGGACAATGGGTTTCTACATGAACCTTTATCTCGCCCGAAGTATTAAGTTCTGCTTGCTTGATGGCAGCTATAATCTTTTCTTTTTCAATTTCTGTCAAGAACATTGTTGATTTTTTAGAATTTGATAAAATAGCGACTTTGCACGGGAGGCGACGTCGCTATTTATCTATTTTATCATTATAAATTAGAATTTAACTGATGGAGCAGCTTGTGCCGAATCAGATGCTTGGAAGAATCCTTTTTCAGCAAAACCAAACATTTTGGCAAAAATCACAGTCGGGAATGATAATGCCGATGAATTATAGCCTTGTACTGACGTATTAAAATCATTACGAGCCACGGCAATGCGGTTTTCTGTTCCTTCGAGTTGAGATTGAAGCTCCAAGAAGTTTTGGTTGGCCTTCAAATCAGGGTATTTTTCAACAGAAACTAACAAACGGCTCAATGCACCACTTAATTGGTCTTGAGCAGCCTGAAATTTCTGAATGTTTGCAGGAGTTAAGTCGTCAGCTTTGATATTCACGGCTGTTGCACTTGCACGAGCTTGAATAACGGCTGTAAGTGTACTTTTTTCAAAATCGGCAGCACCTTTTACAGTATTTACCAAGTTCGGAATCAAGTCAGAGCGGCGTTGATATTGTGTTTGTACGTTTGCCCATTTACCTTTTACGTCTTGGTCTTTTCCTACCAAACCGTTGTATGAGCTACATCCGTACATTCCGAAAATGAGTAAAATACCAACGATGATGAGTGTGCTTTTGTTCATTGTCTTTAATTCGTTTTTTGTAATTGGTTAAATTTTGATTCAAATGTAATGATTTGAAAATGATATGCAAGTGCCTAATTGTTATAAATGGATAAAAAACTCGGCAAACGGATATTTTTGATGTCGATTACTAAGCTTTTTTAGGATTTTAACCATTTCTTAACGTCAATCACGGGGTTCGGATAATCTACTCCGAGTGTTACATCATATTTTTTCTGTTCTTCTCGGTTCAAAAGGCCAACAAAATGTACTTTTTCGGCGGGAACTTTACTTAATTCGGGTAGCCAAAGCTTCACATATTCTCCTTGTTTATCATACATATCGGCTTGGCGACCAATATTAAAATAGCGGTCTTCACGTGGGTCGTTGCCTACTCCTGCCACATAATTCCAGTTGCCCCAATTGCTGCATACGTCATAATCAATGAGTTGGCTCTCAAAATAAGCAGCTCCCCAAGTCCAATCAATACCTAAATCTTTGGTCAAGAAACTGGCTACATTTTGGCGTCCACGGTTCGACATAAAACCCGACTGTTTTAATTCACGCATATTGGCATCAATAAATGGCACGCCTGTTTCGCCATTCATCCATTTCTCAAACCTCACTGCATCTCGCTTCCAAGGTTTCATTAAATCATTCCGTACACCACTTGACTTGAAGATGCGAGTACCAAATTTTAAGGCTATAAAATGGAAATAATCACGCCAAATGAGTTCGAAAATCAACCAGTAGGTCGAATCATTGGCAGTTACTTCTTTTTCATATTTTTTTACTTCCTCATAAATTGTGCGTGGAGAAATACAACCTAAACTCAACCATGCCGAAAATTTGGAAGAGTAATCGGAGCCGATGAGGCCATTGCGAGTTTCTTTGTAGGTTTTGAGCGAATCATTATCCCAGAAATACTCATCAAGTCGGTATTGTGCAGCTGTTTCTCCGCCCTGAAATGATAGGGCCGAGCGTTTATCGGCCTTGATGTTTTGCTCAAATCCAAGCGTTTTTAATGTTGGAACTTCGCCAGATTGAATCGTTTTATCAACTTTCGGTAAAGTTTTAGGAGCATCGAAAGTCGAGCGTATTTTGGCCGAACGTTCTACTTTTTTTCTAAATTCCGTAAAAACATCGGGCAAGAAATTTATCTGAAAAGGTAAATCACGGGCATGATAGAGGGTAGCCATCCAGACTAACTCGATTTCGATATTTAGCGGTTTGAGTCTTTTTGATAGACTGGCTTCGATGGTTGTTTCTTCTTGGGTTACTTCTTTGCTGGCATAAACCGCAGCTACTTGCAATTCGGAAGCCATTTTGGCCAAAATTTCTTCGGGTTTCCCAATTCTAATAATCAGTTCAGAACCTATTTTTCGGAGATTACTACGGAGGTTTTCAACGGATTCGATTAAAAATTTGGCTCGAAATGCTCCAGTACGCTTAAAACCAAGGGATGTTTCATGAAACTGACGCTCATCAAAAATATAAACTGGAATCACATTCCCTGCTTTGGTTGCTTGTATAAGTGCCTCGTTATCGTGAAGTCGTAAGTCGTTCCTGAACCAGAAAAGAATATTTTGCATAAGAAAAATTTAGACGAATAGGAAAATTTGTTACTGCAAAAGTAACAGTTTTTCTTACGACTTTGTTTATCTTATCTCAACTCAATTACACATATATTGGTAGGCAACATTCTGTGTGGTTTTGTTGGTTCCTCTTGTTATGGTCTTGATACCTTTGGTCGGAATCCCCGTTTTATTGTATTCATAAACGGTTTCGATGGCCTCATCGACTTTACCATTATCGTCATAGATTTTGATTGAAGTAGGGTTGTTTTGACCGAAAAATGCAAAATAGCTATTGGCAATACCAATAAAACCATAGGCCATCGTGCGATACCCATCGGGATAAAACTGGGCTTTGGTATCATAATTGAGTCCTTCATAGGCCAAAAGTTCAGGTTCTCCTTCTATTTTTGTATAAACTTTTGAAACATTATTGTTAGTATATTCTACCCGAGAAGTACCTTTTACGGTGTATCCGAAGATATTTAAGGTTGTGTTAATAGTAATGAGTTTATCGCCTGCATAAACAAAATCATTGACTTGAAACTCATAGTCTTTTACTGAAGTTCGAGTTTTTGAGACTTTGCCAGTGGCCACATCATATACATAAACTACGGTGTAGGTTTCATTAGCATTTCCGTTGGAAATGGTCATTTTTTCAATCTGATTTTTGCTATTGTACGTAAAAATAGCATCAACTTCGCCATCTTCTTTATTAACAATGCGTTTGATTCGATTAAGTGTATATTCAAAAGAAGCAATGGGCGTTCCTGTGGCAGAATTAACATTTTTTAGTGGGCATTTGGTCAGCTGCGAGGTTTGTTGAGGTGTAATTCCTTCGCCGCTTATTTTTTTACAAGAAATAACGCCCCCAATAAGAGCTACTAATACGAAGGATAGAATACGTTTCATTGGTATAAGTTTTGAAAATTTCAATAGCAAACTTCCAAATTTTAAGCAAAAAACGTGCCTATTTTACCATCAAAAAAAGGGTCGATTCGTTCAGAAAAGACCCTTTTTTGTAATTTTTATGAAAAATCAAGAGAGTTTGGTTTTGAGAAATGAGGTCAGAATATCTAAGCCTTTCTCAAAATGAGAGTTGTTATTGATGATTATGTCGGCATCGTATTTGGTTGGTTCGATGTATTTTTCGTAGGTTGGAGCCACGTGGT
>JALQYE010000240.1 GCA_023254245.1 Emticicia sp.
CCAAATAAATAGTGATAAAAATTGTAGAAGTTAAAATAGATATTACAATTTTTTACAAGATACCTTATCGGGTATAAATCTACTAATGAGAAATACATTTATACCCGATAAGGTACAAAACCTGTGTAACAAATTAGTCTATTTGTAAAAACAAAACGTAAGAATCTTAAACTTACGCAAGAAGAACTTACCCAAAATCAGGTATAGGATTACGATTTTTAAGAGAACTTGAGCAAGGAAAAACTACTGTAAGATTAGATGAAGCAAATCAAGTGTTAGATATGTTTAGCAGTGAAGTTGGGGTTATTAGAAAGACATACGATGATATATAATTAAATTATGCCCCACCCTTTACTATTTTTTGTCCCCCGCTCAAAAATACCTTACTGTAAATCAATCATTTGCACAACACCACCAAGACATCAAAAAGAGCTTAACTTTGAATACTTTTTTTATTACATCAAACACTCAAAAATTTTCTTCTTCCAAAACCCTTTTATTATCAGAAATTTTGATGTTATCTACTGAACCTAAACCTTTGAAACCAATATAAACCGCTTGCAATAAACCCAAACTATCAGAATAATTGGTTTGAAAAGCAAGCTGATTATCAAGAAATACTTGTAGCTTTTTATTTTTTACAACCAATTTCAGCTGCACAAATTCATCAAGATTCACCCCCAATTTACTTAAATCGTGGATTTTCCCTTCAAATGAAGCATCGGGTAAACGTACATAAGCGTAATGTGAACACCCTTTTTGGGTTAGATTTACCAAAAGTTTATTTTTCTCGCCAGTAATTACTACCGAAGCGTCATTGCAGCTAATACCTCCTTCTGCAACTGGATTTTTGAGACGTGTTTCAAAAATCATGGCATCACACGAGAGATTTTTATCGAAATTTGCTACTTTTTTAACAAATGAATAATAAGTTGATTGCTCCTTTACGGCATTGGGCAGAGCCTCTTTTGAAATATGAGCCACTCCGTTTTTTTTCCACTGCTCTGCTGGTAAATAATTAATCTCTTCGTAACCCGATACCCAACCATCAGATGGCACAACTACTTTCAACGAATCCAGAACTTTTCCATCAACTACTAATCTGACCATTCGCACCGTTGGATGCATAAAACATACCGATGCCGTTTTTTTGGTTTTGTCAAGTTCGAGCGTATCTCGCTTACCCCAAAGCGAATACTCAAGGATAGCACGGTTAAAGTTGAGGTGATTGAAACTATAAGAAAACTTTGCAGTTATTGGGGCTTGGGTGCTTTCAAAAACCACTTTTGTCAATTTTCCTTTTACAGGCTCGCTCAATACTCTCCTATTCCACACAAAAACTATAACCCCAAGTAAGCCAATTAACAAGAAGCCAATGCCGAGGTTTCGCCAGTTTCGAGTTTCTCTTTTGGTAGTAGTAGCAAAATCAGCTTTCTCTAAGAAATCCTGATAGTTCTGATAACCGATGTAGAGCGATAAAAAGTTTCGAGTTGTTTGCTGAAACGTGGTTTCTTTATCTCGTTCTTCAAAAATCCGACGTAGGGTTTGTTCGCTTACCAAATACTCTTTCAACTTATTTTCGGGAATACTTTCCTTATTCTTTTTCAGAATTGCCCCAATTAAAGCAGTCAGATTTATACTTTCAAAATCATTATTTCTAATAGGTAAATAGGTATCACCAAAGTCTTCTATGACCTTATTTATAAACTTTTGTTTTAAAATTTTCAGAAATTGTCCGTCCACTGCTCCCGTTCCATTTTTAGTTAAAACACTCATTTTCAATTGATTACTTTTTCACAAATGCTTTGTAAAAATAACAAAACGTCTATTTCGTTGAATTCTACCAAAATTAAAAATTAATTGCAGTGCTAAAAATATTTACTTTTCTCTATACACTATTTTGCTGACTATAATTTGCCAAACTTAACCTTCTCTCTACCATGCAATTAAAAAATACCGAACACATTTGCCATCTCGAAGGCTCTATTAATTATACCATTGTTCATTTTGATAATGGACGAAAAGAGGTAATGGCATACACCCTCAAAAAATGTGAGGCACTTCTGAACAAATCAGACAGAAGTAACTTTATACGTATTCACAAATCTTTTTTAGTCAACAAAGATTCAATCAAAGAAATAAAACCTCGGCCATTCAATAAAGTAGTGTTAACTTCTGGTTTAGAATTACCACTTGCCCGCAGACGAAAAATAAATTAACCCCGAAACCCCAACAATCTTTTGCACCCAAAAAGGAAAACACTTACGAATCCATACTTCTCATGCCCCTGCTGCTTTTTTAGTAAAGTCAGCAGGGGATTTTTTACTTCTGCTCAAAACTATACAAAAAGGGAGCTTTATGTGCCGCCCCCGAAAACTGTTTTTCATGGCGTTTCAGAATTCCTAAACTAAGTATTTTTCGCTGAAAAGTACCACGGTGCAGTTTTTCCCCCAAAATCGCCTCATATACTTTCTGCAATTCTTTCATTGTAAAAAGCGTTGGTAATAGATTCATACCAACCAATTTACGTTCGAGATTATCCCGTAGTGTTTGCAAGGCCTTAGCAACAATATCGGCATGGTCGAGCATCAAATTGGGGAGTTCATCGAGAGCATACCAATCACATGAATCCGAAAGAGCATCGGGCGTAGGTACTACGTCTTCATAGTTTATCAAGGCATAGTAAGCCACCGAAATAAATCTATCTAAAAGCCAAGAATGCTCTTCTAAAGCCTGTCCGTTAGCTTTCATGATAGTTTCCATAATTTCAGGTTTGTAGCGTGCTACACTACCAAAGGCGTAAAATTGCTCTAAATAAATGTTATCTAAACCCGTGCGTTCTTTTAGACCACGTCTAACGGCATCATTCAAATCTTCATCAAACTTTACAAAACCACCAGGAAGAGCAAAAAGCCCTGTGTTATGGTATTTCATTATCAAAATCTTCAGTTTTTCACCCGAAAAACCGAATACTACCGAGTCGTATGCGATATGTTTTAAATAGCCTTTTGAATTCACTTTAGTTTGTTGTTAAATTATAATTTTTTCAAAAATAAATAGGATTATTTTAAAACACTAATTAATATTGTCGCAAATTGAGACAATAAGTAAATTTTCCCTCTTACAAATGAAAAAAATAATCTATCTATTTGCCCTAATTATATTCAATAATTTAGAGCTTTCGGCACAAAATGTCAACTCATTTTCGGTTCAAACAAAAATAGAAAATGGCCTTATTGAAGGAAACTACAACACCCACACAGGGATTCAAACCTATTTCGGAATTCCGTTTGCAAAGCCACCCGTTGGTGAATTACGCTGGAAAGCTCCACAACCATTGGCTAATTGGACGGGTGTAAAAGAAACCAAGAAATTTGGCCCACGCCCAATGCAAACAATGGTTTTTGGTGATATGGACTCTCGCTCGAATGGCGTAAGCGAAGATTGTTTGTATTTAAATGTATGGACTCCTACCACTCGAAATAATAAAAATTTACCAGTTTTAGTATATTTCTACGGTGGTGGAAATGTAGCTGGCGATGCATCAGAACCTCGCTACGATGGCGAAGCAATGGCTAAAAAAGGTATCGTAGTAGTTACTTGTAATTACCGCTTGAATATTTTCGGTTTCTTGGTTCACCCCGAGCTTACGGCAGAGTCTCCTTACAAAGCATCGGGTAATTATGGTATGCTTGACCAAAACGAAGCGTTGAAATGGGTTCAGAAAAATATTACGGCTTTCGGTGGCGACCCTAAGAAAGTAACCATCGCTGGTGAGTCGGCGGGTTCGATTGGAGTGAGTTGCCAGATGGCTTCTCCTCTATCAAAAAACCTCATAGCGGGTGCTATTGGTGAAAGTGGTGCAGGAATTAACCCAACAATGACTCCTGTTCCTCTGGTAGAAGGAGAAAAACAAGGAGTTGAATTTTTACAAAAGGCTGGTATCAAGTCAATCAAAGAATTGAGAGCGATGTCAACGCGTGATATTTACGAAATCTATAACGAATCGAAGCGTTTTGGTTTTCCAATTGTAATTGATAATTATTTCCTACCCAAAACACTTCCACAGATTTTTGCTGCCAAAGAGCAAGCTCAAGTACCACTATTATTGGGTTGGAATTCGGCCGAGATTCCTGGCGGAGCATTCATGCTTGGTATGCCAAACACAACCGAAAACTTTATCACGAGAGTAAAAAAAGAATATCCGAGCGACGCAGAGGAGGTTTTAAAATTATATCCTCATAGCAATGAAAAAGAAGTTGAACTTTCGGCCACACAATTGGCATCGGATAGATTTATCTCTTATTCTACTTGGAAATGGTTCGATTTACACCGCAATAATTCTGCTCAACCTGTTTACCGTTATCTATACAGTAAAATCCGTCCAGATTTAGTAGATAAATCATTGGCTTCGGGATTAGCTGGCGGGACCGTGAGAGCTGAAGGAAGCACGTCAAGACCAAAGGCAATCGGAGCTCCGCACGCTTGCGAAATCGAATATGCGATGGGCAATCTACACCGTGTGAAAGATTATGCTTGGACAGCAGATGACTACAAAGTATCGAATACAATGCTTAATTACTTTGCTAATTTCATCAAAACTGGCAATCCAAACGGGGATAAATTACCAGAATGGACAATTGCTAAGTCGGGAGATATTACTCCTCCTGTAATGATAATTAATACTGAATCTCGCACTGAAAAGTCAATGATTGACGCTCGCTATGAGTTTTTAGATAAGGCTTATAAGAATAAATAAAGCCTCGACTTCGCTCGGCTACCGAAATTATCGGTTGCTGAGCGAAGTCAAAGCAAAAAAGTAAATCAATAACACAATGGCAACAAGACGAGAATTTATAAAAAACACTTCATTAGTTGCGGCAGCGATGGCGGTTTCGCCGATGGCAGAAGTGATGGCAGCATTGAAAAAAGAGAATAAATTGGGCATTCAGTTATTTTCTATTCCCAAAATGCTTTCGGAAGACTACATGGCTGGTGTGAAAATGCTCCAAGAATTGGGCTATAAAGAATT
>JALQYE010000241.1 GCA_023254245.1 Emticicia sp.
ATGCCTATTACGGCTGATAAAATTGTGAAAGAAATTAGTAAAAGTTTGGCTGTTGCTTAGTTTTGGATTGAATCTAAAAACAGTTTATCAAACATTCATTAAAGCGTCTAAATTTTACATAAAGAATTGACTATTAACGTAATAAAATTCGTAAATCGTCATTCGTAAATCGTAAATCAAAAATATGACATACGTTCGTCCGACCTTTAGGCATCCAGATTTGCCAAAAAACAAAATAAATTTTACTAAGAAAGACTACGAAGGAGCTTTATCAACGCTTTGTGCTGGTTGCGGGCACGATTCTATCAGTGGAGCAATCGCTCAAGCATGTTTCGAGTTGTCGGTTGAGCCACACCGAATCGCCAAACTTTCGGGAATTGGTTGTTCGTCGAAAACACCTGCTTATTTCTTAGGTAACTCGCACGGTTTTAACTCTGTTCACGGACGTATGCCTTCGGTGGCAACTGGTGCGTACTTGGCTAATCGTGACTTGGTTTATTTCGGTGTTTCGGGCGATGGAGACTCTGCTTCAATTGGTATGGGGCAGTTTGTACACGCCATTCGCCGTAACCTTAATATGGTTTATGTCGTAATGAATAATGGTTGTTATGGCCTTACCAAAGGGCAAGACTCTGCCACAGCAGATAATGGCTCGAAAAGTAAAGCTGGCTCAACAAACCTCTTCAATGCCATTGATTTAGTGGGTTTAGGGCTTGAACTGGGAGCAACTTTTGTGGCTCGTAGTTTCTCGGGCGATAAAACGCAGTTGATTCCGCTTATCAAAGCGGCTATTTCTCACCCAGGTTTTGCTCTAATTGATGTCATTTCTCCTTGCGTAACTTTCAATAATAACGTAGGTTCTACAAAATCTTACGATTATGTACGTGAGCATATTGAGGCTACTTCAACCGTAGATTTTGTGCCAGTGATGGAAGAAATTACAGCAAGTTATGATGATGCAAAGGAAGTAACGCTTCACGATGGTTCGGCTTTGCATTTGCAAAAATTACATCAAGGTTGGAATCCAGAAGATAAACTTTCGGCCATGAATGCTATTCAAAATTCAAAAGAAAAAGGCGAAATCTTGACTGGATTGATTTATATAGAACCAAATACAAATGCTTTGCATGATGTACTTCAAACAACCAAAACGCCATTGAACACCCTCAAAGAAGACCTTCTTTGCCCAGGTGTTGATGCTTTGGAAGCTTTGAATCAGAGTTTGCGGTAGGAAATGTTTTAAGATAAATTGAAAACGCTCAGGAGATTTTGATTTCTTGAGCGTTTTTTTTGTAGTTTAGTTTAACGAAATGACCAATAATTACTTTCAAGTTAACTAATCAGATGAAAAAAGCAGTGAACCTTCGGATTAATCTAATAAGCCCACCTATTGGGGTAGATTTTGGCTTACAAAAAGGCTCTGGAAATAATTACACAATTATCCAAAAGCAACGTGCTACCACTAATGATTTAATTTTTGAATTTTCAGTTTTAATAAAAGATGATGCCGAGAAAAAGCAGTCGCCGAAGTTTTCGGGTGATTTTGTTCAAGGCTCAAGTGATAAGTTCGTTTACATCGGTATCGGAGCTTTTGTAGGTCAATTCGATTGTATTTGGTCAAGAAGGCTCAAAGTGCCTTTGACTGGAATTACTTGGGAGCAAGTGGAGCAATTATACAATAAGCCCGATGCAGTTTTAGAAACTTATGTGCCAGGTACAGGAAAAGATGGAAGTCCAAACTGTGCAACAGTAAAACCATTTGTAGGATGGCTCATTAAAGAGTAAACAAAAAATCACAGCAGGTGCAAGTCTCCCCTCGCTGGTGCAAGTCTCTGACTTGTACCTAATTCATCGCTGGCAGTCTCAGACTGCAATTCATTATCGAGTACAAGTGATGCTTCGCTTAACACTTGTACCAGCTTCAAATTATCTCCTAAAAATCCATTCCATGACAAACGTCATGTTTCGGTTGATAGAATTTACGTTGCTTTGTCAAATTTTCTGACTAAGCAATGATACAAACACCTCCTGCACATACCTTCCATATTCCCGTCATGGGCTTGGGTTTCACGATTGATACGCCACTAAAAGTAGCTCGATTTGGCATTTCCTCAGTAATTTCGATTATCGAACACGAACTCATCGAAAAAATGCGAGAATTTCACTGCCGAGAAAACGGTGAAATTTATGAGGCAATTACCGAAAAAGTGGAAGATTACAGAGCCAAACGAATCACGGAATATCTGAATCTATTAGACCGATTAATCAATAAGCAAGTAGAAAAACTACGTTTAGAGCCATTCGTAGAAGGCTCAGAAATTACAAAATATTTTGAGTTACTACCCGAAACTTCGCCAATTAAGCAGATGTATATCGGAATGCTGCAACTGGAAGACAGTTCAGTGAAAAAACAACTACAAGACGAACTTCGCACAAAGATTGTAGCTGGCTCAATAGATGTAAATGTAATGTCGAAAGTTGATAGAACGCATTATGACGAAAATGGTGAAATGTTACCTAAAGAATTTTCGGATGCTCTTTCGTCATTTCGGGGTTATGCTCAAAGTAATCTGACTTCGAGTATTGTATTTTCGGCGGGCTATAACCCACGCTTGTATGGATATATTGATGCTTTCAATGACTTTTTCCCAGATGAAAAAGGTTTCTTAAAAAAGAAAATAATCTTGAAAGTAAGCGATTATCGTTCTGCACTCACACAAGGTAAAATACTGGCTAAGAAGGGTTTATGGGTTTCTGAATTTAGAATTGAGTCGGGGCTGAACTGTGGTGGACACGCTTTTGCTACCGATGGACTTTTACTCGGCCCAATCATGGAAGAATTCAAACAAAATCGAGCAACTTTGCAAAAAGAAGTATTTGATATATGTAATCAAGCATTAATTGGTAGAGAAATGTCACCGTTTCCATCAATTCCAGCTATGAAAATCACGGTGCAAGGTGGTATCGGAACAGCCAACGAAGACAATTTCTTGCTTGAATATTATGATGCCGATGGCACTGGTTGGGCGAGTCCATTTTTACTTGTACCCGAAGCTACCAATGTTGATGATGCTACGCTCAATAAAATGGCCAATGCACAGAAAGATGATTATTTTTTGAGTAATGCTTCTCCTTTGGGCGTTCCTTTCAATAATTTCAGACATACAAGTGGCGAAGAACAACGTTTGATGCGTATCCATAAAAATCGTGCGGGAAGTCCGTGCTATAAAAAGTTTCTTTCTACCAATACAGAATTTACCAAAGAGCCAATCTGCGAATCTTCTCGTGAATATTTACACGCCAAAATAAAGCAAATTGAAACAAGCGAAATGACCGCTGAGCAGAAGGCAGAGAAAATCAATTTTCTGAATCAGAGAGATTGTTTGTGTGAAGGTTTAGGAGTAAGTGCTTTATTAAAACACGACATTAATCCTGCTCATAAACTGACGGCCGTAACGATTTGCCCAGGGCCAAATTTGGCTTATTTTTCGGGCGTTTTTTCATTGAAACAAATGGTTGACCATATTTATGGCCGAACAAATATCTTGAATTCATTGAAACGCCCAAATATGTTTGTAAATGAATTGGTATTGTATGTAGATTACTACAAAAACCAACTCAACAAACAAGTTGAAAATCTTTCAACGGCACAAGTGCGGACACTCAAAGCTTTTCATACTAACCTATTATCAGGAATTGACTACTACAAATCGCTGGTTTCGTCTTTCAAAAATGAAACTGAGCGATATATTGAAGATATGAAAGAAGAACTATCGCACTTAGAACAAACTGTTAGCAATTTACAGTTACCCTTTGAGGTTGCGGTGAAGTAATTTTTCCTCAAAAATCACGATTCAGAGAAGTTGAGCAATGCTAACGTCTTTGAATCGTGCACTGAATTACATATAGTTTCACAGTCAGCGAATAAATTCGCCAACTAAGAGAACAACGGAATATTTTATTTCTTTTTTTCGACTTAAAGTCGAAAAACTACTTTTTCATATCCTTTGTTACATTAGCTACCCATTTCAATGGGTGCTTTATTACAGATATCGTATAATATATAGTTCTATTTTTCTATCTAAAACTCCCTTCAAAATCAACTTCCTTCTCCATTAATCCTGCCAATCGAACAGCAATTTCGCTGCGAGAAATCGGAAAATTCTGCTTATCAGAGCTAATATTTTTTATTGAAATAGCCTGAGCTAACGGGCTTTTAATTGAGCTAAGAAATTCTTTAAATTGACTCAGAATTGCCTCAAATTCGGCCAAATTCATCTTTTTTTGCTCAGAAATACCTTTGTATGTAAATTTTGGTTCAAAATCTTTTAAGCCTTTTAAAAATTCAGTGGTTGAAATTGTAGAATCGGGATAGAACCAAGTTCGATTCGACCAGTTAACCGATTGTCCAATCCCTTTCAAAATTCCCGTCGCACCTACTCGCTGAATAGCCTCCCAATTTGGGTGCGTAGGCGGCACATCAAAATAAGGCATTAAATATACTTTTGCTTGCAATAAGGCTTTCTGAACCGCTCTTACAGAAACCTTTTCTGGAGAAATTTTATTTAAAACACTGTAAGCGGCCAAAGCCCCCGCCGCTTGTCCGATTTGCATCACAACTGGCTGTAAACGAGATGCTCCATTGACCAAATTACTTACCGAAATAGATTTTTCGGCTACAATAAAGTTAGTTTTTTGCTTCGGAATAAGACTACCCAACGGAATATTAAACGACGGTACTGGTACAAAATGTAGGTCAGGAGCTGCAGGATTTTTCTCATGATGATGGTCAATGGCATAATCGCCAACGGCAATTCCTGTTCGATAAAGAGGTTGAGTTTGTGAGAAAGGCTTTTCTATATGATTGACATTCATTTTTACCAAACCATCAATACGGCGGCTTTCTCGATGATACGGAATCAGTGGTAATTTATCAGCCGTCGGATATTCATCATCGGCCAAACCGAAATTCTTAAATCCCAATT
>JALQYE010000242.1 GCA_023254245.1 Emticicia sp.
CTGGATTTGCTTCGAGTGGAATCAATATGCGTGTGATGCGTTATGCCGATGTACTTTTATTACTTGCTGAGTGTGAAAATGAACTGGGCAATTCAGCAAGAGCTATTACTTTGATGAATCAAGTAAGAGCCAGAAAATCGGTGGATATGCCTCCATATCCTACGAAAAACTACCCTTGTGATTCAAAGGCAAAAGTATTTGAAGCCCTACAACATGAGCGTTATGTGGAGCTTGCTGCCGAACAAGTGCGTAATTTTGACCTTCTCAGATGGAGAAAGAATAAAAAACAAACTACTGAACCGATTTCGTATTTTACGGCAAACAAGCACGAATTATTGCCACTTCCTCAAGCAGAAATTGACAATAACCCGAAAATTGACCAAAAAGACCAAAATCCTGGTTATTAATCGTTATTCATGACATAAAGTTGTCGCAAAAGTTGAGTAGTAAAATCTTTTGCGACAGCTTTATTCCAATCAAAAATCTTTTAGAAAAGGCTATTAAAAATAACTATATTCACCCTCTAATTTCTCCAGATAGAATTATCCAAAACAACTAAAAATATTTCAATCAAAAATAAATCATCCTTAACTATTAGTTCATTCATGAGAAGAGTTCTACTATTAATCAATTTTCTAATGCTTGGTGTTTCTGCATTTGCCCAAGACCCTAATTTTCATATTTATCTCTGCATTGGCCAGTCGAATATGGAAGGTGCTGCCCGCATCGAGGCACAAGATAGTATCAATATCGACAGCCGTTTCAAAGTCTTGGAAGCCTTAGACTGTTCCAAACTCAACCGCCAGAAAGGCCAATGGTACACAGCAAAACCACCTCTCTGCCGCTGTGATACTCGCCTTTCTCCTGCTGATTATTTCGGACGCACAATGCTTCAAAATATGCCACAGAACCAAACCTTGGGCGTAGTACATGTAGCAGTGGCGGGCAGTAAAATTGAAATTTTTGATAAAGTAAAATACAAAGCTTACCTCGATTCTTCAGCGAAAGAAAGACCGTGGATGATAAACATGGCGAATTCGTATGGTGGAAACCCTTACGAAAGATTAATTGAAATGGCAAAAATTGCCCAAAAATCGGGTGTGATTAAGGGAATCCTTTTACATCAAGGCGAATCAAATACGGGCGACAAAACTTGGCCAACCCAAGTAAAAAAAATATATAATGATATTTTAGCTGATTTGGGCATGGCTCCTAATTCTATTCCATTGTTGGCGGGTGAATTAGTTGCTGCCGAACAAGGCGGAAAATGTGCCAGTCATAATGCCATTATTGCCACACTTCCACAAACGATTCCCAAAGCTGTGGTGGTTTCTTCAGCTGGTCTTACGGCTGTCAAAGATGGTTTACATTTCGATTCAGCTGGGGTGCGGGAATTTGGAAAACGCTATGCGGAAGCATTGCTACAATATTCAAAAAAATAATACGGTCTTTGTCAATATTTTAATTAAACCTTACAATGAAAAATAAATTCCTCTTGATAGCCGCTCTTCTCTATGGATATTCTGTTTTTTCACAAGAAACAATCACCTTGTATCCAAATGGCGTACCTAACTCTAAACCTTCAACCATCACAGAATCGGGTGCTGACCGTGGATTATTTAAAGGTATCACCAACCCAACTCTTGAGTACATAAAGCCCGAAAAACCAAATGGAACGGCCGTAATTGTCATTGCTGGTGGTGGTTATGGCGTAATTGTGTACAATGGTGAAGGGTTAGGAATCGGGAAAAGTCTGGCCGAAAAAGGTATCTCTGCATTTGTCTTGAAATATCGTTTACCAAGCGATGAAATCATGCCAGATAAACGAATCGGGCCTTTACAAGATGCACAGCAGTCCATCAAATATGTACGAGAGAATGCTGAAAAATATGGAATTGATAAAAATAAAATCGGTGTAATGGGCTTTAGTGCAGGCGGGCATTTAGCCAGTACGGCTGCCACGCACTTTGAAAAATCGTATATTGAAAACCCACAAAATACCAATCTCCGACCAGACTTTCAGATACTTGTTTACCCCGTAATTACGATGCAGGATGCCCTAACACACGGAGGTTCTCGTGATGCTTTGATTGGCAAAAATCCTTCTCAAGAAGACAAAGATTTGTTTTCGAACGAATTACAGGTAAAAGCCAATACACCCATCGCTTGGCTCACCCATACCGCTGATGATAAAGTGGTTGATGTAGATAACAGTATTCAATATTTTGAAAAACTGCGTAAAAACAAAGTCGAGGTCGAAATGCACATTTTCCCAAAAGGCGACCACGGTTTTATCTTCCGTCATAAAGGCTGGATAAATCCTCTGTTCGACTGGTTGGAACGAAATAAACTTCTTTAACGAAAGAATAAACGCTATATAACTATGAAAATCAAATCTTTATTTCTGCTTATTGGACTATTTGTACATGTTTTAGTTTTGCATGCTCAACCCCCTCGTGGGCCAATAGTTGTTTCTCCGAAAGTAAATCCCGACAAAACGGTTACTTTCTCTTATTTAGCCCCTAACGCTACTACTGTCTTGCTCGATGGCAACCAATTTGGCTCGGCCAACGTACCAATGACTAAAAGTGAGGATGGTGTTTGGTCAATCACAGTAGGGCCAATCAAGCCAGATATTTATCCTTATGGATTCAAAGTAGATGGGGTTACAGTAAACGACCCAGCCAATACTTATTTATTTCCAAATGAGCGTTTCAAGGGTAGCTTAGTAGAAATCCCTGCAGATTCACCTGCCATCTATGCCCTTCAAAATGTTCCTCATGGCTCAATTACTTATGATTATTATCCATCGGTAGAAGGCTCTACTGGCACAGTGGTGGTTTACACACCGCCAGGTTATAACCAAGAGACCGCAAAAAAATATCCAGTTTATTACTTAATCAGTGGCACAACTGACACAGAAGAAACTTTCTGGAAAGTAGGAAAAGTAAATCTGATACTTGATAACATGATAGCTCAAGGCAAAGCAAAACCAATGATTGTAGTGATGCCTTATGGGAATCCGTTGGCAAGAATTGCCGAACAAACAGGCAAAGACAAACCCTCAGATGTGATGAGCCGTGATGGCGAAGAAGCCCTTAAACGTATGAAATTATTTGAAGCAGATTTGATTACAAAGGTTATTCCTTACATCGAAAAAAACTATCGAACTATTCCAAACCGTGATAACCGTGCCATTGGAGGTTTCTCTCGTGGTGGTGGACAAACACTTCGTACGGCTTTCAACAATATAGATAAATTTGCCTACGTATGTAGTTATGCGTCATACATTTCTCCCACCGAAATGGATAAGAGTTTCACCAATATTACTTCAAATCCTACCAAAACAAACAAAGATTTCAGACTACTGTGGTCAGGAATTGGCACGGAAGACTTCTTGTATAAAGGCACAACTGAGTGGGAGGCGTATCTGAAAGAGAAGAAAATAAACGTAAAAACCTATGCCATACCAGGTGGACATACTTGGATGAACGTGAAACAATACCTCAATGAGACTTTGCCAATTTTGTTTAAATAAGTGTATAGAACGCAGATAATTAAAATAAAATCCGTGAAAATCAACGTTATCAGCGTTCAAATTTTAAAAATTCAACTCAAAAACATGAAAAACTTTCTCAAAATTAGCATTTTGGCTACTTCAATGATATGTAGCATCAATTTTGCACAAGCCCAAAAACCAGCAATTATCGAAGATTTCAAACCTTCGGAACTCAATCAACCCCAACAAGAATACCCAATGGTCAACTCGCAAGGCTATGCACGTTTCAAAATCATTGCACCCACTGCCGACAGCGTAAGAGTAAGTTTAGGTTTGGGTGGCCGTGGTGGCACGAAACTCGCCAAAGCAGAAGACGGCTCTTGGATGGGAACTACCGAAGGCCCCATGGATGAAGGCTTTCACTACTACAACGTAAGAATCGACGGTGGAAAATTCAATGACCCAGGCACATTAAACTACTACGGTTCGGTGCGTTGGGAAAGTGGCATCGAGATTCCAGCAAAAGACCAAGATTTTTATGCTCTTAAAAATGTTCCGCATGGAAATGTTCAACAAATCTTATTTCCTTCGCCAAGTACAAATACTTCACGCCGTGCATTTATTTACACGCCTCCAGGCTACGAAAAAGGAAAATATAAATACCCAGTTTTGTACTTACAACACGGTTGGGGAGAGGACGAAACCGCATGGATGAATCAAGGAAGAGCTAATTTGATTATGGATAATTTAATTGCAGCGGGCAAAATTAAACCATTTATTATAGTAAACACCTATGGAATGACCAATGAAGTGAAATTTGGGAAAATACGAGAATTTAAAATCGAACCATTTCAAACAGTCTTGGTTGATGAGTTGATTCCTTACGTTGATGCCAATTTCAGAACGATTGCAAAAAAAGAAATGCGTGCCATGGCTGGACTTTCAATGGGTGGCATGGAGACCAAAACCATTACTTTAAATAAACCAGATGTATTTGGCTATTATGGATTATTGAGTGGTGGTATATATGCTTCTACTGATTTCAAAGATAAACCACAACCTAAATTAATTTTTATCAGTTGTGGAAGTAAAGAACGCCCCGATGGAGTAAAAAAAGCAGGTGAAGAATTAAAAGCTGCTGGCTTCAATGCCGTAAGTTATGTTTCGGAAGGTACTGCACACGAATTCCAAACTTGGAGACGTAGTTTGTATCAAATGGCTCCACTATTATTTAGGTAAATCTTTTTTACAGAGGTCAAAAACAGATTTTGACCTCTGTAAAATTCAGAGATTATTCACTTTAAACGTTCCTCTAAAACAATTTTTAGTATTATTCTACTGCTGGTTTTACAATCAGTATTGAAAAGAAAGAATTTAGCACCTTACCCGATGGCACTAAAGCGGATACAAAGCTAAAACAGATAAAACAACCGTCATCAACCTTACGAATCATACCTATTTCAATCTTACGGGTAATGTAAA
>JALQYE010000243.1 GCA_023254245.1 Emticicia sp.
CGTTCCAGCCATCAGAGCTAAATTTGCCCTGCTTTTGTTTTGCTGGTAAGCTACTTTTACAAACCCTAAATTGAGGTTTACTTCGTTGTGTCGATTGTGCGAATATATAAAAGCTGGTCTTTGATGATTTGCTGGATTGGCAAAATCATATCCATAAAAAGTTTCAAGATAAGCACTCAAAGCCACTTTCCGAGACGAATCAGTTTGGGCATTAGCAATGAATGTTGTTTGTGTGAAAATCACTATAAATATTAAGAAACCCTTCATGTTGATACTATTTTGCATAAAATTGAAGCGAAGATAGTTATTTTTCGTTCCCAACAAATCGGTAGCCAACCCCAGATTCGGTAATGATATATTTGGGCTGGTCGGGGTTATCTTCAATTTTTTTGCGGAGTTGTCGCACAAAAACTCTCAGATACTGCGATTGTTCGAGATAACTTGGCCCCCAAATGATTTTTAGAATAAACTGGTGAGTCAAAACCCTACCTTCGTTCTGAGCCATCAGTACCAACAGTTGATATTCGGTAGTGGTTAGCTTCAAAACTTCTTGGTTTTTCTTTACAATTCGAGCCGTGAAATCAATACTTAGACTTCCATATTCTCGTAAAGGCACATTTTCGGTGTTTTGTGCCAATCGGAGTGCTGTTCGGATTCTGGCCAACAGTTCGCCTGTGCGAAAAGGCTTCGTTAGGTAATCGTTGGCTCCATTATCAAGTGCCTGAATGATGTCATCTTCGTTGTCTCGTACCGACAGAATAATAACAGGAGCTTTGTACCATTCTCTGAGTTTTTTCAAGATGCTCTGTCCGTCTTCGTCAGGCAGCCCTAAGTCGAGCAAAATCAAATCGGGTGGGTGCATCGCTGCCGAAATTAGCCCTTCCTTACCCGTACTGGCTTCGTGTACACGAAAATCATTGGCCGAAAGAGTTATTTCTAATAATTTACGAATCTGAACTTCGTCGTCGATGATTAATATTGTTGGATTATTCATGTCTTTTTGTGTTTATTGTAAAAATCCTCCGCTGAAATCATCGCCCCAGTTGGCTTTGGTCGGAATTTCAATAGTAAACAAAGCCCCACTTCCTGCCGTATTTCCTACTTTAATAGTGCCTCCATGAGCTTCAATAAAGCCTTTGGTGATGGATAAACCTAAACCCAAACCACCCGTTTGCGTGTTTTTTGAGCGATAAAATTTGGTAAAAACTTGAGATAAATCACCTATCGGAAAACCTTTGCCGTTATCTTGAATTTTGATAATACATTCGCCATCAATGTAATCGGCCGAAATATGAATAAGCGTTTTTTCGGGCGTATAAATCGAGCAATTATAAAGAATATTATAAATGGCTTGTTCGAGTAGCCCAAAATCAAGTTTCAGAAAAGGTAAATTAGGGGGCAGTTCTACTTTTACTTCATGAAATTTTAGCTCAGTTTCCAGTTGATTAATGGCTGTATGAATCAATTCGGTGAGGTCATACCAATCTAATTTCGGGCGAATTGACCCCGATTCGAGCCTCGAAACATTCAATAAATTGCCTACAAGTCGGTTAAGCCTGTCAGCCGCTGTGTTTATTTCTTGATAAAGATTGGTTTTATTGGCTTCGCTGAATTTCGAATTATCGGTCAATAAATTATCGGTCGCTCCCAAGATAGCTGCAATTGGCGTACGAAACTCGTGCGAAATCGAATTAAAAAGTGTGTCATAAAGTTTCAGGGCATTTACCCGTTCTTCTCGCTGAATCGCCAAACTTTCAAAGTGCTTGATACGAGCCGTGAGAACCCCATTGAGCATGGCCACGATGAAATACATCACAAGCATCAGTACATCTTCCGACTTTGATACATGAAACGTAAAATGCGGAGGAATAAAGAAAAAATCCCAGATAAAAGCACTCAAAATCGCTGATAATAGCACGGGGTAAAGGCTCAACTTCATGGCCAAGACCGAAACCGTAAATAAAAGAATGAGGGCAACGGTGCGATAGCCAATGAAATCACTAAACGGATAACAAATGGCCGAAATAAGACATATAATGAGGATACTTATCAAATATGCCGAATTGCCTTGCGTATATTTTTTTGTCAGAATTTTCTTCATTAGTTGGAGTCGTTAGTATGATGCAAATGTAGGCGGAAGTTTATAAATGAAATGTAAAACAAAGGTATTGGTGTATAAAGATTTTATAAAGATTCGTAGATTTTGTGTTTTAGTCTAAGAAATAAACTTAATTCTCGGTAGAAACGGCGTGTGAATCGGTCAAATCTTTTTAATCGTGCTATAAATCTGTAATTTTACGTTTCAATATTAGAAAAAAACACAATGCCCGAAAAACGTTGGTCTTATAAACCCACTCCAAGCACCGAATCGGTCGTCGAACTTTCGCAAGCTATCAATGTTGATAAAGCACTTGCTGCCATGCTTGTGCAACGAGGAATCACGGCTTTTGATGACGCGAGAGATTTCTTTCGCCCGAAACTTGAACACCTGCACGACCCATTTTTGATGCCTGATATGGAAAAAGCCGTTACCCGCCTCAAAGAAGCGATTGAAAATGGCGAAAAAATAATGGTTTATGGCGATTATGATGTTGATGGTACAACAGCGGTGGCCTTGGTATATGGTTTTCTATCAACGTTTTATGGTAATTTAGAATATTATAATCCCGACCGCTACGAAGAAGGGTATGGGGTTTCGGTACAAGGTATTGAGTGGGCGGCCGAGCAAGGTGTATCGTTGGTTATTTGTTTAGATTGTGGCATCAAAGCCCAAGATAAAGTGGCTTTGGCGAAAGATAAATTCAACATAGATTTCATTATCTGCGACCACCACGAACCTGATGATACCCTGCCCGATGCGGTAGCCGTACTCGACCCAAAACGTAAAGACTGCCCGTATCCGTACAAAGAATTAACAGGCAATGGTGTTGGCTTTAAACTACTGCAAGCCTATTGTACCCGCACCCAAAAGCCCATTGAAAATCTTTACGAATTTCTGGATTTATGTGTCGTAAGTATTGCCTCTGATATTGTACCGATTACGGGCGAAAACCGAGTGCTGGCTTTTTATGGCTTGAAAAAGCTCAACGAAAGTCCACGAATCGGGCTAAAAGCACTGAAAGAAGTAGCAGGTTTTACGACCCAAATGAATATCGAGAATGTGGTATTTGTGTTAGGGCCAAGAATCAATGCCGCAGGAAGAATCAAGCACGCCAAGGCGGCCGTTCAACTTTTATTATCAGAAGATTACGACGAAGCTCTTGAGTTTGCCCACGAAATTCAGAAGCATAATACTGAGCGTAGAGGACATGATTCACGCATGACCGAAGAAGCTCTGGCAATGATTGAAGGCGATGAGTGGATGCTCAATACTGCCAAAAGTACGGTTTTGTACCGAGAAGAGTGGCACAAAGGCGTTATCGGAATTGTGGCGAGCCGTTGTATCGAAAAATATTACCGACCTACGATTATTCTTACAAAATCGCACGAAAAAGCGGCAGGTTCTGCACGTTCGGTGGCGGGTTTTAATCTTTACGGAGCTATTGAAGAATGTGCTGAATTGCTCGAACAGTTTGGCGGACACACGCATGCTGCGGGTATGACCATGCCCATCGAAAATATTGATGCGTTTAGGTTAGAGTTTGATAGAGTGGTGAGTAAATACATTACGCCTGAGCAATTAACGCCAGTTGTGACCGTTGATTTAAAGATAAAACTGGCTGAAATTACGCCTAAATTTTATCGAATCATGAATCAGATGGCTCCTTTTGGGCCAGAAAATATGCAACCAGTTTTCGTAACCGAAAACCTTACGCTCAAATATACGCCAAGAGTAATGAAAGAAAAGCATTTGCGTTTGGAGCTTTTTGAGGAAGAAACGGGAGCGATTCTGACAGCGGTTGGCTTTGGAATGGCCGAAGAACATCTCGGACAATTGAACAACAATAAATACTTTAGTGTTGCTTATCAGGTAGATGAAAATACCTTTAATAATAAGACTTCTTTGCAGTTGATGATTAAAGATATAAAATATTAGACGACCGTCGATAGACTGAAAGTTAATAGTTTTAAGAAGCGTTTGCTGCCTTAACAAACTTTAACAGAAGTTTTTGAATAAAACTCTGTAAATTTGGACTTTAAATGATACGTAACGGCTTTTATTACTTTATTTAACTGTCGTCTATTGTCCATCGACTGTGGACTAAAAAATATGATATTAAGAACAGAAAATTTAATAAAAAAGTACGGTCAACGACTGGTCAATAACAACGTAAGCTACCAAGTAGGGCAGGGCGAAATTGTTGGACTTCTCGGGCCAAACGGTGCTGGCAAAACTACATCGTTTTATATGGCTACTGGACTCGTAAAACCCAATAGTGGCAAAGTATGGCTCGATGATATGGATATTACTTCGCTGCCGATGTATAAACGTGCGAAGTTAGGTGTAGGTTATTTGGCACAAGAAGCATCTATTTTTAGAGATTTAAGTGTTGAAGAAAATATTTTGGGCGTACTCGAGTTGGCCAAGCCAGAACTCACTAAAGCTCAACGAAAAGAAAAGACAGAATCGTTACTTGAAGAATTCAGCCTTACGCACGTACGTAAAAACAAAGGAATTGTGTGTTCGGGTGGCGAACGCCGTCGAACAGAGATTGCTCGGGCATTATCGGTTGACCCTAAGTTTATTTTGCTCGATGAGCCTTTTGCGGGTGTCGACCCTATTGCCGTTGAAGAGATTCAAGGAATTGTGGCAAAACTAAAAGACCGAAACATCGGAATTTTGATAACTGACCACAATGTAAATGAAACCCTTTCAATTACTGACCGAGCTTATTTGCTTTTTGAAGGAAAAATTCTCCGTCAAGGTACCGCTGAGGAGTTGGCAAGTGATGAATTGGTAAGAAAAGTATATCTCGGCCAGAGTTTTGAGTTGAAACGAAAGATTTGAGAATTATTTGTGTCGTCC
>JALQYE010000244.1 GCA_023254245.1 Emticicia sp.
CAATCCAAGTGAACGGTCGCAACCAGGGAATTTATCGAAGTTCCAACGTGGTACTTTAACGATTACATAGTCAATTGCTGGCTCAAAAAACGCTGAAGTGCTTCCCGTAATTGGGTTAATCAACTCGTCGAGGTTATAACCAATCGCCATTTTAGCAGCGATTTTTGCAATCGGATAACCCGTTGCTTTCGATGCTAATGCCGACGAACGAGATACACGAGGATTTATTTCGATGGCGATGATTTCATCAGTATCAGGATTCAACGAAAACTGCACGTTACAACCTCCTGCAAACTGTCCGATAGCATTCATCATCTTGATTGCCATGTCACGCATTTTCTGATAAATTGTATCAGGTAAAGTCATGGCAGGAGCAACCGTTATTGAATCACCCGTATGGACACCCATTGGGTCGAAGTTTTCAATCGTACAGATGATTACAATATTTCCGAGATTATCTCTTAATAATTCTAATTCAAACTCTTTCCAACCTAAGATTGATTGCTCAACCAATACTTCATGCACTGGCGAAGCATGTAAACCATGATTGAGTGCTTTATCGAAATCTTCTGGTGTATTCACAAAACCACCACCCGTTCCACCAAGTGTAAATGACGGGCGAATAACGAGTGGAAAGCCAATTTCTTGAGCAATTTCCTTACCCTCCAAGAAAGAGCGAGCCGTGCGACCTTTACAAACACCTACACCAATTTCGAGCATTTTTAATCGAAATTTCTCACGGTCTTCGGTTGTTTCAATGGCTTTTATATCAACACCGATAATCTGAACATTGTATTTTTTCCAAACACCTGCTTTATCGCAATCAATAGCCAAATTGAGGGCCGTTTGGCCTCCCATTGTTGGTAAAACAGCATCAATCGGACGACCCATTTGCTGGTGTTTTTCCAAGATTTCGACAATAGATTTTTTTTCTAAAGGTTTCAGATATACAAAATCGGCATTGAGAGGGTCGGTCATGATAGTGGCTGGATTTGAGTTAATCAAACTGACCTCTATACCTTCTTCTCGGAGTGACCTTGCGGCTTGTGAACCAGAGTAATCAAATTCGCAGGCTTGACCGATAACAATGGGACCAGAGCCGATAATAAGAATTGACTTGAGATTGGGATTTTTTGGCATTTTTTCTTTGAAGGGGGTTTCGATTACTACACGCTTAAACGTGACTATCGAAGGACAAAGATAACATAGATTTTTTATTTTTTCATTTAATGAGAATCATTATCTTAAAAAAGTACAATAAAAAAGCAGTAATGTTAAGTTTACAGAGATTAAAAATTATTTTATGCTAAAATCTTTCAGTTTACAAACATTTTGTGCTACAAAAAGTAATCTATATAGAGTGTGTATTTTGCCAAAATTTGTATATTTTTGAAAACCCTAATTGTATTAGGAAATTTAAACCGAGTGAACCCTATAAAACTTAATGTTATGTTTAAAAATCTACTCTTTAGTGCTGTAGGCTTGTGCCTATTTTCATCTACTTTGTTTGCCCAGTCTTCTGTTCAGCCAGAAAAGAAAAAAATTAAAGTACAGATGTATATTAACGACAAACTACACCCATCAAATCAGACCTTTACTAAATCAGACCAAAATATTCAGATAAAGGCCTACGATGCAACAAACAATAAAGAATTAGCGGTTACTCTACTTGAAGCATCGTTAGTGAGAAACGGACAAAAAATAGCAAGTCTTACATTACCTGGCCATGGTTCGATAGAAAAATTGGTAGTCAAAGCCCAAAACAACGATAATTACGTATTTGAAATAAAACAAATCTTTGAATTGGCTGAAGACTTTTCGCTTAAACCATTTTCTCAAAAAACTTTTAAAGTAAATTACTGGTTTTTTGATGCCCAACTCGATGCCACAAAAGTGGCTGTTGGTGCGAATTAGGCTGGATACCTCTACAAATACAGATTTGTTGTTTGTGTAAATTTATTGCTGGAATAAGAAATTTTTCGGCGGTAGATTTGCATGTGCTTAGCATTCACAACCTAATTCGTGTTACTGTATTACAATGATTTCATTTGATAATTCTCCTACTCTTTATTGGATTGGGGGTATTTTCCTTTTTTCGTCAACTGCATTATTATCCATTACACCTTCTTTACCTCATCAAAGGGTAAAGAATGATGGCATAGTTTGGATTGCCTTTTTACTACAATTAGTACTCTTAGTTTATCTCAGGCTACCGATTATTGTATTTAATGAGGCACTTAACCCCGATGAAAATTTATTTATAGTAGGGGCAATGACCCTCGCCGAGTCGCCACTTTATTGGGAATCTGTAGATGGTTGTACAAGTGGACCTTTTAATTTCTATATAATCACTGTTTTCTGCGAAATCTTCGACCAACCCTATGATTATATTTCTGCCCGAATAGTTGGCATACTATTACTGAGTGGGAGTTTCTTCTTCAGTTTCTTAGCACTTAGAATAATTTTTAATGCATCAATTGCCCTCTTAAGTATTTTTCCTGCTACTGCATTCATGGGACTAACCAGACACTGGGACTTTATTAATTTCAGTAGTGAGCATCTACCAATGTTTTTATTGAGTATCATGCTTTATCTTTTTGTCTCCATACACAAAAGCAATCTACCAATCCAAAAAACTCAAGTTTTTACATTTGGTCTTATGGCTGGGTGCGTGATTTTCACAAAACTCCAAGCAATTCCGATTGCCTTTAGCTTAACATTAATTGGCTATTGGCTCATTTATCAAAAGCAGCGAAATTTAGAATTACTGACCAATGCCCTACTACTCACAATTGGTGGTTTAATACCAATAGTAATCTTGGTTTTGATTGGATATCAATATAACTTTCTTGATAAGATATGGATTTTTTACATCGAAAATAACCTTGCTTATGGCAAAGAAGGTCATGGTTTAATTCATAGTGTTTATGCTTCATTCAGCGACCCGATTAACTTTTTTATACGTGCTACATTGGTGCTTTCTATAATATTACTGATTTACAATGTGGTATTTAAACGTCAATTAAAACCAACAATGCTATGGTCTTTAATGACAGTATTTATTTTAAGCACGATTGCATCAGTTTACAAAACTGGCTTCATGTTCCATCATTATCTTTTATTTTTGATTTTCCCAGTTGTATTCCTTTTCGCTTTTTTTCTGAGAAATGTGGCTGAATATTCTAAAAGCTATATAGTGATAGGGTTTTCTACACTGGCAACTATTTATACCATTGCTCAAACATCAACTATTTTATTTACTAATTACTTTATCAGTTCAGATAAACCACAACGTCCGTTGTCAATTTCGGAAACTGGACATCAAATTTTAAAATATTCAAATCCAGATGAATCATTGGTTATTTGGGGAGATGCAGGAAGATTATATCTGGAAACGAAACGTACACAGGGAGTTAGGTGGAGTAATTCACACTGGGGAATGTACAGCGATTCGCTCCAAAAAAACTTTCAAAAAGAGTTTATTTTAGAATTAAAAGAAAAGCCTTTTCCTATTTTTGTAGATGCCCATCCCACCAAAAACACATTCATGACTCGTGATAAACTGGGCTACGAAACCAACAAAGAGTTAAAGGAATACATAGACTCAAAATATCAATTAATCGGAGAATTTGATGAACAGAGAGTTTTTGTTCACAAAGAACGCTTAGAAGAAATGAACGCCACAAAGTAGAATAAAAATGCCACATCATAATATGTGGCATTTTTAATTGAATCTATTTAACTACAATATTTTTCTGCTCAATTACAGAAAGAAGCGAATCTTTACCTGCAATAAAGGCTTTGTCGTAATCGTGAGTTTTGACAGTTGTATCAGTAATGGCAAAGTTTTCGTAATCTTGGAATACAATTCCGCCAACAGTCTGACGATTTTTCACTCGGCGGAATCTTGGACCACCATTAGCATAAGCTAAATAATCAAGCAAATGGGTTTTCTGGTTAAACCAATAGCAGTAAACATCTTCAAAGTCTTTACCGCCACCTTCTTTATCGAACCAAACTTTTACCTTATCGTATTTTTGTTTTTCGATTTCGGCCTCGCCGAGATATTCAAGATTAACAGCCTTATCTTTTAGTTTGTAAGGCAAAAGAACAAAATATGCTACCGAATTAAGGGCATTTTTATATTTTTCTTGGTCTTTTTCTGAAATAGTAATCTGATTTCCGTTGATTAATCGGAGATAACCTTCATTATTTACGACATCCCAAATATCATTATTGGCACTATCTTTTGAGATACGTTCATACTGAAATTTACCATTATCTTGCATAAGTTTGATGTGAAACTTGCGAAAATCAAACTCTGCCGTAAATTTTTCATACTTCGTTCCACCGTGTGCTTCGATACTTTTCTCAACAATCTCACGGGCTTTATCGATTTTGTCTTTGCAGGCAGCAAATGCTAATGCAAGGACTGATATTAAAATGAGTTTTTTCATAGTTGTAACATATATTCTCGAAATTGTGTCTTTGATTTTTATAAAGCACAATTCAGAGAATTGTGCGACTGATTTATCAGAAATATGACGAAATAACCTCTTGAATCTTACTCATAGGCACAATCATCGGCTTTTTTGTAATTGTGATTGCTACCTTTGTTTGAGGACTATTTGGCTCAGAAACAACCTGATATGTTCCTTTTACGGCTCCAATCAGGGTCTGCAAACTAAACGAACCCGCACTTGCGTTGCCTTGAAAAACACCACCTTTATTTTGAATAGCCTTTGTGGCGTTTACTACAAATTCGTTTGACGAACCTGGGTAGTCAATGTTAAATGATGCCATGATGTTAAGTTATTTGTGAATTAGTTATTAGAAAACCAGTGTTTTTTTTATACTAATTTCACCAATTCATTGAGTTTCAATAGGGCTTCGATTGGTGAAAGCGTATTTACATCAATTGCTTTTAATTTACTCTTTAG
>JALQYE010000245.1 GCA_023254245.1 Emticicia sp.
ACTGCGTTTTCTCCAAGTGATAGAAACCTTTGTGCTGCCTATACTTGTTCCTACACCAGACATAGTAACTTGAGGGTCTGCACCACTTTTTGTTCCTCCATCATAACCAACCACTGGCCCAGCATATGTTTCAGTTTTGGAACCTGGACAAACAGCACTGGCTTGTAAACCATTTCCTGCTGTGATAGTAGTCCCAACCGTGATAGCACGACTAATAGTTGCTGGAACAGGTGCACCAACCTTTACGTTTATTGCCACAGGCGAAGATGAAATAGTACAACCCAATCGACTCACTGCAACTTTAAAATTACCAGATGTTTTAGCAATATATTCTGATTGAGTTGCCCCCGAGATAAGTACATCATTTTTATACCATTGATATGTATTATCAACCCCAACATTTGCTACTAAAACAGTAGAGTCGCCTTCACAAAATGTAGTTGGACGGCTTACCGAAATATTAGCAGAAGGGCAACTTGTAGTTCCGATAATTGTTATTCGATGTTTTTGATTATATGTGCCTGCCACTGCGTTCCCAGCGTTTACATTGAGTGTGTAAGATAAATCTATAAACTCGTCTGGCTCATTAAATGAGTCATCATAAACACGCAAAGTGAATGATTGTGATAAGTTGGAGGCATTTAATGTAATTGGAGAAATATTGAGTAAATCATAATCAACACCTTCGGTGGCCGTACCTATTTTGATGATATTTACATTCACGGGTTGTGAAGGTGCTTGGTCTACAACTACTGTAATCGGGTAATCTTTATAATATCGGGTATTTATTGGAATAATCGACTCTTTCTGGCGAGCTATTGTTCCTCCAAATTTAAAATGTACTGTTGGCGTTGTTACGGGGTCGTTTACTTTAAAACTCCCTATACGAGTCTTAAAATCAACAGTTGCGGTAGCAGCGTAATACTCGGCGGTAAACCAAAGCGTTTCTTCATCCGATGGGTCAGTTGTCATGGCAGAATAATCACCCCATCGCCCAGAACTACTTGTTTGCGAACCACCCGAAGCATGAAATAATTGTTCAGCTCCGAGTGTTCCAACTGGGTCTGACTTCTTTCTTTCAGCATAGTAAATATCGGGGTAATTGGTTGAACTCGACCTACTATAAGCTAATGCGATATTCCCTCTTTGGTCAATTCCAGCACATCCCATCCAACGATTTATACCAGTTGAACCACTAATAGCTGTTGGTGAATAGGTTGATTGCTGATTAACAGTCCACGGGCTTGTCGGGGTAGCTCTCGTAAGCTCATACCATCGGGTTGAGGCCTGATAAGTAGCAGCCGAAGTTGGACTCGTACCGCTGACATTTACTGGATAATTCATTACCAATGACTCATAATTATCAAATCTTCGATAAACAATCCGACTCATCATGCGGTCAGCGATAGCATCTAACATGGCCGTTGTACCTTGTTGTTCGATAGGATTTGATGAGGGAGCTCTTCCATCAAAAGCAGCTACGGGTACCGTTGTTAAGCTATTGAGTGTCGAATTGGCAGGATTATTAAAATCAAGATTCAGTGTACGAATTTGTAATTCATCGACACCGCCAAATTCATCAGCATTGTAGGTTACAAACGTTGGTTTTGAGTCCGACTCAGGCATCTTAAAGCCTTCTAAACTAACAGGCAAAAAACCTCCACTCGAAGGGTCATTAAATGCCACTGCTGTGGCAGTAGCTTCACCATTGACCATCTTATTTCTATCAAATGCCCAAAAACCTTGCCCAACATAGGCTGTTCCTGAAACATTAAAATTATGAGTGGTAACTATATAACTATTATTCCAAATACCTACGTGTGGATAATCGGGAAACACGCCAGTAGTTTGAAACTCATAGATATTATATGCACCTGTTGGGTCATTGGTTTGCGATACACAAAAGATTAACGATTCTCTCCCAGCAGTAAACAAACTACTGAACTGTAGTAAAATCCAACGGTCGGCAATGTGGTCGTAAAGTGTAATTGGGTCGCCGTCATCAGTTGAAGTAGAAGCTATTTGGCTAAACTTCAATGGACCAAGCAATAAATTACCCGATTTATCATACACTTTATGCACTAAATTTATCATCTGCACCACATGATTAGGCCCTACACTCAAAACGGGGTCAGGCGGAGATAACAAACCAAATCCAACCGCAACATTATCTGAAGCTCCAGCTCCATCAAAAGAAGTAATCAGAGCATTGGTTCTTAAATTATTACTCAAAACCTTAGTTGATTTTTGAAGTACCTCATCAGCACTATTTGCTAATGGATTTTCAACAGGGAACCTTACTCTTTTATTGATTTTCGCTCGTAATTCTTGATATTTCGGGTTTCTATCGAGTTTTTTCTTGGTATTAATTGGCTCAGGAGCTTTAATATCTTTTAATTTTGGAGATACCCTAACGAGTGTCCCTGTAAGGATATTTGATGGTTTTTGCTGACTAAAAGCCATCAAGTGCATCACAGAAAAAAATAGAAAAAAAATATTCTTCATAGTAATATTGGCTATTTGGAGTTCAATCAAGTGAACACTATCTTAATTTATGCCAAAATTAAACAGGTTGATTCAAATTGTCGTAAACTAAGTTACATATTTACTTAATGGTAGTGTTAACTATGAACAAACTCAATAACGTTTGAGTCTTGCAAAATATAAAGACTTATTGTAATAGACTACTTTGGTACATAAAGAAAAACCAGCAATTAAAATTAGAACTGAAATTGATAGATAATTCATTTCAATACCCAAGGCTTTATCAATATCTATGAGTATGCGGTTGTTTGTCATTGTACCCAACAAATACTTTTGGAAATAGAGTATATATTTACTTATTTGCAATTCCATTTTAACCTTACTACTTATGCAAAATAATCGTTCTCATCTTTACACCCTCATGACCGTTTGGTTCTTCTGGAGCTTTGTGGCTGCATCAAACGGAATTTTAATACCTTTATTCAAAGAAAAATTCACACTTACACAGACACAAGCCCAACTCGTTGACTTTGCATTTTATGCTGCATACTTCATTGGTTCGGTACTTTATTTGATATTTTCACGCATCATGGGTGGCGATATTCTCAATAAAATCGGCTACAAAAATGGTATCGTTATCGGTCTTTTGATTTCGGCCGTAGGTACGCTCCTGTTTTATCCTGCTGCCCAAACTGCTTCCTATAACTTACTTCTTTCGGGGTTGTTTATCGTAGGCTTAGGTTTTTCATTACAACAAACTGCTACTCAACCTTTTATGATTGCACTTGGGCCGCCAGAAACAGGGGCTCAACGTATTAATTTAGGCGGTGCAGTCAATAA
The DNA here is from genome assembly GCA_023254245.1 of Emticicia sp. Lineage (GTDB taxonomy): Bacteria > Bacteroidota > Bacteroidia > Cytophagales > Spirosomataceae > Emticicia. The sequence continues at coordinate 3,325 of JALQYE010000245.1, forward strand.
CTTAGGAGGAACAATCGGGCCAGCTTTGGTTTCTTATGCAATTTTTGGCTCGATATCAAAAGATGCCGCAGCAAATGCTTCAATCGAAGATGTAAAAGTGCCATATCTTATCTTAGGTGTTTTGTTTGCTTTGATGGCTCTGTTTTTCTGGGTTTCTAAACTTCCTCGCATCAAAAACGACGAAGACGTTCAAGTGAGTAATATCGTAATCGGGCTTCCATTGGCATTTTTGGTCTTGTGTGTAGGGGTTGCAGTTGCTTTTTCAATCGAAATAGCCATCACATTTACCTTTGTACTCATGGTAGTCTTGATGATTGGTTACATGATTTACTCGTTGGCAGGAAAATCAGGAGCAGTGCAAAATGCTGGTTCGGTACTTAGCTATCCACAAGCAGTTTTGGGTATGACCGCCATCTTTGTTTATGTGGGTGTTGAAGTAACGATTGGCTCAAACCTTGGCGAATATTTGAAAGAAACCCAAAACTTAGATTCTTCACAAATTTCAAAATTTGTTTCATTATTCTGGGGAAGTATGATGATTGGCCGTTGGACAGCCTCAATCGGTAACTTCAATCCATCAGAATCAATGAAGAAAATCCTTACTGTTATTGTCCCATTTGTGGCATTTGCAATTGTATTGGTTGTTAATTCATTGTATAGTGGCGATGTAAGCGATTTACTACCTTATGCTGCATGTGTAGCAATCATGATTTTAGCGTACTTTGCGAGCCAAGAAAAACCCGTACGTTTATTATTGATATTCACGGCACTCGGTGCAATTATGTCGGTTATCGGGGTAATGACCACTGGAAAAGTGGCTCTTTTCTCTCTTATTTCGGGAGGTTTATTCTGCTCGGTTTTGTGGCCAAGTATCTTCTCACTCGGTACCGCAGGACTCGGCAAATTCACCAATCAAGGAGCAGCTTTCTTGATTATGATGATTCTTGGAGGCTCAATTATTCCTGTTGTACAAGGAAAAGTTGCTGATTCTTTCGGTATTCAGCAATCATACCTTTTAGCGGCGGGTTGTTTTGTTTACTTGTTTATTTTTGGAATTGTTGTACAAGGAGTTTTGCGTAAACAAGGAATTGACTTTGATAAAGAAGTAGTAAAAGGTGGCGGAAAAGGCCATTGATTTCATATAAAAAATAAAAAAAGGCCACTTTAATTATCAAAAGTGGCCTTTTTAGTATATTAACCCAAAAACATTTTAACTAATTTTATTCAAAAAATCTTGAGTCGCTTTCAGTCCAGAATCGTACAACTGTTGGGCTTGAGCTGGGGTAATCCCGAAATCAGTTGCAGCAATACCTAAATCATCAATCTTAATGGTTCGAGATTCTTCAAATTTATTTTCATTTACCATAACATCTTGAGAGTTCATCAACGACTCAAAAACAGACTTAATGTATAATTCGAGATGCGAAATACCAAATGTTAGGTCATTGGCTTTATCAGCGTTAGGATTCAAATCTGTCAAGAAAAAACCAAGCGTTGTATCGGGTAAATCTACTGAATCAAAAGTATCAATCGGATAATTATACATTACTCCCCCATCGACATAAATATGGTCATTCGGATTTCCGTCAGGAAACTGCCAAGCTTTAAAAAACATC
>JALQYE010000246.1 GCA_023254245.1 Emticicia sp.
ATTTACTTATTAACTGAATGCTGTTTTGCATGTGTACGTTATCATCCATTGTGCCATGTACGATTTGTAACACACCTTTCAATTTACTCGTGTGCGTCAGCACACTTGCTGATTTATAACCTTCTGGGTTTTCGGCTGGTGTATCCATGTATCTTTCGGTGTAGGCACTGTCATACAAACTCCAATCTACCACGCTTCCACCTGCCATTCCGTGCGTAAATACATCACTTCCGTATGTCAAGGCATAGCAACTCATGTAACCACCGTAGCTAAAACCCGTGATACAGATTTTTGTTGGGTCAGCAATTCCTTTGTCTATCAATGATTTAACGAGTGTTTTGTAGTCTTTCATTTCCCAGTAACCTAAATTACGGTGCATATATGCCACGCCTTCTTTACCGAAATGTCCACTTGCACGGTGGTCGAGTGCTACTTGGATAATGCCTTCTTTAGCATACCATTGTTGGCGAGCAGACCATGTCCATTGGTCATAAACTGTACCAGCATCTGGGCCACCGTAGATGCTTACTAAAACAGGATATTTTTTACCAGCTACCATATTTTGCGGGTAAGTAATCGTCATTGGTAAATCATAAATACCGTCATCACTTTTTACTCTTAGCAGTTCGGTTTTAGCCAAATTATAATTGTCCATTTCTGCCCCTTTGATACTGCCCAATTCACGAACAACTTTACCTTCGTTATCGACAATGGCCATGCTGGTTGGCGTACTGATGTTTGAATAAGTAGTAATAAAATATTTCAGATTTGGTGAAGCATTGATATTTCGGTTGTTGTAAGCTCCAAACGTAAGGCGTTTTAAGCCTTTCCCATCAAAACCAACTCGGTAAAGGTCGAAGCGAGCGGTGCTTTCGATACCACGAGCATAGAAATAAACCACACGATTTTTTTGGTCAATTCCTTCAACGTTTTTTACAGTATATTTTCCTTCGGTGATATTATTGATGAATTTACCGTTGATGTCGTAGAGATAAAGTTGTTTCCAACCTGTTTTATCGCTGATAATCATCATTTCTTTGCCGCCATCCATAATCGTTAGGCGTTCGTCTGCTTCATCAATGCCAATCCAAGATTTTTGAGTTTCGCTGTAAACCTCTTTTTTACTACCATCTTTTGGCGAAACATTATAAAGTTTTAGATTATCATTACCACGGTTTATCCATTGGAGCATCAAGCCGCTACCATCGGGCAACCATTTTGGCCAGCCAAAATATTGTTCATCTTTTTCGTTGAAACCGCCCAAGTAGTTTTTCCGCCTGCTGGAGAAACAAAACCAACTTTCGCTTCGGGATTTGGGTCGCCACTTTTTGGATAGCGAGTTTCTTCGATGAATCCGTGTTGCCCTTCACTGCTATAAAGCGGAAACATCATCGTTTTTGATTCGTCGAAACGCATATAAGCAATTTTCTTGCTATCTGGACTCCACCAAAACGCACGGAAACGAGTCGGGCGACCGAAGATTTCTTCCCAATAAACCCATGTTGCATAACCATTTAGTGTAGTTTTTGTGCCATCGGTAGTGAGTTGGATTTCTTTCTTTGCCTTGAAATCATACGTGTAAAGATTGTTCTCTTTCGTATAAGCAATGTAGCTGCTATCGGGCGAAAACATGGCGTTTTTTTCTTCGGCAGGGTCGTTGGTTAGTTGCGTTTCTGTATCGCCACTTTTCAAAAATAGGTTATTATTTTTGCTGATAATGGTTTTTACGGGCTTAGCTTTTGGGCGGAGAATTTCTTCGCTTGCTTCGGTCATTTTTCCGCTGCTTACTTCCAAAACCATTGATTTTGCTTCAGCTTCGGGTGAAAGCTTTTGCGTGAGTAACACTCGCTCGTCATCAATCCAACGTTGAATAATGGGTAAAGGCTGCGTAAAGTTTTTGGGCGTTTTACCCGACATCAATTCTTTTTCGTCAAAATCTTTCTTTTGAGCCAAAACTGCGGTACTCGCCAGACAGAGAAGTAAAAGCGTTTTTTTCATGTTTAATAGTTTGAAGATTAAATTTTGGCGTAAAAATAGTGAAATTGTTAAATAATCTAACAAAAATCATTTTCGCCCCAAATCTGCCGTAATCGTCAAATAGTAAAATGCTCCAACTGTTGGGCCAGCAATAAAGCTCACATAAGGTCGGTTTAGGATATTTGTTCCAGCCAGTTTGAATTGCAAGCCTTGTTTTCGCACATAATACGTAAACTGTGCATCTACATTATGAATTTCGGGTACGTTTCCAGTAGCCAATGCCGATTGCCATAAAAATCCTTCTTGATATTTATAATTTACGCCAAAGCCAATATTTTTGGTCAGTTTGGTATTGCCAAATCCTACATTTATAATCCAGCGAGGCGTATTAAATGCTTCTTCAAAACCATCATTATTGGCTGTATTTTTCAGTTTCGCAAATGATGCATTGCTTGTGAGTGAGAAGGTTTTGTAGAAATTATAACTAATTCCGATACTTGCACCGTAGTTTCGGACGATAGTTTTTGAGTTTGTCCAGAGGCGATAGCGACCTTGTTTAGTACGGTCGTACATATAAAATGCCAATGAATCTGCATTGCTACCGAGTGGCACATTTGCCTCAATTTGTGCCATAAAATTTCGGTAAACATTGTAATAAAAATCAGCATCAACGAATATTTTTTTGCCAAGTGGATAACCTTTATAGCCAATTTCAAAACTATTGACATATTCAGGTTTCAAATAGGTATAATCGTTTTTGCGGAGAAGCCCTTTGTTTTTAACGATTGCTTCATTTTGCGTCAATTTATTGACATTAATATCTTGATTGACCGCCGCTGTAAAATCATCAATGGTTTTGCGTAAGTAAGAGTTTTCAAAAATCCCTTGCGACATAATCGGCAAACCACCCACACGTTTCACACCACCACTATTGATATTTGAAAACGCCTCAAACAAACTCGGAAAACGATAGCCGTTTTGATACGAAACCCTAAAATGATTATTGTCATTGAGCGAATAAACAACCGACCCACGAGGATTGAATCGTAAAGTAAAATACTGATTTTTGTCGGCTCTGAGAGTCAAGACAATTTTTAGCTTTTCGTCTAAAATAGTTTTGCTTCCTTGTACAAAACCGCCCGCTTTCCAGTAACTGAGGTTTTTGCCATCTTCTTTCGGATTCATGAAATAATTGCCATCAGGCACCACAAAATAATTTCGGTAATCGAAGCCAGCCAAAAGCCCAAAACCTTTGTTTTGTAGTGTAGAAGATAGTTTTTTGCTCAAATCGCTTAGCCCTTCGGTATGAAGCATGGTCGATTTTACCCGTAATGCTGCACCAATGTCCCAGTTATTAATATCGCCCAATTTTGCAATTAACTCATCAAAAGCGGGAGTATTGGGTTGTGGACGGCCTTTATCGGCTTGCGTTCTGGCCAAATTGAGTGCATCAATTACGCTTTTTCCTGTTTTGGTTTGGGCATTAAATTCATTCGTAAAATCAGTAAACCAAATATTATCTGACTTGAAACTACGGTCGATATTTTCGGCCATCGAACGAATATTATACGATTTACCTGTGTTTTCGGTGGTCAAATACGCCCGAATTTGCGTACTCGGGCTTTGGTAAGTAATGGCATTTTGCGAAAGACGATAATCGTTTAGCCGAAAACGATTGGTGCGTTGATAAACATTATCAAGTTGAGCAATTTTGAAGCTATACGCAATTTCGTGCTGAGGTTTGATGCGGTAGTTTAGCGACAAATCAGCTTTGAGATTATTGATAGAATAATCGGTCACTTCTTCTTCAAAATACCCAGTTCGAGCAACTACATATCTTTTTCCACCGAGCGTAAGTGTTCTTCGATTCGATGATTCATTGCCGTAAGAGTTCACGTAGTCGGCTCCGACATTATCTTTTCCGAGTAAATTTACCGAACTATTGGCCAAAGGATTAAGGTCGAGTGTGGAGTTAGCAATCCAATCATAGCCTTTCTGATACCCAAAATTTACTTTAAATGCCCATTTTTCGCTGAACTTATGAGCGAATCTTACATTCGTTTCTGAAAATAATTTGGGAGAAAGAGTTGGGTTTGATAAGTGATTTACCCCTGTTTTTTGCTGAATACTAAAGCCTTCTGATTCAAACGGATTGAGCGTTAGCAAATTCACCAAGCCATTCAACGAGTTCATCCCATAAAGTGCCGAAGCCACGCCTGGAATCATCTCAACTTGCCGAATATCAAGGTCAGTTGGCCCCATGCCCGATGCAATCGGCGAGCCAATATGTGGGGCTTGATTATCAACCCCATCAACGAGCTGTACGAAACGCACATTAGTTGTGTTGGTAAATCCACGAGCATTATAGACTCTAAAACCCAAACTTGGCGTAATTAACTGAATACCTTTTAAGTTTTCGATGGTATCGAAATAACTCAGTGCTGGATTTTGCTGAATCTGTTTTAGGGTTAATAGTTCAATACTCGTGGCTGATTTTAGATAACTTTCTTTAATTCTCGAAGCGGAAATGACAACTTCATTTAAAATCTGAGATTTTAGCGTATCGGCTTCTTGAGCTTGACTTAATTGTGGGAAAACTATTTTAAAAATCGTTATATATAGAAAAATATAACGATTGGCAAAACAAAGTAAGTTTTTAGACATTTTCAGAGATATTTACAAATTTTACGAAAAATTTCGTTATATTTGTAAATATATAACGAAATAATAAGGAGAGAAAAGAAAAATATTTTTTTTGGAGAAACATTTGATAAATAATAAAATTGAAGCCTAAATAACCCTAAAAATACCCTATGACATCGCTATTATTACTTCTACTATTGTTGAGCTTAGTTGCATTTTTATACTCATCAGTCGGCCATGGTGGAGCAAGCGGGTATCTGGCCGTTATGGCAATTATGGGCGTG
>JALQYE010000247.1 GCA_023254245.1 Emticicia sp.
TTGCTACCCGCTCAAAAACGCCCATAACTAACTGTTAATCAATGAGTTGTACAACCCCGTCCAGACCGCAAAAAGCACTCAATTTGAGTGCTTTTTTTGTTTAAAAGTATTATACTCAAAAGCAGTTTATAAAATTCCCAACTACTTGCCGTAACCCGCTAATAACCAACGAGTTTAGCCACAGTTTTCAAGCATTTAAAAATCTGTTATTTACAAATATATTATCGACTATTTTAATGAGTTTTTTAGCCAAATAGTTTACTGGTCTCCACAAAAGCAAACGGTCTCTCTAAGCTTACATGGAGTATAATTCTTTTTTATATCTTCGACCAACTACTTTCTGCCACATTACTCAATAAATTACATCTACAGACATTCTCAATAACCAAGCTTCTATATAAAATACCCTATTATAATCCCAAACTCGTGTTATCTTAGATTTTAGTCATACTGTAATCCACCTTAGATTAATGTCATTCAGTTTGATATTTTGATATGAAATATATCTTAGATTTTCCAAAACAAAATCTTTACATCACTTTTCATTCAAATATTCCAACGATAGAATCATAAGTTTTTCGGCGGCAGTCTTTGATTTTAAGATTGTAAAATCACGAGAAGTATTATCTCCAACTTCATAAACCAAGGCTTCGGCGTTAAATTCTCTATTAAAAAAAGCTTTTGATATAACCCCAGAAGCGGGTTTGCTACCTCTGGCATTAACTTTATAATCGGGAATGGCCTGTTCTAAGGCCTCGAACCAACGCTTGATTAGCCCGTCCATATTGGTAGGTTTTTCGGTCAAATTAGTATAGAAAATGTCGTCCCAGGTAGAATGAAAATCAATGCCAAAATACAATTTTCTATTATTCCCATTTATTTTGTTTCTCAGAAAATCACGCACAAATTGTGTTTCTGGTTGGTTAAAATCGGCCCAATCTCTGTTCAGGTCAATTCCACCCGTATTATGTCGCCAATGCCCATTATCTACACCGTCGGGATTCATCATCGGTACAACATAAACCGTGTATTCTTTTCTAAACTTATTGGCTGTTTCTGAATCCGTACATAGCGACTCTACGAACGCTTGTAGGGCAAATTGCCCCGTAACTTCGGGTGGATGTAATCGGCCAATAACAATCATTATCTTTGAATCAGACTTATTTTCTCCAATACGTAAACATTGAAATGGCCGATTCTGAGGCGTTTTGCCGATAATTTCGCTCGAAACAAATTTGTTTTTTAAAATACCTTTCGACCATTCATTAACAATAGTTGAAGTAACCAATTCTTGTGCAGCTATCCAAGTAGGTCTTTTATCAGCCCTAATACGCACGTATGCTGACTCAGAAAGGGCATTTTCTTGGAAGGTAAGGTTTTTAGCTGTCGGGTCTTTTATAAGGATACAATCCGTAGAATCTACTGATTGCCACGTTTTTCCATCATAACTAATTTTGGGAAAATAGCGATGTTTGGCATTCAGATAAGTAAGGTGTACCCAAATGGTGTTTGGTTGTTTGCTTGTAACCTTAAAAGCATACCATGGGCTCGGGTTAATGGGGTAATTTTCGGCCGCAATAATGGCCGTATAAAGAGTATCGTTATTTTGCGTAATTCCATTGAGTCTTGCCCCGTCAAAATCATTATCAAAAGTAATATTTCCTAAAGTCTGTTGCCCACGCCACTGCGGAATAATGGCATGGTTACGGGTATCCACTTTTTCGGTACTGGTCGTAGCCTGTCCTTCAAATTTGGGTTTTGTAGTCTGAGAAAACCCTGAAAAAGCAAAGAAAAATAGGAGAATAGTAAATATTTTATTCATTTCGAATCAAAGAATGTGATACAATTATCTGAAGATACAGCTTCAAAAGTATCAATTTTATTCTTATTTGTCCTATTTCATGAACGCTTTTTTTAGACGAAGTTAATATTTGACAAGCCTCTTTACTAAGGTTAGTATATTTAACTATTTTTTATTTGCAATAATTAAGTTTATGTTTGTAATTTATTTTTAATATTATTTTAATCTCTAAACAAACTAACTTACAAATTCATGAATCTAAAATTACCTATGTTACTTCTTTTGTTGTTTAGTGGAATCGTTGGATTTGCACAAAAGACAATCAAAGGACAAGTAAAAGATGAAACAAGTCAGGAGAATCTTCCTGGAGTTACGGTATTGGTTCGAGGAACTAATATCGGCACATCTACCGACGCCGAAGGAAATTTTTCAATTTCAGTTCCAAACAATTCCAAAGAACTAAACTTTAGTTATATTGGATACAGCTCAAAGGTTGTTAGTATCGGCGACCAAACATTTATGGATGTAAAATTATCAGCAGACGCTACCAATCTTCAAGAAGTTGTTGTAAATGCCTTAGGCTTTAAGACTAAAAGAGATAGGTCTGGCTCTACTTCTTCAAGTGTTTCCTCAGAAGCTATTAGGTCAAGTGGTGAAGCCAATATTTTAAATAGTCTTGCGGGTAAAGCTTCGGGGGTTAAAATTGCTCGTGCCAACGGAGACCCAGGTGCAGGTACGAATATCCAAATTAGAGGAGCAAATACAATTGGCGGTTCTACACAACCTTTGGTTATTGTTGATGGCGTTCCGTTATCAAATGACAACCTATATGGCTCAGGTAGCTCAAGGTCTGGTGGCGTATCACAACAATCAAGATTAAATGATTTGAACCCAGAAGACATTGAATCTACTCAGATATTGAAAGGTGCTTCTGCGGCTGCTTTGTGGGGTTCAAGAGCAGCAAATGGCGTTTTGGTGATTACTACTAAGCAGGGTAAATTAAATCAAAAAATGAAAATTAGTTATTCGGCTACCTATTCAATGGATGAAATAAATAGAAAACACCCCATGCAGACTACTTTTGGGCAAGGTACAGGTGGAAAATATAGTCCAACAGCTACCAACTCATGGGGAGATAAAATTTCTTCAAGGTCAGGCGAAGCAGATGTAGTTAATACCGCTGGGGAATATTTCTTGGGCAATGATGGACAAAAAATATACCCGATTATCACTAAAAACTCTAAAGAAATTTTTGTTGATAAAAACTTTGACCAAGTTTTCCAAAAAGGCTCATTCTTAGAACATAATCTTAGTATTTCTGGTGGTAGTGGAAAAACAACCAACTTTTTTAGTTTGGGTTATTTAGGACAAAAAGGAATCATCAGAAACAGTGATTATGATAGATTTACGATGCGTTTTAATAATCAGACATTCTTTAGCAATACCGTAAATCTAACTACGAAAGCAAACTATATCAGAACAAACAGTAACCGAATTCAGCAAAATTCAAATACAGCGGGTCTATATTTAGGTTTACTTCGTCAGCCAGCAGATTTTGACCAAACTTCTTACATCGGTACTTCTTTTTCAAGTACGGGAGTGCCAAGTCCAGGCAGACAAAGGAGTTATAGACGTTATCTTGGTAACAACATAAATCCGTTTTATAATAATCCTTTATGGACAATCAATGAGCAACAAGCAACATCGGTTGTGAACCGTTTTAATGCCAATACCGACCTTAATATAAATCCTGTAAGTTGGTTACAAATTGACTTACGTGGAGGTATTGATACGTATGTTGACAAACGTGTTTACTTTGCACCAGTTGGTTCAGCAAGTTTTAATAATGGTAGATTAGACAATGAAAACTTTATTAATTCTGAAATTAATTTTGATGCGATTGCCAGAGCAGACTTTCCTAATTTAGTGAAGAATAAAATTGGATTCAATGCAACGGTGGGTTATAATATCAATGATAGAAATAGAAATACCTTGTATGCAGCGACACAAAACTTTTTGGTGAATAGTAAGCTTCAATCGTTCACAAACAGCGTTGCTCCTTATGAGGTTTCTAATAGCACCAACCATATTAGGTCAAATAGATTATACTCAATTTTTGCATTCGACATTTACAAACAAGTATTCTTGAGTGTTTCTGGTACACAAGAAGCGGCTTCAACCATCAAAGGTACTTATTTTTATCCTTCAATGGATTTGGCTTGGCAGTTTACTCAATTGCCAAATATGACCAATAAAATCCTTTCTTTCGGTAAAATCAGATTGTCTTATGGCCAAGTGGGAGTTCAGCCAACTGCTTATAAGTTCGGTACGACGTATGAAACCTTCGCTTATTCAACCTACGATGACGCACTTGACATCAACGAGTTTGGAGGTGGTTTCAGACTCAACGACGACCAAGGTAATAGCACACTCAAACCCGAAATTAAAACAGAATTTGAGTTAGGTACTGATTTACGTTTCTTCAAAGACCGTTTGAATATAGGCTTAACTTACTATAAAAATGAAATAAAAGACATTCTTCTTGCGGTTAACTTATCTCCAACCTCTGGATTTTTATCTAAATATACCAATGCGGGTAGAATGGAAAATAGAGGAATTGAACTTGACTTTGGGTATAAAATTATATCACAAGCTACTTATGGCTTAGAATTGTACGGAAACTGGAACAACAACAAAAATAAAGTCTTAGACTTGGCAGGGGTAGCCAGAGTGGCACTAACCGACCAATCTATTACCTCTAATGCCATCGTTGGTCAGCCTCTGGGAATTCTTTTCTCAAGTAAAGCAGAAAGAAAAGAAGATGGCTCATTGGCATTAGATGCCAACGGATTTCCTAAACTTGCTCCTCAACAAGGTATTATTGGTAATCCAAACCCAGATTGGAGAGGTGGAATCGGCCTTAAAGGGTATTACAAGAAACTTAATTTCAATGTTTTGTTTGAGAGATTCCAAGGTGGAGATTTTGCAGAAAGAACTCGCTTTGTATTGAATGCTTTCGGAACTTAGGAGATACTGGTAATGAAGTTACTCTAACAAAAGATACCAAAAACTCGGCAGGAAAAGTTTTCCCAGCAGGAACTA
>JALQYE010000248.1 GCA_023254245.1 Emticicia sp.
AGTTAGGTAATCATAAATGGTTTGGTGAAAGATTGATTTAAAAAGAGAAATAAAGATATTGGGTTGCTTAATTGGTAAGTATTTGCCTTGAGAAACAACTGCAAAACTACGCCTTGCTGATTAGGATAATATTACCGTAATGTTACGATTATATTGTCAAAAATCAATAATTTGTAACTAATGAAGTATTAAACATAGATTACTTACTACTGCATTTTACTAATAAAAAATAAGATATTTCTCATAAAGAATTACGCAAACGTTTGAAATGGTTATGCAAACGTTTGAAATTGGAGCGGGTATGATGCGTTTCTTTCTGTGGAAAACACGTTACTATCGAAAATAGGGAAGATATTAAGAATAAGCATTCTCCAACAACTCAGGATTATTAACAAATTGTTTCAGTAATCTGAATAACTTTCCGCCGTGCGAAGCATCAATTACTCGGTGGTCGAGGGCTGCTCCGAGCATTAGAATACTTCGAGGGACGATTTCATCATTTACTACCCAAGGTTTTTTTGTTACTCCACCCAAAATCAAGACAAACGCAATATTTGCCGAAGGCATCAGAGCGGGATAACCAATATCAAGACCAATACTGCCAATATTTGATAAAATAAACGAACCAAAATTATTGGCAGAAAGCCCAAGAGGCGGAATAGAAATACCGAGTGTAGTAGTGATATATTTAATTGACTGATAAACCCACCCACGCAGCGGCCACGGAATAGCCGCCAGCTTTTCCTTCATTTGCATGGTGGCATTTTCATCTCCTTTGTATGTTTTTTGGATTTCTTCTTTCAGTTTTACAGCCGATTCGGTAAGTGTCAGTTTATCAGCATTAAGCATTTTTACCGAACCCATTTCACCACTTTGGAGTAGTACGCTTACGGTTGCATTGATTGCTTCGTGTGAGTAGATATTCCCTCTTTTTACATACGTATTGAGTTCTGGAATTTCCTTAATAGCACGGGCAGTAGCCACCAGAAAAAAGTGTGTGAGCGTAATCTTTACGCCAGATTTACGCTTCTCTGAAATGTAATTTTCTAAATCTGTAATATCAATTTCAACCGAACCAAATATTTTCGAATCAACAGGTTTTTTATATATCGTTGAAGCGGTTTTTCGCCAAGAAGTATTCAAAGGGTTATTTTCTTTCATCTAATAGGTATGTGAGTATGCTACGACAAAGATAAAGTTTATCTTTTTATAATGCTACCGAAACAAATGAGGCACGCCAATTTGAAGCGTGCCTCATTTTCTGTAACTCTTACTTCTTCTCTAAAAGTGCCATCACTTCGGCATCGCCCATTACGGCATTGGCTGGGCGTGGGTGTTGTGCATCAAAAACTTGTAATTCGGCTTGGGTCAAAACCTTATTGGCACTTTCATCAACTGTGCCATTCAGCATTACTTTCTGAATATCGAGTTTTAAATATTTAGCCAAAAATGGATAAACTGCTTGGCGTTTTGATGGGCCATAATCGTGTTTTTCGTTGGCGAGATGCACATTCTCTACCTTATCTGCTGCACCAAAATACGAATAAACATTTTTGATGTATGGATACTCCATGTCAGGTGTATTCACTGTCCAATCGCCACCATCCGACACTAAAAGCATAGGTTTTGGGGCGAAAGTAGCAGCAATTTCTACATTGGTTGTTTGGTGGGTAGGGCGTTTATGGATAGGCATACCACTTTCGCATACACAACCCCCAAAGAAATAACCCGAAACCATCACCACAGGTACAGAAACCTTAATGCGGTCGTCAAGGGCAGAAAGTACAAACGTTTGTGTTCCTCCGCCCGATTCGCCCGTCATACCGATACGTTTTTTATCTACATCGGGTAAACCTAATAAAAATTCAAGAGCGGCTTTACCATTGATTATTTGGAGTTTAAGTGCTTTTTCTATCTTGTGCATAGATTGTTTTGAATCGCCCATGCCAACCATATCATAGGCAAAAACCGTTGCTCCCATACGAGCGAGCGTAGCACAACGCTGCTGTGTGTAGGCGGCAAAACGTGGGTCAGTGCCGTGTCCATGCGGACATAAAACTCCTGCATTTTTTCCTTTGGTTGAGTGGGCAGGACGATACAAATTACCTGTGACATAAATGCCTTCAATGCTTTGAAAAGATACATTTTCTACCGAATACCCATTCAAATCTTTTTTGCTATGAATAATAATATTGGTAGGTTTTTTAAATTCATAATTACTCAATTCAGCTCCATCTAAGATTCCTTGACGGATTTCTTGGGCGTGCTTTTGCCACGAAGTTTTATCAGAATATCGTTTAGCAAAATCAGCGTGGAGGTTTTTTGCATCTTCTTCTGTGAAAAATTTTCCTTGACAGAGGTCGGGTTTTTCTGGATTGTATTGAGCAAAAGCCAACTGTCTTGCAAACAGCAGTGTAAGAGCTAAAAAGGATGTTTTCATAGATGTATTTGATAAGGTTGAAAAATTCTTAAAGCCAAAGCAATGGATTTCGGATAGGTAAATTTCTGATTACTTCATCGTTTTTTGGAAAATGCTCCAATTTTTTCCAGCTTTCAAACCAATTTTTATTGCCAAAGTGCTGATAGCCAAATAATAAAAAAGGTTGAGCTACTGGCCATTCTTCCCAGTACATTACATCTTTTGGGGAAGTCCAAAGGCTTTTGTTTTCGATGTAGGGATACAGAAACTCAATGGCTTTTTTCATCGAACGGCCGTCATCCAACCTAAAATTCCATAAATCATCTTTCGAATCGGTCAAAATTTGGCAGAGCGTAGTCATGGCATCCAAATTAAAAATTGAGTATCCATAAGGCTTGGTGCGTTTGAGTTCAAGTGGAAAACTACCATCTTTTTCGAGTTGATTGGGTAGTAAAACTGTTTTAAAGCGAGCTTTACAATAATCAATTAAAGCTTGATTTTCTGTCAGTTTAGCAAATGATGCTACTTGCATTACCCAACAAGTGCCATGATTGTTTTTGGCTTCTCGTTCGTCAATACCATACTGATGAGTGGTAAGCCATGCAAGATATTGAGCAAACCAGTTTTTGATAATTTGCAGATTATTTTTATCTACACTCGCTGCCTTTTGCATGATAATAATTCCTTGTGCAACCTCCATCAAATGAATCGTGTCGATGATTCCGATACCTCTTCCCGTAGCCTTACCTTTGATGGCCTGGGCATAGAGTAATGAAGGATTCATAAGCGTATTTTTATCTACAAACCAAGCATTGATGTGTGAAAAGGCGTGTTTTACATACTTTTCATCTTTCGTAATCAGATATGCCGAGGCTAATGAACCAACGATTTGACTAAACCGAATCATAGCTTTTCGGTGAGCCACAAAATTATCTGGATTGGTTTGGCCGTCACGCTGAATGTATGGTCCGTTTGGGTCATCAGGATTTTTCCACCAATAATCACCTTCGGAATAAAAATCGTGCAAACCACCTGCCGAACGCTCGCATTGCTCGGCCGTAATGGTTATGGGTTGCTGAGTCATTGCCCAGTTGGCTTGAGCAATGATATCTTTCTGCAAAACTCCAATTACTTGATTGGAAAGTTGTTTTTGCCCAAATAAAGTAATGGAGAAAAGATGTAGAAAGGTAAAAATATGAAAAATTTTCATTTTTGGCGGTGGTGTTTATGGTTTTACAAAATCCTCACGCATAGGGTTGAATACATCGATTAAAATGCCATCTTCCAAACAAACCGCACCATGAAGAACATTGGAAGGAATAAAATAGACATCGCCTTCTTTCAAAATTTTACTTTCACCAGCAACCGTTATTTCAAATGCACCACTGGCCACATAGCTAATTTGTAAATGAGGATGTTTGTGCGTGGTGCCAACTCCTCCTTTTTCGAAAGCGACTTTCACGAGCATAATGTCTTCGTTATACGACATTATTTTTCGTTTGATTTTTGGGTCAACCACTTCCCAAGGAAGTTCGTCATCGGTGACTAAGGTTTTGTTAAATTGTATCATATCGGTAAAAACTCTATTTTATCGGTTTGGATTTTTATCAAATATAGGCTGTTATTGCCTTGGATTTTTGTATTTTGGTGAAAATTTGAATAGCTACTAAAATCAAAAAACTTTTTTCAAAAATGTATTAATATACCCAACAGTAGGGTCAAACCACGGCGAAAGCAAACAGAATGAGTGGGGCGAATTTTCAAAAGTATGTACTTCTGAGTAAATGCCAAAAGCATTAAGTTTCTTACGGTAGTCTTCACGGCCAGCGTGCATTCTATCAACGGAGCTATTTAAGAAAAGGGTAGGAGGGGTGTTTTTACCTGCATACGTAAGAGCCGAGGCTTCGTGCCAAAGTTCGGGGTTTTCGTCTTTGCTGAAGCCAAACCAATAGGTAGCAGCTGAGGTACTTTTACGGTCATCGCCCTCTCCCGATTCTGGATGAATGTAAGCCAAGATTCCATCAATATCTACGATAGCGTTTATTTGGCTTGAATGTTTTAAATCGCCAATATTTCCTTCAAATTTTGGTAAATTATTTGTATTTCCCAAAAGTGCCGAAAGCTGTCCACCTGCCGAAAAACCTACGCTGGCTATTTTATTGGTGTCGATGCCATATTTCTTGGCATTGGCACGAATCCATCTTACGGCTGCTTTTAAATCATGCACGGCAGCAGGATAGAGAGCTTCAGTTGAAAGACGATATTCGGCTGTAAAAGTCGCATAACCTAAAGCTGCCAAGCGTTGAGCCAACGGAATGTGCTGCGTACGATTGCCTGTACGCCAACCGCCCCCATGAATAATCAGAATGGCAGGGAGAAGTTTTTTTGACTTCGTTTTTGGGTAAAAAGCATC
>JALQYE010000249.1 GCA_023254245.1 Emticicia sp.
GACCGCCAAAGATGTCCACCAATACGAGCAATTAATTAGACGGGATAACTGGAGCAACCTAAACCCCAAACAACGATTCAGACAAAAAGAAAAGTTTGAAAGAATCATTTGCCAATACGCCACGGGCGAAACGCTCAAAGAGGTTGTACGGGGTTTGGTGCTTCAAAAGTGGAATGATTTATTGAGCGTTTCGGGTGTTGAGGTTTTGGAACGATTTTACCGAGTGGAAACTACTGACATAGAAACGCCCAAAACTCAAAAGTGGAATGATTTTACCGAGTGGGAAAACACCCCACCAAGTGCCGAAAATGGAATGATATTACCCCTCAAGATAAAGAATAATATTATAAAGGGTAACATCATTCCAATATCTACTAATAATTTGGTCTTGAAAAAGTGTGCAAATTGTCGAAAGGTTTTATCAAATGATACCTCAAAGTATTGTGATACTCGATGCAAAGAAATGAAGGATAAACGAAACAATAAATCGAACCCGATGCACAGCACAAAGAGAAAGGTTCTAAAAATTGTTGCGAATCCGCAACCATCATTATTCGAGCAAAAAGAGTTTATCAGAATTGAGCCAATACACGCCCGATGGTTGGAGGGGTTCGGGGTGGTGGTGTAGGGTGGGTCAAAACCTCAATTCATTTTTGAGTGCAACCGCATCAGCAATCAAACATAAATCCTGTCAAAATTCAAGGGTGAGGGGGGAAAGTAAAAGATGGATTTTAAAATGAAATTTAAAGAGCAAGAAAATGAAAATCAGAAAAGAAATAGTTTTTGAGTTTATTGATATTTTAATTGATTTACTCTTTATACTTATACTTTGGTTGGTTTGATAAGAGGGGGGGCGGTTAAATCCTTAATGATTCAATAGCAAATACCGCTATCCGACTGTAAAAAAAAGAGTGCCAAAAAATGCAGGGGGGGTATTATCGAATAAATCTGAAAAAAATAAATATCAATTTAGTGTCCCCCGTAGTGTCCCCCCGTGGAAATTAAAAAAGGTAACTATCTGATTATCAAATAGTTACCTTTTAAGGTTGTTGACCTACCAGGATTCGAACCTAGAAAGACGGTACCAAAAACCGTAGTGTTACCATTACACCATAGGTCAGTCCTGAATTATGATGCAAAATTAATACTTTTGATTTAATGACGCAAGTCTCTCCTCAAAATTTTTTTATTTTTTTTATTGAGACTGAGCAGCACGGCGTAATTCTTCTAAAATTACCTCCTTCATCAACAGCTTACGCTTTTGAGTTTGGATATTCGATTGTGTAATTTTGTCTAAATCTGGTCCTTGCGAAACGCCTTCGTTGCTTTCAATCAAAATCTTCAATTCACCTCTGGCACGAATCACGATGTTTTCCATCTCACGGAATTTCGTCAAGACTTGTTGTTTTTCGCTCAAGTAATTGTAATTAGGTAATTTTCGAGTAACTACTTTCATCAAATAGCTTAATTCAAAAATCTTATCACAAGCTGCTCGGAAACGCTCAGCAACGTTGCGTACGGCCAAGTGCGATGGCACTTTGATGTTTTTCCAGTCGTTGAGCATTACTTTCGCACGCTCGGTTGCTGCAAAAATATCTTTCGATTCTGCCAAACTTTCGGCTTCTTCCATCATTTTTTGTTGAGCTTCTACACGAGGGTCAACACGTACTTTGATTTGGATGCCTTTAGCAGCACAATATTTTTCGTAATATAAGGTAGTGAGTTTCTTGAATCGACGGAACTCGTACTTCAATCGCTTCGGTGGTACGTCACCTACATTACGCCACTCTGATTGTAGGCGTTTTAATTCGGCAAAAGAAAGCTCCCAGTTACCCATTCTGAATAACATCTCGGCACCACGAACAAGCTCAGCATATTTTTCCATACGCTCGCCTATGATACGATTTTGTTCTTCATAGAAAGCCTTTCTACGTTGATAGAAATCATCTAAAACTTCTTTGAAGGTTTGTTCGATTGATTCTTGGTAAGGCTTATCAACTGGACCTGTTCTAATCCAGCGAGTTTTGATGTCTTGGAGTTGCTCTGCAACAATGTTCCAATCAACCTCTTCTTTTGCTACTTTGGCCTCTTCGATGAGGGCCTCTTTGATAGCCAAGTTATTGGCCTGATTGCCCACAATCAATCCACGTAGAAACTCCTCTTGCTCATCGAGAGTTTTGAGCAATGGAATAAAATCGCCGATGCCGTCGAAATTCAGCAAGCGTTTGCGGAGTTGCGTGAGTTTTGTCAAGAAAGAACCCTTATTTTGGGCCTCGGTAATCTCAGATTCCAATTGAGTAACCTTGTTTACCGCAATTTGGTAACGGTTAATGAAATACTGGAAAGCCTCTTCTTCTGTGCGTTTAACTTCTCCGATTTGTCGGTCGGGCATATCTAAATACCCTTTCAAGAATACCTTACCGTCTTTTATGTAAGCATATTCGTTTTCTAATGTTACGCCGTTCATAATAAAAAAATCACATGGCTTGTGAGTCAGGGATGGTGGTTTGTTTGGGTAAAATTCGCAGTTTTTTTGTATAATACAAACAGCTTTACCGATATTTGCGTAAAAATTTATTAAATATAGTAAAAAATACTGAATTTGATTGATTTTGATGTGAAATTATTGAAAAATTAACATTCAATTTTTGTTTTAGACCAAATTTCGAATTTATTCAACCATGAGCGAGCAAATTATCTTTTCGATGGAGCGAGTGAGTAAAATCATTCCGCCTAATCGACAAATCTTAAAAAATATTTATCTTTCGTTCTTCTACGGAGCCAAAATTGGGGTTTTGGGTTTGAACGGAGCTGGTAAATCCACTCTTCTTCGAGTAATTGCGGGCATCGACAAAAACATCAATGGCGATGTGGTTTTCTCGCCTGGTTATACCGTTGGCATGCTTGAGCAAGAGCCCAAACTCGACCCAACCAAAACGGTTCGTCAGATTGTGGAAGAAGGTGTGCAGGAAATTGTAGATTTATTGAAAGAATTCGACGAAATCAACGAAGCATTCGGCGACCCTGATGCTGATTTTGATAAACTTTTAGCTCGTCAAGGGGAAGTTCAAGAAAAATTGGATAACCTCGATGCTTGGGAACTTGATACACGCTTGGAGCGTGCGATGGACGCCTTGCGTTGCCCGCCAGAAGATGCTTTGGTTGAAAACCTTTCGGGTGGAGAAAAGCGTCGTGTGGCTCTTTGCCGTCTGCTTTTGAAGCAACCTGATGTATTATTGCTCGATGAGCCTACCAACCACCTCGATGCTGAGTCGGTGCTTTGGTTGGAAGAGCATTTACGCCAATACAAAGGAACGGTAATTGCCGTTACCCACGACCGTTATTTCTTAGATAACGTAGCTGGTTGGATTCTTGAATTGGATAGAGGCGAGGGTATTCCATGGAAAGGAAATTACTCTTCGTGGTTGGAGCAAAAACAAAATCGTCTGGCGAAGGAAGAAAAGTCTGAATCGAAACGCCAAAAAACTTTACAGCGAGAATTAGAATGGGTGAAAATGGCTCCGAAGGCACGTCAGGCAAAATCTAAGGCTCGTTTGGCAGCATACGACCGTATGGTGAGCGAAGACGTAAAAGAGAGAGAAGATAAACTCGAACTTTTCATTCCACCAGGGCCACGTTTGGGTAATAAAGTAATCGAAGCATCGGGTGTGAAAATGGGCTTTGGCGATAAATTATTGTACGAAGACCTCAATTTCAGTTTACCACAAAACGGTATTGTCGGAATCATCGGACCAAACGGTGCGGGTAAAACAACGCTCTTCAAATTAATTACGGGACAGCTTCAGCCATTAGCAGGTACGTTTGAAGTAGGTGAAACCGTGAAACTTTCTTATGTTGACCAAGAGCATAATCAACTCGACCCAAATAAATCGGTTTATGAATTGATTTCGGGGGGAAATGATTGGGTGATGCTCGGAAATAAGCAAGTAAATGCCCGTGGTTATGTGAGTCGTTTCAACTTCCAAGGTTCTGACCAAGAGAAAAAAGTGGGTACACTTTCGGGTGGTGAGCGTAACCGTGTGCATTTGGCTATGATGCTCAAAGAAGGCGGTAACTTATTGCTTTTAGATGAGCCTACTAATGATTTGGACGTAAACACGCTCCGTGCCTTAGAAGAAGGTCTCGAAAACTTTGCAGGTTGTGCGGTGGTTATTTCCCACGACCGTTGGTTTTTAGATAGAATTGCTACGCATATCTTGGCATTTGAAGGCGACTCTCAAGTGTATTGGTTTGAAGGAAACTTCTCAGAATACGAAGAAAATCGTAGAAAACGTCTCGGAACTGATGTAACACCTAAGCGTATTAAATATAGAAAATTACAGTAAGATTGAATGACTTCCCGAGAGTATTAACTTTCGGGAAGTTTCGTTTTAGAGCATCACTGATGCATCTATTTTCTCGCCTCTCTGATAGCACTTTCAAAGTGCTGGCTTATTTCTTTTACTACCTTTTCATCTTTTGTGGCAAGTGCAAACGAAGTAGGGTTATCTTTATCATCATCTTTTACATTAAACGAGCCGCCAATGGTATTATCTTTTCCGAAACCTAAATCTACCTTTATGCGGTCGGCAGGTACATCCAAAACCAATTCATAATTCCCATCTTTTTCTTTTTTGTAACTTACTTTTCGTACATCTTTCAAAGACCAACTGATATTAAAACCCATCGAAAAATCTTTTTCTTTGGCACTGAGATTCATCAACATTTTATTGCCTGCAAACGAAAAAACAGGCTTAGATTTCTTGCCGTTTATATTCAATTGTTTGTCGTCGTCATCAATGACGAGTTTGTT
>JALQYE010000024.1 GCA_023254245.1 Emticicia sp.
CACTTCAAAGAAAGTATTTTATTCCCATTCTTTAGATGCTCTTATTATTTTTAATTACATATTTTTAAACAGGCTCTAAATTTTTATTCAAATAGTAAAATTTTGTGCAAACGATTGCAAATTAAAAAATCAGTATAATCACACTACTTTTTCTATAAAATACCGTATTACAAGCCAAAATCTTACAATCTTCTTAATTTATCATATATATTTTTTAAAAAAAATTAATTTAATTTTAATCGAATTTTAATCTCAATAACGTCTATTAACTTTTTAACTAATCTTCTATGAAAAAATTTACTCTACGGAGTATCTTTGTCCTGCTGCTCGGGGCAATAGGTGCTTTGTCTGTTCCTAATGTATTTGCTGGCCCCAGTTCAGGTAAATTCCTTGAACAAAAAGTATCGGGAAAAGTAACCGACTCGGAAAAAGGTGAAGCCCTTCCCGGAGTGAGTATTCTCATCAAAGGTACTCAGAAAGGTACTACAACAGATGCCAATGGCGACTACACGCTTACTGTGGCAGATAACAAAGCAGTATTAGTTTTTAGCATTGTGGGCTACGAACCCCAAGAAGTTACGGTCGGTAATCGTACCTCTATAAACGTTGGTATGAAATCTGACACCAAGACTTTGGGCGAAGTAGTAGTGGTTGGTTATGGCGTTCAGAAGAAAGAAACCATTACGGGTTCGGTTGCATCGGTAAAGGGTTCTGAATTAATCAAATCACCAACTGTAAATTTGAGTAACTCAATCGCTGGTCGTATGGCGGGGGTTGTGGCAGTAAACAGAAGTGGTGAGCCTGGTGCCGATGGTTCAGCTATTCGTATTCGTGGTTCGAATACGCTCAACAACGGAGATGCCCTCATTGTAGTTGACGGTATTCCGAATCGTGCGGGTGGTCTCGACCGTATCAATCCAAACGATATCGAAAGTGTTTCGGTATTGAAAGATGCCTCGGCCGCCATCTATGGTTCACGTGCAGCCAACGGTGTAATTTTGATTACTACCAAGCGTGGAAAAAGCGGCAAACCACAAGTTTCGTACTCGGCTAATCAAGGCTATTCACAGCCAACAGTAATCCCTAAATTAGCCAATGCTGCTCAATACGTAAGTATGCTCAACGACCTTGACATTTATGGTTTACCTGTAAGTGAGTGGGCAGCTGCCAATGCAGCATACAAATCAACAGGCTCATTCACTCGTCCGAATGGAACAATCAGAAAAGCTCCATTCTCACCGACTGACATTCAGCAGTATTCTGATGGCTCAGACCCTTGGCTTCACCCAAATACAGATTGGTATAAAGCTACCTTAAAACCATGGTCACCTCAAACACAGCATAACTTGCAAGTTACAGGTGGTACAGAAAACGTAAAATATTTAGCTTCGATTGGTTATCAAAACCAAGATGGTTTTTACAAAAACTCAGCTACAGCTTACCAACAGTATGATATCCGCTTCAATATTGATGCAAAAATCAATAAATACATTGACCTTAATGTAGGTATTTTAGGCCGTGAAGAAGCTCGTAACTACCCAACTCGTTCGGCAGCAGCTATCTTCAGAATGCAAATGCGTGGAAAACCACAACAACAAGCATATTGGCCAAACGGTCTTCCTGGTCCTGACATCGAAAACGGCGAAAACCCAGTTGTAATTACGACAAGTTTATCGGGTTATGACCGCCAAAGACAAGATTATATCCAAACAAATGGCTCACTCGATATTAAAATTCCGTGGGTACAAGGTTTGAAATTTACGGGTACTGCCGCTATCGATAAAAGACTTGGTACGAGAAAATTATGGCAAATTCCGTGGACTCTTTACCAACAAGGTTCTGGCTTCGAGGCTGACGGTACAACACCTAAGTTAGTTGCAAGTAAAAGAGGGCCAGCAGAACCAAACTTAACTCAATCATACGACGACCAGTTGAATATCTTATTGGGTGGAGTGGCTACCTACGAGCGTAAATTTGGTAATCATGGCTTGACTGTTTTGGCGGGTACAAACACCGAAACTATTAAAGGAAATAACTTTAATGCTTATCGTCGTTATTTCATCTCACCAGCTCTCGACCAAATGTTTGCAGGTGGTGACCTCGAAAGAAACAACGGGGGTGGTGGTTTTGAAACTGCACGTATCAACTACTTTGGTCGTGTGGCTTATAACCTCAAAGAAAAATACTTAGTTGAGTTTTTATGGAGATATGACGGTTCTGACCGTTTCCCTAAAGCAACTCGCTACGGTTTCTTCCCAGGTGTAATGGCTGGTTGGGTGCTTTCTGAAGAAAAATTCATGAAAGAAATTCCAGCAATTAGCTTCTTGAAATTGAGAGGTTCTTGGGGACAACTCGGAAACGACCAAGTAAACCTTCCGAACTCATCAACGCCTGCAACTTATCAGTACCTATCAACTTACGGTTTCCGTAGTTATATCTTAGGTGATGCCGAGCAAAAAACATTATTTGAGACTCGTCTTCCTAACGAAAATATTACTTGGGAGGTTGCTTCTAACTCAAATATTGGTTTAGAAGGAGGTTTATTCAACGGAAAAATCAATTTCGAGTTTGACTATTTCTATAATTACCGCTCAAAAATCCTTTGGTTTAAGAATGCTTCGGTTCCACAATCAACAGGTATTACTCTTCCTGCACAAAACATCGGCGAAGTATCAAATCGTGGATTTGACTTCAATGTTGGTTACCGTGGACAATCAGGTGAGTTTAAATATAATGTTAGCGTAAACGGTGGATATTCTAAAAACCGTATCGAATTCTGGGATGAAGCCCCTGGTGCTCCAGAATGGCAACGTACTACTGGCCGTCCGATGAACACTTTCATGGCTTATTTGTATGATGGCGTATTTAAAGACCAAGCTGCTATTGATGCTCGTGGTATTGATTACTCGGCCATCGTAAAAGAGCTTCGCCCTGGAGATATGAAATACAAAGATTACAACGGCGATGGTAAAATTACACCAGATGATATGGTGAGAACAGATAATACTACGCTCCCACTTTTCCAAGGTGGTATTAACCTCGGTGCTCAATACAAAAACTTTGACCTTACTATCTTGATTCAAGGAGCAGCAGGTGCAAAACAATATGTAAGTGCGGGTGAGATGGGTAATATCGGTAACTATTTGCTTGATATTTATCAAAATCGTTGGACAATTGATAACCCAAGCGATGTACATCCACGTATCGCTAACCGCTCTGACCAATATTTCTCGGGTGGAAATACTTATTGGTTAAGAAGCACAGATTATATGCGTTTGAAAAACTTCGAGTTAGGTTATACCATTCCTGAAGCAATCGGTAAAAGAATTGGTTTTAGTAGCATGAGAATTTACACAAGCGGAATCAACTTATTTACGATTGACAAATTGAAAGTATTCGACCCAGAAACAGCCAGTACAACTGGTCAATACTATCCTCAATCAAGAGTTCTTAACTTAGGCTTAAACGTTAAATTTTAATTATTATAAAAATGAAAATGTATAAAAAAATAATTTTGTCATTCTTTACAGTTTCGTTTTTTACGATTAGTTGTAACGATGATTTTGTTGATACCAAACCTCTTGACCAGCTTTCACAAGAGGTAGTATGGGGAGATGCTTCTTTGGCTGAGGCCTTTGTGAGCGAATTATACGGTGGATTAGGTGTGGGTGGTTTCAACGAGCAAATGCTTGCTTCATTGACTGACGAAACTATTTTTACTCACCCAGGCAGAAACATTACTACTATCACCGAAGGACGCAGTAATCCAGCCGACCCAGGTTGGATTAACGGAACTTTAAGTTGGGTAAACATGTATTCAAGAATCCGAGCTTGTAATTTAGCTCTTGCTAACTTGGCAAAGCCTCAGTTTCCGAATACGGGTAATATTGTAGAGCGTCTTATCGGTGAAACCAAGTTTATGCGTGCTTATTACTACCATCAATTAGTTCGCTATTATGGTGGAGTGCCGATTGTTGACAAAGCATTTGCCTTGACTGATGCTGATTTCTTGACTCCAAGAAATACATTTGAAGAATGCCTAAACTTTATCGTGAAAGACCTCGATGAAGCGGCTACTTTACTTGATGGTAAATCATTGCAAAAAGGCCGTGCTACCAAAGCAGCAGCATTAGCTCTTAAATCACGCATGTTAATTTATGCTGCCAGCGATTTATACGATGTGCCAACCGCTAAAGCAAAATCTAAAGCAATGGCTTCTTTCGGAAAACCTGAGTTGATGGGCTATGTATCAGGTAGCCGTACGGAACGTTGGCAAAAAGCAAAAGCAGCGGCAAAAGCAGTACTTGACCTTTCAGGATTTGGATTTCAATTAGGCTTGACTGCCCCAGTTGCTGCCGACCAAGGTACTACTAACTACATGAATCAATCGCTTGCTCGTAATGGTGGACAAAACGAAATCATTTTTGGACGTTATTTTATCCAAAGCAAAAACGAAGATGGTGGTCGTGTTGGACTTTTCAATGGCCCTAATGGGTACAACAACTGGGCTGGAAATACGCCAATCCAAGAATTGATTGATGATTATGAAATGATGGATGGCTCGAAATTCGACTGGTCTAAGCCTGAACTGGCAAAAAGTCCATACGATAACCGTGACCCACGCTTAAAAGCAAGCATTTTATACGAAGGTTCTCCGTGGAAACCACGCTCTGCAAGTGCAGCCCCACTTGACCCAGCTAACCAAATTCAAACGGGTGAATATGAGATAATCTCAGGTGGTGCTAAAAAAACACACTTTGGTTTAGATACTCGTAAGAGTAGCATCGAAGACTGGAATGGTAGCTATACAGGTTATTACATGCGTAAGTTTACTGACCCTAACCCAGGTTTAGTTGACCAAAACTCTTGGCAACAAATTCCGTGGCCGTTCTTACGTTATACCGAAGCTATGCTTAATTATGCCGAGGCATGTATTGAATTGGGCGAAGATGCTGAAGCCAGAAAATGGTTAAATCAGATTCGTTTCCGTGCGGGTATGCCAGCAATCACTGAGTCAGGAGATGCACTTCGTCAGCGTTACCGCAACGAGCGTCGTATTGAGATGGTTTTTGAAGAACAACGTTATCACGATGCACGCCGCTGGATGATTGCTCCAACTACACTTGGCCGCAAAGCAAGTATCATTGTTGTAAAAGGCACATTGAAAGCAGGTAAAACCGTTACGACATATAAGTATGACCCAAGCAATTACGATTATTCTTACACCGTAGGTAAAATTGACCCAGGTAAAGAAAACCGTAACTGGGATGATAAAATTTATTTCTTACCAATTCATCGAGATGAAATGAATAGAAATAATAAACTGGTACAAAACCCTGGTTATTAATACACGTTATGAATCAAAATGGGTAGTCGAAAGTAGCAATACTTCTGGCTACCCATTTTTTCTATTTCATACATTCAATTCTTTCTAACCTAACACATCTTTGTATATTTGTTTTCTTTTATAAAAAATAACTGAAAACCCGACGTTTGATTCTCTGATTTGGAGACTAATGACCTAACAAATGAAAATCTCAACAATTGCATATCTGTTATCAATAAGCGTATTCATTACAAGCTGTAATAAATCTTCATCCGAGATAACCGAAGAAGAAGGTGAAAAACAAGAACCTATATTCACGTTACTATTTCCAGATAAAACCAACATCGATTTTCAAAATGTTATTAACGAAGGCCTAAACACCAATGTGTTGATGTATGAATACTTCTATAATGGTGGCGGGGTGGCTGTGGGCGATGTGAATGGCGATGGCCTTGAAGACCTCTACTTTACAAGTAACATGCAGCAAAACAAATTGTATCTGAATAAAAGCAAGATGCAGTTTCAAGATATAACAACCCAAGCAGGCGTGGCAGGCCGTGAAGGTCCTTGGAAAACAGGTACTACGATGGTCGATATAAATGCCGACGGGAAACTTGATATATATGTGTGCCATTCGGGAAACCTAATGCCCGAAAAAAAGGCTAATGAACTATTCGTCAATCAAGGGAACGATGCCAACGGCATTCCAAAGTTTCTTGAACAAGCCAAACAATATGGTCTTGATAGTCCAGCATCAAGTACAAACGCTTATTTCTTTGATGCCGATAAAGATGGCGACTTAGATATGTTTTTACTCAACCACAATATCAAGTCATTGCCTGTGCTTGATGAAGCCCGTACGGCAGCACTCATTAAGCAAGATGATGCAGTCAGTGGTTCGAGATTCTATAAAAATGAAAAAGGCTTTTTCAGAGATATTACTCGTCAAGCTGGTATTCAAAGTTCGGCTTTATCTTATGGTCTCGGAGCTGGAATTGCCGATTTTAATCAAGATGGTTGGCCAGATATTTACGTGAGTAATGATTATGCTGTGCCTGATAGATTATACATTAATAATAAAAACGGAAGCTTCAAGGAAGTAAGCAACGAACAACTCGGCCACACCTCTAATTTCTCGATGGGAAACGATGTAGCCGATATTAACAATG
The DNA here is from genome assembly GCA_023254245.1 of Emticicia sp. Taxonomy (GTDB): domain Bacteria; phylum Bacteroidota; class Bacteroidia; order Cytophagales; family Spirosomataceae; genus Emticicia. The sequence continues at coordinate 6,496 of JALQYE010000024.1, forward strand.
ACCTCCTACCCGATATTTTTACGCTCGATATGCTTCCCGAAGATAATCGTCGTCAGAAATTATTGATGGCTCCTGACAATTATGATAAATTTGATTTAAGTGTAAGGTCGGGATTTCATTACCAATACATGCGAAATATGCTCCAACTCAATAATGGCAATGGCACATTTAGCGAAATTGGGCAAGTTTTGGGTATCTCAAATACTGATTGGAGTTGGGCGGCTCTATTTGCCGATTATGATAACGACGGCCTAAAGGACCTATACATTACCAATGGCTATCTGCACGATTATACCAACCTTGATTTTTTGAAATACATGGACGATTTCATGGCAACCAAACAAGGTGGTTTTCAACGAACTGATGTGCTTGAATTGGTACAAAAAATGCCTTCGTCAAATGTAAAAAACTACATTTTCAGAAACAATGGTCAACTAAACTTCAAAGACCAAACTACCAATTGGGGATTGGGCGAGCAGTCGAACAGTAGTGGGGCAGCTTATGCCGATTTAGATAATGACGGAGATTTAGATTTAGTGGTCAATAATATCAACTCACCTGCATTTATCTACCAAAACGAAGCCAATAATAAACTTGGCAATCAGTTTTTGAAGGTAAAACTCAACGGCGAAAATGGCAATGTAAGGGGCATTGGTGCAAAAGTTTATGTATATGCTCAAGGTAAAAGCCAATATCAAGAACAAATGCCTACTCGTGGATTTCAGTCGAATGTAAGTTTTACGATGAATTTTGGTTTGGGTAAAAATGCTAAAATTGATTCAATAAAAGTTATTTGGAATAGCGATAAAAGTCAGGTTTTGACCAACATCCAGCCAAATCAAACTTTAGTTTTAGAAGAAAAAAATGCTATGACTAAAGTCAATTTTGGTATTCAGAATGGTGGAGTTTTTACAGAGATACCTTCTCCAATTATCTCGGTTCAGAATAAAGCCGCATACAATGATTTCAAAAGACAAATTTTATTGACCAATTCACAATCTTACACCAGTCCAGTAATGGTCAAAGGCGATGTTAATAAAGATGGTCTTGAAGATGTTTTTGTTGGTGGAAGCTATGGCAAAGCCAGCGAACTTTATATACAAGCGAGTGGCTCGGCATTACAATTTACTAAGAAATCATTTCCTTCGAATCCTAATGCTGATGTGAGTGATGCCGTTTTCTTTGATGCCAACGGCGATGGCTTTCAAGATATTTATGTGGCCCACGGTGGATACGGAAATTTTACCGAAAATGACCCAAATCTCCAAGACCAACTATTCATAAATAACGGCAAAGGAGATTTCGAGCTTAGTCCTTCTGCCCTACCTACTATGCTTACAAGCACTGGGTGTGTGCGAGTGGCCGATATCAATGGAGACTCTAAACCTGACATTTTTGTGGGTAGTAGAGTTTCTGTTGGAAAATATCCAAACATTCCACGTAGTTATGTGTTAATCAATGAAGGTAATGGAAACGGTTCGTCGCCACGATTCAAAGATAACACGCCAGAAGAATTAAAAAACATCGGCATGATAACCGATGCCGCTTTTGTAGATTTGAATAAAGATAAAAAACAAGAGTTAGTAGTTGTTGGCGAATGGATGCCAATAACAGTTTTTGAGAATGAAAATGGTAAACTGGCAGATAAAACCGAAAATTATTTTGACCGTAAACTCTCTGGTTGGTGGAATAAACTAACGGTTGAAGACCTCAACGGCGATGGTTCACCCGACTTATTAGTTGGTAATTTGGGACTAAATAGCCAATGTAAAGTGAGCGATAAACAACCCGCCGAACTTTACTACAAAGACTTCGATGATAATGGTAGTATTGACCCTATTTTGTGTACTTATATTCAGGGAAAAAGCTATCCGTATTTAACCCGTGATGAATTATTAGAGCAAGTGCCAACCAAACGCCCAAAATTTACGTCTTATGATAGTTATTCAAATGCAACATTGACTGATATTTTTGGCGAAGATGAACTAAAAGATGCTAAAAAACTGGAAGCAAACTGCCTAAAAACGGTTCTTTTGATACAAAATATACAAGGAAAGTTTGAAGAAAAAGCACTTCCGATTGAAGTACAGTTTGCACCGATTTACACTATCATAGTTACTGATTATGACAAAGATGGAAAAAAAGACCTCGTGATGTGCGGCAATTTGAATAAAGCTCGTCTAAAATTTGGTAAATATGATGCCAACTACGGGCTACTACTCAAAGGGGATGGTAAAGGTCAATTTATAAGTATTCCACAACGCCAATCAGGCTTTAATTTACAAGGCGATGTACGCTCAGCATTACTAATGAAAGACCAAATTTTATTCGGAATTAATCAGCAGGAAATTCGAGCATTCAAAACCAAACCATAAGAGAAACATTATATACTTTCTTAGAATTTTACAAATTATGTGCAAACCTTTGCAAAACTTTATTATGAGCGATAATGATACTATTCAAACGATTGCACTAATACTTATTTAACTGATAATCAAAACTATATCAATAATTTATTCAAAAAAATATTATTTTTGATATTAGTAGAAAGAATCAAAAGTGATTAAGTTAACAAAACTTTCATAGAAGCCCCGATGTTTCTTGGGGCTTTCTTTTTTTTTACTCTTTAACCAAAAAACAAACTACTGACACAAAAATGTTGAATGAGCTTTTAACCCAAAAATTTAAAGACTATTTTGGGGAAAACCCTACTTTATTAGTAAGAGCTCCTGGTCGAATTAATCTTATCGGCGAGCATACTGATTACAATAATGGATTTGTTCTCCCCGCTGCTATTGATAAAGCTATTTACTTCGCAATTTCTCCGAGAACAGATAAAAAATGTATCCTTTTAGCTTATGACCTCAATGATATTTATGAGTTTTCTCTTGATACTATCAGAAAAACAGAAAAGAGTTGGGCTAATTTTTTAATCGGAGTTTTAGCAGAAATGCTTGAAAAAGGCAAGCAAATCAATACTGGCTTTAATATCGTATTTGGTGGAGATGTACCACTCGGAGCGGGTCTATCTTCATCAGCAGCTGTAGAAAGTGGTATGGGATTCGCACTCAACAAATTATATAATTTGGAACTTACTAAGCTTGAATTAGCCCTTATTGCTCAACAAGCTGAACATAAATATGCTGGTGTTAACTGCGGAATCATGGATATGTTTGCATCAATTCATGGCAAAGCAAATTCAGTTATTAAACTTGATTGCCAAGACCTTAGCTTTGAATACTTCCCATTTGATTTTCCAGAATATTCGCTCGTTTTATGTAATACTGGGGTAAAACATAACCTCGGTGATAGCGAATACAATCAACGTCGAGCCGAATGTGAAGAGGGTATTCGCCGCCTTCAATCTGCGTTTCCACAGGTCGATAGCCTACGTGATGTAACAATACCTATGCTCCGTAGTCAGGCCGATAAATTATCGCCCGTTGTATATAATCGATGTAAATATGTTGTCGAAGAAATAGAGAGAGTAGATGTTGCGTGTAAAGCCCTCGAAAACGATGACTTAAAGACTTTTGGGCAAAAAATGTATGAAACCCACCAAGGTTTAAGTCAAGATTATGAAGTTAGTTGCCCAGAATTAGATTTTTTGGTTGAACAAACATTTAACTTCGATTCAGTTGTTGGAGCCCGAATGATGGGAGGTGGCTTTGGGGGCTGCACAATTAATTTAGTCAAGGCCGATGTTGTAGAGACCTTTATTGACAATATAACTTTAGCTTATAAGAAGACTTTTAATAGAGAACTTATTTCTTATAGGGTAAAAATCACTAATGGTGTTGAAGCACTTCATAGTATACTTGAAAAAGTATCATAAACTTTAACCTCATAATTCAACAATTGTGTAAGTAATTGTTGTACTATATGTCTTTGCTGGCAATATAACCGATATACCACTTAGCGAGTACTCTATCGGAATATTGCTAATGCTGGCATTACCTAATCCTAAACTTAGTATACTAACATTGATTGTAAAAAAAGCAGTTGATATATTTGTAATAGTTTGTGCAGTTGTACCGCCACTGGCACTTAATAAGCCTAAAAAACTGGGAGTGCCAGTGCCAGTTCGACGGGCGGTAAGTACTAAGTTGTTATGCCAATTGGTGTTGGTTTTACTTACTGAAATCTGATAATTTTTTATCGAAAGCAGCGACCCCAATCCTCCAGCAGTTATAAGAGTTTGATTAGCAGCACTCGTCAATGCACTACTCGAATAATCGCTACCCGTAGTAGTAATAGCAGTAACGGTTGGAATCCAATTTCCACTAACAGAGATTGTCTGTCCTTTAACTATTAAGTTTAAAGATAACAAAAAAGTAAGTAATCTAATCTTCATCAGTTAGTTATCTATTAGGGTGTACGTAATTTGAACAACACTTGTTCCTCTTCTCAAAAGCCCATAATTTGAAACATTGATAGTATAGGTAAGTTTGAAGCCATTGCCAACGCCAACACCAGTATAAGCTCCTGTTATATTATCAAGTACAATAGCTGATGCTCCGAGTTTTATTGGACTTGCTACATTCGCTACGATAGTACCCAAAGTACCTCCCCCTCCAACAGCAGTATTTAAGCCTAATTTTAGCTCTAATCCGTTGGGTACTGTACCAGCAGAAATACTGGCCTCTATTCTTCTACTCACACCACTCCCCACTGCTGAGGTAAAATTAAGCCATTTAGTTTCGTCTTTTGCAGTTGTTGAGAGAGGCAAACCAGCGGTCGAAGGGCTTCCTAAGCTGAGTGTGCTACTTCCACTTGAGGCAATGCTTATTCGAGCAACGCTACTCAAAGTTAAACTCACAGAAGCACTCCCCGAGGTCTGAGCTTGGCTTTTCAGGTAAATAAGCGTTGATAATGATATAAGCACGAATTTTCTCATTCTATTCTAAATTTGAAGCAACGCTTTTGCTTAGATTATAGCCCTGTTTGATACTCGACGTGCTATTACCCTCAATACTTCCTGCCTTTGTTTTATAATATTGCACTATTCTATTATGCAACTGAAACTTGGAAGATATATCTAACTTTAAAAACATCGCATCTTGCTTCAAGATTAATTTAATAGGTATCGAATCAAATAATTTTTGAGCTTGATTCGCTTTACTTTTCTTTGATATAGGGCCTGATACTTGCTTTTTTGAAGCAGTAGATAAAATAGATTTTGTTTTTTTATCATCTACATTATTTTTCTCTACCAGCTTAAAGGTTTTTGGTATAAATTCTATCTTACGTTCAACTGGGCGTACTGCAAATTCAGTTTTTCTCATTTTATCAACCACAATTTCTATCGTTTGTTGGGCATTTATTACCGTAAATCTTTCTTGATTATGGGGTAACGTTGCCGAAATTTGCCAAGTTCCAGGCTTTATTTCTTTAAATGAGAACTGATTATTTTCGTTTAACTGGCTCACAAAGCTTTCTTTATCATTAAAAAGCTTCACTAAAACAACTGGTTTTTCAGTATAATTGGTTCCTATTTTATCTCCATCTTCAAAAAACACCTTTCCTTCTATTCCCCCTGTTTTTATCAATTCTATCTGAATATTGCTTGTACTATCCGATTTTAAATCGACTTCCAATGGCATTTTCACATTCGTAACTACACCAAATGGAGTAGTACTTTTATCAATTTCCAAATAATATTTATCAGGAGTTAATTTATTGAAGTAAAAATTCCCTTTAGCATCGGTTAACATTCGTTTTCCGCCTAACTGTACAACAATTCCTTTTTTACTGGTACTATTAGAAAGCCCTAAGATTTGTCCTTTTATATTGCTCAAATTTTTATTTTTGGCAATAGGGGCATTGATTCTTAACGTATATTTCAGCGACATGTAAGTGGTTTTCTGAAAATTTGCTGTTAAGTTAGGAATAAAAGTTTGTCCCGCAGTCAGATTAAATGTATGATTCTTGAGCCTAATCCCCACCGATAAATCCACTAAACTTCTATTTTCGATAAGTTCATCAGGTGCATAATTGTTTCTATACGAAAAATTCGCACTAAATTTTTCACCTACCAACATTCGCAATGAGCCACCATAAAAAAATAAATCTGTTAAAGTATTTTCTGTCGAAAACCTGCTTGTGCGTTGGTGCTCAGCCATTCCGCCAATCCACATCCACGGAAAAAGACGTACTTGTGGTTGTAACGAATTGGCTATTGATTGTCTCGGTACGGTCGCATCATTTCGCTGCAAGAGATTTTGGGCGGTTCCGTATTTACCTTCATACCAAAGCATAAATTTGGGGGCGTTTAGGTTATACGCAATTCGGGCAAAATCTTGTTTAAAATAAAATTTTTTGGGTTCAAATCTATCTTCTCGTTCTTGTTCATTATAACTCAACATTAGATTACTGAACTTACGCAGTTGAAAGTTTGAAAATACCTGTATGCTTGAATTATAGGGCGAAGTATTAAAATTAATGGCATCTAAACTCGGGTTTATACGAGTAATATTATTGCCAATACCAATACTTATCTTTTTAGTAATTGCCACCGAAATATTATTGACCAACAAATAACTATTATTATAATAGCCATAGAAGTTTTTTCCAGCATAGATATAATCACTGTGTAGCTGAAATCTTTTTAGTTGTATCGAAATTCGATTAAAGAGGCCATAATCATATTGTTTTTCTACATTATTTCCTACAGCTTCGGTTTCCCAATTCAGTATTTTTCCTTGAAATTTAGTAGAAACACCCACTAAATCAGACCAAAATACCCTATTTTTTCTAACCATATATTTCGACATATAATCAATCGAAATTCTAAATTTAGAGCTGGGTTTCAGGAAAAAGCTACCTCCGAATGTTTCTTTTTGCTCATTAAAAAATCTGGGTTGGATATAAAATCCAGAAAAACCAAGTTTCTTGTATTCATTATCAATACGTACACCACGACCAAATCGACCAAATTCCATGAGATTATTAAACTGTAATGTGTAATCACCCAATTTGATTAAATTTTGATTTTTAAAATTATAATTGAGCGAATAAACATCATAACTTCCTAAAATCGGTATATTAATATTGGTAGGTCCATGAGCCGTAAAATCTAAGAAATGCTTTGATTTCATATCCAGAAATCCTCTTCCTTTTATATCAAACTGGATTCCAGAAGTACTTTGGTTGCCAATCATATAATTGGTAAACCATACACCAGCTTCAATAGGAAACCTTAAGTAAGGGTCTTTTTTCTTGATTTTAGTAGAATATACTGGTAACGAATTAATTATTTGTATTGGGACGAGCGAATCTTTCAAATAAGCTTTGATACCCACTGGTGTTTCCCATGAATTACTATCACTTTCTTTAATAACTTGTAAAGTTTTCACCTTGATAGATTCATTTGGGTTGATTTTTAACGAATCATTATTTAGCTCAATTCTACCATCTATACTTTCAACCTTTATTTTTTCTTGACTATTGCCCAAATTATGTATCAAGTATTCTACTCTCAGAGTATCTCCTTCTTTAACATATTCAGGAATTAAAACTGGGGCTATTTCTATTCTTCTAATTCTGACAACGTCAATCAGTATTTTCTTTGAGATAATTGGCTCGTCTTTCTTTTTTACATAAACATAAAGCGAAAAGCTTCCTGTTTTAGCAAATTTTGGAGTCATTACCGTATAAATGTATTTGAGTGTTTCTTCGTTGATTTGATTTTGTGGTTCTTTCTTGAAAAGTACTTGCCAATAAGCAGGCACGCCAACCGAAACAATGAGAGGGTCTTGTAATTTAGTAGCACTTTTTATTTCAAAAATAATGTTAAAATGTGCTCCAGGAGAAGCCGTTTGGGGCACATTAAGCATGTTTATCTTCAACTCCTCTTGCCCAAAGCAGTCAAAAGAAACTATTATAAAAAAAAATATATAGGTAATGAACTTCACAAAATTATTGGTCAGGTGGTTATTAGGTACTAATATTTTACTCTATCTCAATAGTAAGATTCGACCCAATTAGACCATTGCCGTTATCAGCCACTAATACTCCATCATACTTACCTCTGGCTAAATCGCTTACTTCAATCTCAAAATTACTACATTTTTCGGGAAATACTCGGCGAGAACGGGCCTCTAAGGTCTTTATTTTTCGTCCCTTTTCATCATAAATTTCTAATTGGAGCTTCGTACGAACTGCAAACTGTCCTTCGTTTTTGAGTTGTACTTCAACTAATCGAGATGAGATTTGAGTTTTTTTTAGGGTAATATCTTCAAAGTTCATTTTAGGATATTCAAAAGACCCTAAATCAACTAAAATCTGAACGGCATATCTTACCTTAGATGCTACATTGAGGCCATTTTTTTCATTGGTCGATATAGGGTCTCCAGGTTCAATCATTATCACAACCCAATATGTGCCTTTCTTATCCACTTGTCGTGGAATATTAATCGTATAAGATAAGTCGTATTGCTCTCCCCCTACCAATTTTTTTTCATCTATGCTTGTCTTAATCCAATTTTTTAGGCTTCGGTCGTGGGTTTCAGTACTTGAAAAAACTTCATTTTTGCCACAAGCAACTAACATATCTTGTTTATAAGCTACAAAACTTTCGGGTTTATCATTATCATTTTTCAGTGTTATTTTCCCAGTAATGGTACTGCCATCAAAACCAGTATGCTGATGTGTGAGTCCATTTAGGACTACAATCGTTCCGAATGTTTGTGAAGACCAGAAAAAAAACAAAACAAAATAGGTTGTAACATAATTTTTTCTCATTGTAAGGATGGAATTTATTGGCACAAGTAATCTAATAAAGATATGGCTTAGCTAAAATATATAACTAAGCCATATTAACTTAACATCTTTATGAATAATACTGAAATCGAATATCAATTATCTGCTAATGTGTAAGTCACTGTAACTGTGTAAGTTCCTGCTCTCAGAGCACCATATTGAGCGGAACTGAGTGTAGCTGGTAATACATCCGAAGTATAAGTCAACAAGCTACCATCAGTAGCCCCAGTTCCCGTATAACAACTTGTAATACCATCTAATACCTTTACCGTTGCACCTGAGGCCAATGTTTTATCAGGAGCTAATACGACTTGAGCTCCAGTAGTTGTACCAACAACTCCCGAACCCGAAGATGGAGTAGCTGCTGCTACCTTAAAATTTAAGCCATTAGTAAGTCCAGTACCTGAAGCTGTAACATAAATTTTTCTATCAGTTACAGCCGCATCCATCACAGATGAATATTGTAAATATAAGTCTGAACCACTCGCAACCGCTCCCGTAATTGGATTACCAGCTACCACCGGAGCTGAATATGTTAATGTCTTAGTGTTAGCAGTTGTTGGGCTTATTCTAATCATTGTAACTCCTGGAATTACAATACTAACATCATGCGATGTAGTTTGGGCTAATGACTTGGTGCAGATTCCACTTAAAACTACAAATGCGATAATTATTTTTTTCATTGATGTAAAATGGGTGTTTGAATTAAACTATAATGTAAACTATAAATACTACGTTAGACTCTTAAAAGACAGATTGTGTCATTCAAAGACATTTTAAATATTCAATTAACAGAATGAATTTTACACAGCAGATTATTAACTTCTGACTTACAATTTAGCAAGCCTGAAATTATTTTTTATTAAAAGGGATGTTTAACGGAGAGTCGAACTATTGTATTTAAACTTTTAGCCGTAAAAAAATACAGCAAAAAATGTACCAATCAACAAAAATAGTAATAAAACACAGCTTTTATATCAATTGTAGACAAAATAGTATAGCAAGACAAAGCATATTGTTGATAGCTATTATTACCTAAGTATTGCTCAAAAATCATACCATTTATAAAAATTACGCAAGATAAAAGTATTAAAAAATTGTATGCTGTTAATCCGATTAAAAGTAAATCATAAAAGTGCCACACGTCTGAAAAATAAATATTATTTTAGCTAAATGTTTGGTAACAAATATGAAAATAACACTCAATCCAGTAACAAGTACGGCAATTTATGAATAGAAGTAAAAACCTCGAAAGATTAGAAAATGAACAATTTGATATATGTATCATTGGTGGCGGAGCAAGCGGTGCTGGCTGTGCTTTAGATGCAGTCTTAAGAGGTTTTAAAGTGGCCTTGATTGAAAAAGAAGATTTTGCTGCCGAAACTTCTTCAAAATCAACCAAACTAATTCATGGCGGAGTAAGATACTTAGAGCAAGCCTTCAAAAACTTTGATTTTGCACAGCTTCGCCAAGTCAGACACGGACTTGAAGAACGCCATACTGTTATTCGGAATGCACCGCACTTAGCACACCCATTGGCATTGATAACGCCAGTATTCAGTTGGTTTGAAGGCTTCTACTTTACTATTGGCCTCACCATATATGGTTTTTTTGCAAAAAATGATACTATGCCCAAAGCTCAATGGCTGAATAAAAAAGAGACCTTTGAACATATTCCGACACTTACGCCAAAGCTACATAGCTCGGTCATGTATTATGATGGACAACTTGATGATGCTCGCTACTGTTTAGCCCTTGCCCACTCTGCTGATGAAGCGGGAGCGGCCGTAGTTAATCATTCAACAATCACAGGTTTTGAAAAAGATAGTAACGGCAAATTGGTTGCTGCAACTGTAAAAGACAATATTTTTGATAAAACCATTAGTGTAAAGGCCAAACTTTTTATTAACTGCACTGGCCCACACGGAGATAGTATTAGACTTTTGGCAAATTCTACTCAAGAAAAACGCCTACGCCCAAGTAAGGGAGTTCATATTATGCTTCCACCTGAAGTACTATGTAGTCAAGATGCAATGCTTATTCCAAAGACCAAGGATGGAAGAGTTGTTTTTGTTATTCCATTTGAGGGTGAAGTAATGGTTGGTACAACTGATGATGAATACAGAGACTTAGATAAAGAGCCTATTTTAATTGAACAAGAAATTGATTTCTTGCTTGATACCCTCAGACCATATATAGCCAACGTTCCTAATAAATCTCAAATTAAATCGGGTTTTGGTGGCTTGCGTCCTTTAATTGCCTCATCTGGCTCGAAAGCTACAAAAAAACTCGTGCGTGACCATGAAGTAGAGTACGATGAAACATCGAATCTACTGAGCCTCTTAGGGGGTAAATGGACTACTTATCGCTTGATGGCTAAGGATACAATTGATGAAGCTTGTAAATTATTAAACAAAGAAGCCGAATGTAAGACAGAACTTCACTATTTGATTGGTGGAGAAAACTATAATTTTGAAGAATGGCGAAACATTCAGGAAAAATATAAACTCGAAGAAGATATTTGTCAGCACTTAGCTAAAAAATACGGTACAAGAGCCAAAAATGTATTAGAAGCATCTGACTTGACTGACCGAATCCATAGGGCTTATCCTTTCATCAAAGCCGAAGTTATTTATACGGTTCGCTACGAAATGGTGAATAGCTTACGAGATTTCTTTGCTCGTCGTACCCGCTTAGAGTTGATAGATTGGAAAGCGACACACAGTTCAGTCGATACGGTAGCTGAAATTATGGCTGCTGAACTAAATTGGTCTGAACAGCAAACACAAGCCAATAGTGATGATTATAAAAAGCTGTTGAAGAATTTTATACAATCAGCCAATATAGTAGTTTAAAGCGAATTTCGAAGGCCTACACCAACTCTCAATCGCAGATGCTACTCAGTATAAATGGGGCTGAGCTATGATTCATAAAAAACACAGTAAATTTTACCCCATTTAACAAACTATTTTCTCATAATCAATAATAGGGGCTAATAAGTATTACGGCACAGAGTTGAGTATTTTATAACGAAACCCCCAAACTAACACCTCCCCGAAGTTCGTATTTACCTTCTACATACGAAGGTGTTACATTTGCTCTAAGAAAAACTACCCTTGGATGTGGCGGAATATCAAAAATAACCTGCTGCCTAAGTCCTAAAATAGCAAATGAATAAGTACGAGTATCAGCACTTCTGTAGGCTATGGGGGTAGCCCCAGCTCCTACCTCGACAAACCATTCTGCCGCAATTTTTGATGGAGCAGATTTACATTTTACACTTACTCGTTTGTGAATTCCTTTACGAAGATTATTAATTAAATAGTTATAGGTAATTGATGCGGGTACAGAAACTCCTCCACCATTTGCCACCGCTCCTATTCCTGTATCTTTTCCACCAGGAATAAAGCCAATTCCACCTCGTAAAGCTAAAAAGCTATTTTGCCATCTAACTGGTAAGTATTCCACATTAATGGAGCCCAGCGGACTAATCGCAAATGACTCAGCCATTACGGCGGTTCGATAGCGAGTGCGATACATTATTTGAGCTTGACTTATCTCAACTAATAAAAATAAAATTATGAGGGTTAGAAAATACTTCACTGATTATAGGGTTACGTAAACTAATCATAAGACAAAAACGTGCCAAAATGTATCCTTTAAATAATATTTTACAATTTTCTAACCGTATGTTTCTCTTAAAAACGAATTTTAACTTAAAAAAATTACAATAACAAATACTTATTCACAAAAAAAGACGAGTTTTCTCGCCTTCTTTCTAATCGATACGATAAATCATCTATTTTTAGAGATTTCTTACCAGTTCCTTTTGCCTTTCGGTTAATCTAAATCTTTCTCCATAAGTATCAGCTAAACGCTCTACTTCATTCAAGAAAGTTTCTTTTCCTATAAACTCAGGGAAGTTGAGTGTGCCACCCGCATACGGAGGAAACCCCCAGGCCAAAATCGAACCGATATTTCCATCTAATTTTGTCATTAATACTCCTTCATCAAAACATCGAATACACTCTACCACTTGGCGATAGAGCAAACGTTTTTTCACTTCTTCTACATCAGGTTGTGTTGCCGAAACAGGAAAATATTCAGCTAAACCTTCCCATAGATACTTTTTCCCTCCTTCTGGATACTCATAAAAGCCTTTTTTGTTTTTCTTACCAAAACGACCTAAATCTTCCACCATCATTCGAGTTACTTGATAAGCTCCATCTTCTTCACTCAATGCTCCATCTGCAATACTTTGCTTAGAAATCTTCAAAGCTAAATCTAAAGCCACTTCATCGGATACGGCCAAAGCACCCACTGGCATTCCTGCATTTTTTCCTGCATTTTCAATCAAAACTGGGTCAACACCATCTTTGAGCAAGGCAATTCCTTCGGTTGTGTAGGTGCTAAAACAGCGAGAAGTATAAAAACCACGAGAATCATTAACCACAATTGGCGTTTTGCGGATTTTCTTCACAAAATCAACTGCCAATGCTACGGCATAGTCGGAAGTTTCTTTACCACGAATCAGCTCAACCAACATCATTTTATCAACTGGCGAGAAGAAGTGAATCCCGATAAAATTTTCGGGCTTTACCGAAGCCTTTGCCAAGCCTGTAATCGGAATCGTTGAGGTATTTGAACCAAATACTCCGCCTTCAACTAACATTGGTTCGGCCTCTTTAGTTACGGTTGCTTTTAGCTCACGGTTTTCAAAAACTGCCTCAATAATCAAATCACAACCCTTAAAATCAGCTACATCGGCTGTTGGTTTTATCAAACTCAATAATTTTTCACCCTTATCGGCAGTCGTTTTTCCTCGTTCGATTCCTTTTTGTACCAATCCTCTCGAATAATCTTTGCCCTTTTCAGCCGCTTCTATGCTTACATCTTTCAAAACAACCTCAATACCAGCCATTGCCGATACATACGCTATGCCAGCTCCCATGAAACCCGCTCCTAAAATACCGAGTTTTTTGACATCGGTTGCAGGAATATCTTTCGGGCGACTTGCTCCCTTGTCGGCCTCATTTTTGCCCAAAAACATTACTCCAATGAGGTTTTTAGCCTCACGAGATGTAGCCACTTTTACAAAGTAACGAGCCTCAATCGGAATCGCTCGGTCCATATTTACTTGTAAACCTTCATAAACGCACGAAAGAATAGCAATCGGTGCAGGATAATTACCTTTGGTTTTATCCATAATCATGGCAGTTCCTCCAGCGAAAGTACGCATTCCCGTTGGCGACTGCACATTTCCACCTGGTACTTTATAATTTTCACGAGCCTTGATTGCTCCCGTCTTTTTATCGAACTCATCCCACGGCTGAATGGCCTTCTGATTTGCTAAAATCCACTTCATGGCTTTTTCCATCATTTCCTCACGAGTAGCAGCAATGTCGTTGACCATGCCATAACCCAAAGCCTCTTTTGGCGAAATTCGCTTACCTTCAACCATCAACATCAGTGCAGCTTCCATCCCAATCAAGCGTGGCAAACGTTGTGTTCCGCCACCACCAGGAAGCAAGCCAAGCTGTACTTCGGGCAAACCAATTACGGCCTTTGGATTATCAAGAGCAATCCGATAATGGCAAGCCAAACATACCTCATAGCCACCACCCAAGGCTGTTCCGTTCATGGCTGCAACCACTGGCTTTCCGCAAGTTTCGAGTTTTCTGAAAATAGCGTTAAAATCAAGCGAAAACTTATGCATTTCGCTCGGGTCTTTGCTATTATTACGCAAAATCATCTTTACATCGGCTCCCGCAATAAATTCATTTTTCTCGGAAGTAATAATGATTCCTTTTACTTCGGAGTCAGCATAAGCTTTTTCGAGATGCCCTTCAAATTCAGGAATTGAAATATCGTTCAGAACGTTCATCGGCGACGTAGTCATATTCCAACTGATAATCGCCACGTTGTTTTCTACTTTATAGTTAATTTCCATTAGATGGTTGAATATATTTGGTTTGTTGTAAAATCAGATTTGCTTTTTTTAGGTCTTTCTCTCTACCAAATAGTGTAAAAATACGGTATTGTTCGGTCAGAGTTGGAATTTTGACACTTACCTTTTCATTTATCACAACCTCTTGCCAAGCATTAATGCTCAGAATTTGCCATGCGTTTTCATGAAAAACTTTTAGTTCCCCCATTACTTCAATCAGTATTTCATCAAATTTGAATCTACCAAAATTCGACAGAAATTTATCGGCATGAGCAGGCGAATAATTGTCCAGTCTATTTGTTTTCCAAAGTTGTTTCAAAAAGGCAGCATCACGATTTGAGGTCAATAAATCAACATCATCAATGTTTTCAAGCTCAATGCCAGCCAATACCAAAGCTGAACTTCCAACCACATAGCAGGTATCTTGCAATTGAGCTAAACCGTCCGCAATAATTTCTATTGATTTTTGAATTCTTTCTACCATTACAATACCGTATGCTTGCATACTATTTGCAAATATAAAAAATATGTTTAACATTTACATAGACAAGATTAATTATTCTGAGTGAAACAAAAAAGCCCTTAAAATGTCTTTTAACTACACTTTAAGGGCATTAAATGAATGTCTATCTAATTTTAGAATTCTAACCTAACCAGCTCATTGTCAATTCTTAACGAAGCAAATCTACCACAAGGAATCGTCCAATTAATGGCTTCATGCCCAACAGGAAAATCATAGCAAATTGGATAGTTATATTCGGCCGTATGCTCGGTGATGATTTCGTAGAAAGTTTTGCCAAATGGTTCGTCATTTTCTTTTACATCCGAAAAATCTCCAACTATTAAGCCTGCTAAATTTTTGAGTTTTCCTGCTCGTTTTAGCTGAAGCATCATTCGGTCAATATTATAAAGATATTCAGAAATGTCTTCGATAAACAAAATTTTTCCATCGGTATCTACTTCTGATTTTGAGCCTATCAGGTGAGCTAAAATACAGAGATTTCCACCTACAATTTGCCCTTCTCCAACTCCTATTCTATTGCTTGGCTTTGATGTAATTGTGTAATTAATATCTCTACCGAAAAGAAACGATTCAAGTTTCTGAACCGAATCATAATCTCGCATAAACGTTTTAGGCATTGGTGCATGAAGACTCTGAAAACCCATTACCTGCAACTGCCCATGTACAGCCGTAATATCGGAGAAACCAATAACCCACTTTGGGTTTTTCTTGAATTCGGTAAAATCAACAGCATCAATGATTCTTGAACTTCCGTAGCCACCTCTTGCCGAAAAAACTGCTTTAATTTCTTGATTATCAATATTTTGTTGAAAGTCCTTTAAACGAATTTCGTCTGTTCCTGCAAAATTAAAATACGATGCAGCTACCGATTCGCCCACGATAACTTCTACGCCCCAATTTTCCTGCATGAGGTTTATGGCCGACTGAATATCGTCGGGATTGAGTTTACTGGCAAGAGCTACTATGGCTACTTTATCGCCTTTTTTTAGGAATGGAGGAGAAATTAATGAATTCATTGTTGTAACTTTTTTACCACATAGGCACGACACAGAGCTTCACGGAGTTTATTCTTATAAGAATTTTAAAAAAAATTATGGATTCAAAGATACGAGGTCAAAATCATGAATTTTGCGTAAATCTAAAATATAACTTTCTTCGCCATCGTTTTCGAGCATTGGTTTGAATTTTGCCCCCCAAACCAATTCATCATTAAAGTATGAATGACGCTTATGAACCGCATCTGCAAAAGTATCATCTATACCTTCGGTAGCAATCATAAATTCGGCATCGGCTTCGGCGAGAGATTCGGGTGTTTCTCCATAAAGTGGGCTGTCTTCGGTTATAGCGTGAACGATTGTCCAGTTGGTCGGAAAAAAATTCACTTTTGAGCGTTCGAGCGTAAGACCATAATATTGTCTGTTTCTAACGCCATTCTTTTCTTCAACTTTCGAAAAAACCAAACTCACACTCATATTTATGATTTGATTACTTTTTTCATTAACCATTCTGAACATAAAAGCATTGGTATCGAGATATGGAGCGATGATGGCATTTCGACTAAATAAAATTCGAGGATTAGGTCGAGAGAATCGACCATAAAGTAAACCCGTGATGATTGCAAACATCATGAGTCCGCTTAAAGCCTCAATACCTGCTACAAAACTGGCAGCAAAACCCACAGGGGCGATACGCCCATAACCAACCGTAGTAAGTGATTGAGCAGAAAAAAAGAAGGCGTCCCAAAACTGTGAATGAGTATTGGTCATGTCAACACCCGCCAAATGCTCTACGCCAATCACATAGTATAGGCTCGCAAAAACAAGGTTTAATATCAGATAAACAATTAGTACGATTAAAATAAATGTACTCCAACGAACCGTAATAAGTCGATTGTAGAGATTAAGCCATGCTTCAAATGATTGCCCAACACGCTTTACATTAAACTGTCCAGCTCCAGTGATTAGTCGGGTTTGGCGGTCGGTCATTTTAGTACCGAAACCTAAATCTTGACGATTACGTTCTTTTTCAACAAGAGAATCTTTTTTCTTCATAAATACATTGTGGGGCGAATCAAACCTCGACCGCATTCTGTTAGGATAGTTCTAAACAGCAAACACAATTTTACTACAAAAAAGTTTTCAGAGAAATACCACATCATCAACAACCGACTCGCCTACGTCTTTATTAATGAGGTCGAGTAGTTTGGTTTTTGCCATAAAAAGCTCTTGGCGAAGCGGAGATGAGTCGATTCGGAGATATAATACTCGATTTTTAACGTAGATTTCTTTAGTTCGAGAAGCAATAGTAGGCCCCATCATTCGCCCCCAAAACGCAATTAGATAGGTTTCGTTGAAGCGAGTTTTTAGGTCGAATGTTTTCAGAAATGCTTCGATAGCATCTTTTAGTGGTGTAGCTTGCGAACGACGGGCGGTTTCTGATGCCATAATTTTTAGTACTTTTGGCTATGAACTATTTCAATAACTCTGCTACTTCAAAACTTATTAAGGCTTTTTCGGTATTTACTTTAACCAAATCATTCTGAGGTAAAGTAATTTTCACTTTATCATCAAAATTAGTGGCTAAATGCTTAGTTGGTATCTTAAGAAAAATCGTATCACTATATTTTTTGAGTACTGACTCAGGGCCTTCTAAAACTATCTCTAATGGAGAAATATTGATAGGGCTCGATACAACAAAGTTCTTCTGTAAATCAATTCCTAAACTATCAACTCTTAATTTAATAGTTTTTCTCTTTTTTAGCTCAAAATGTAGGGTTGTTGTATCGGCCAAGATGTAATTCAGCTTTGGTCTTTTCAACAAAACCGTAAGAGATTCGAGTAATGATGCATTATCTAAGCTACTAACTGACAATGGATTATTAATTTCATAAACCACAGGTGTAGCATTTGAAAATAAGTTATATTTCAGTAAATCCCAACCTGTACTCGATAAGCTAACATTTAACTTTTGTGGTAAAGGCTTGGTTGATATGTAGAGAGAGTCGTTGTATTTGATGCTTAGGGGGTAAGTAATTTTTGCTGAATACCCCGATTTATTTAAAGAATTTAGCAGCCAAATTACGAAGGCAGCCAAAAAGCACAATAATAAGGTTCTAATATTCATGAGTCGATAGTGCACAGACCATAGTCGATAGCAAACAAAGTTTTGTAATAGAATGCCTCTTACTGTGGTCTGTGGACTATCGACTATGGACTATATTATTTTTTTCTTGCAATAGCAGTTTTATCGAAAGTTAATCTTGCACCGCCACCTGCCGAAATGGTTACGGTAGTTTCATCTTTAGCTACAATCTTACCATGCATACCTCCGAAAGTTACAATTTCATCACCTTCTTTCAACTCCTCAACCATTTTCTTTTGGTCTTCGGTCTTTTTTTGTTGTGGACGAATCATGAAGAAGTAAAATACCGCTATCATACCGACCATCATCACTATCGAAAACATACCATTTCCGCCCTGTGCTTGTAAAAGAATCATTATTTTTAGATTTTTTGGTTAGATTATTCCTTGTTTTTTATTATTTCTCAGCTGCAGCTCCCACTGACTGTGCCGTATCTTTTGCCTGCACAATTGCCGTAAAAGACAACACCGTTTGTGGGGGATTTGCATTTGAAAATATAGTTACAAACTTTTTATTTGTACCTACTTTTCCTTGGCTATTAAAACGAACAGTTATTTGGTCTGATTGACCAACGCCAATTGGGTGGTCAGGTTTTGAAGCTACCGTACAGCCACATTGCACCTGAACATCGGTGATTGTTAAGGCACTTTTACCAACGTTTTTGAATTTAAAAACATGCGACACAGTATCTCCTTCTGTGAGTGTCCCAAAATCTACCACTTCTTTTTCAAACTCCATAATCGGAGCATTTGCAAGAGCAGTCAATGAATCTTCTTTACTCATTGATGTCTGTCCTTTTGAATCAATTAGATTGCAAGAAAAATTCAATCCTGCTAAAATAATAGTTGACGTAAGAACTAAAAATACTTTTTTCATTTCGTATTTCAATAAATTATATTTTGGACATTAACTATTTTTCGTTTTGCGAAGTCTTGTAACTACAAGGGTTCTACAAAACATTATCAATCTTATCAGTTTTTTGACTTGATTTGGCTCATCAAAGATTCTACATCTTCGAGTAATTTCTCGGCTTTTTGGCGTGCTTCGCTTACAACTTTTTGGCCTTCTGCTTTGGCAGAACTATCACCACCAACGACTTCCATCGCTACTTCGTCGCCTCTTTCAATGAGGTCATTGATGAATTTCTGTAATTGTTCACGATATTTCGATAGACGGAATGAAAGTTTATCGCGTGTTACTTCGCCTTTATCGGGTGCATATAAGATTCCGATGGCTGCTCCTGTGGCTACTCCTGCCAAAAATGCAATGAAAGTTCTTGATGAATTGCTCATAAAATTCAATGAGTGAATGTTTGAATATTTGAATGAGTGAGTAAATTTCTCACTAAAACTACTTTTTATTATACAGAACTCTTTTTTAGACTTATTTATTATCCAACATACCTCTACCACTTTTGCGAAGTTTGCCTGATTCTTTAAGGTCTTTCGATACGCCATCTAAAATACCATTTACAAACTGACCGCTTTTTGGGGTACTGTAATCTTTAGCTATTTCAATAATCTCGTTTATTGTAACTTTTACTGGTATACTTGGATAATTAAGCATTTCTACAACTGCCATCTTCAATAAGATATGGTCAGTGATGGCAATACGCTCAATTTCCCAGTTTTTGAGCTTCGGAATCAGAATTTCTTCTAAATCTTTAGTTTCGAGAATACTTTTCTGATACAAAGTTTGTAAAAATTCTTTTCTTTCATCCCATTCATCGTCTAAAAGAGCTAATTTTAATTTACCATCTTCTACCAAAGCTTGGAAAGTATGCGTAACAGCTGCTCTAAGTGTTTCGATATCATCAATCCAATACAAGTCTTGTTTCTCAAAAAACTCCCATGCAATTTCGTGTTTCAATATTACATTTTTGAGGAGATATTTCAAAATCGCAAAATCTTCTTCAAGGGTATGATTAGTTTTTGAAACATATTCTTTGTAGCGGTCGTTGGCACGAATTACCTCACGGTATAGCTTAGCAACAAAGACTTGCTCATCAACCATACTGATGCTGCGACGACTACAAATAATTTCAAGTGATTTTTCTTGGCGTAAAGCCTTAATAATTTGATTATCAATTAGTTTTGATTTTGCATCACCACTACTATCTTGATTGGCACGATTACCGAGTTCGATAAAGAGTAATAAGATTTGTAGATACAATTCATACACTCTTTCGGCTTCAATTACCATACGTGTGGCATAATGCTGAACGTCTTTTTTATTTTTTAGAAGATAAAATTCTTTTGCTTTTTCGACCATTCTCAACACTTCGTCGGGTGCATCAAATTTTTCAGCTTCTTGTCGAGAGAAAGCTTCTTGAAAAAGATTTTGACCCAATTTTTTTAATCCTTCCAATTTCTCTTTATCTTGATATTCCATCGAATTCAAATCTGGAGAAAAGTGGTCGGCAATTAAGTCTAAAGCTAATTGGAAATTCGCACCCTCGGCTTGTTTATAAGCAAAAAGGGCTTGCATCGCACGAATCCGTATGAGGCGTCTGTTAAGCATAGGCGTTCAAAGAACTGAAGTTTTATTATGCTGCAAAATTAGTAAAAAAAATTTACAACCCCAAACGACAGCGGCCGACCGTCAGCAATTGTGGAATTTGTGTTTAGTAGTTAGATTATTTTGTAACTGATATTTAAAAAATAATTATTTTGGAGTAGATTTGAGTTTATGAAAAAAGCAAAAATGACTGTGAAACCAAGATATATTGTCCTTATTATACTGTTAATCAGCCAGTTGAGTGGTTTCTCGCAAACCTACACGGCAGAACAGATAAAAGAAGACCTTGTTAATCTCAAAAATGAGATTGAAAAATATCATCCAGACCCTTTCAAATATATTTCAAAAGAGCGTTTTACGTTTTTACAAGATTCGATACTACAGAAAGTTTCGGGGCGTTATTCGCTCCGTGAAGCTTATTTTACCTTTTTACCGCTGGTGCAGGCTGTTGGTTGCGGACATACACACATGTCGCCTGACCGCAGGCTACTTTCTAAAAGCAACTCATACTCCGAACGCCCAAAGTTCTTTCCGTTTAGTGTGCGATACATCAATAATCAATTGTTGGTTTCCAGAAATTATTCTGCCGATAAAAAGATTACCCGTGGCACCCAGATTTTAGAAATTGACGGTCAGCCTGTAAAGAAAGTTTTAGAACATTTAGAGAAGATTTCGTATTACAATGGCGATGGAATAAACCCCAATGCCAGAAAATATTATGCGATTAGAGAGTTCAGAAAATTGTATTATTTATGGAAAGGTGAAGAAGATAATTTCTTGATAACGTATCTCAAACAAGGGCAGAATAAACCTAAAACTACAAAAATAGAGGGACAAAGCATAGATTTTATGGAAAAGATGCTCGAAACACGTTATCCCGATGTTGATGAAGACACCACAGGAATTGTATCTTATCGGTTAATTGATACAACTCAAAAAGTGGCAATGGTTGATATTCGTTCGTTTATGTACGGTATAAAGGATTACGGCAAAAACACTAACTTTGAAGGTGAAACTCGCAAAATTTTCAGAAAACTGGAGGAAAATAAAATTGAAAATTTAATTTTGGACTTAAGGGGAAACTCGGGTGGAATCATTGACTATTCAATTTTCTTTCTACGGTATTTTGCCAATCAACCTTTTGATGCTTACAAATTAGGATTCAGAGACGAAGGCCTACAACGACTCAAACAAGATTACAAAAAATATGACGCTTATTTGGCCAAAGAAGCGGCATCAAGGCTCAATAAAGAGTTTACGGTACGAGACTCAGACGGCTACCTTGAAAGCAAATACCAACAGAAACAACGCCCACACGACGAATTTAGGTTTAATAAAAATGTGTATGTGCTGATGAATGGCGGTACGTTTTCGGCGGCAGCATTATTAGTTTCAAAACTTCATAATATGGGTGTGGGTACGTTTGTGGGCATGACCTGCGGCGGAGCATACGATGGCTGCTCAGCAGCTCAGTTTTCTTCAATTAAATTACCTAATACTGAACTGGAGATTTCACTGCCATTGGGAAGGATTCTCTATAATGTTGATGCCCAAAAATATAATAAGCCAATTTTACAGCCTGACTTTGAGGTAAATCCCAATCTTGAGGATTTCTTGAATAATGAAGATACGGTATTGAAATATACACTCAATCTGATTAAAAACAAGGTTAAAATTAGATAGTTTCTTTAGTCAACGGTCAGCAGTCAACGGCGAGCAGCAGTAAGCAATAACCAGTAACAAGTACACTAATAACAAGTACACCAATCTCCAGTCCCTCAGTAACCAACCCTTATGCAAAAAATACTTTTTCTTTTACTATTCCCACTCCTTCTACAAGCACAAAAATCAAAAGATACTTTTTCGCCCGAGGAAATTAGGGCAGATATGGCTTTTCTGAAAAAACGGTTTGAGAAAATACACCCAGGAATGTATTATTATGTGAGCCAAGAAGCCTATAATCAGCTATATGATTCTCTCTATAATTCTATTAATCAGCCACTTAACTATCTGGAAACATTTCGAGTTTTATCTCAATTAGTGACAAACGTTAAAGATGGACACACCAATTTGCGATACGATAAGAAACGATTCCATAAGAAAAATGCCAAGTTTGTACCTTTTTATCTTCGCAAAATTGACAAAAAATATTATTTAGCCTTGAATTACTCAGCCGACTCGACCATAATCCGAGGAAGTGAGGTGTTGGCTTTCAACGACGAACCCGTTGGTCAATTAATGCAGAAACTCAAAGTATTTGTATCGAGCGATAAAGGAAACGAACACGTAAAAGACTACTATACAGTAAGTGCTTTTCCTACTTATTTTAAAAGGTATTTCGGAGAAGTCGATTCGATTAAAATCTCTTATCGTTTACCCAAAAACGATACTGTTTTCAATAAAAAAGTAGCTTGCCAAACGAACGCCGAAATTTTGAAAATAGATAAAAAACGCTACAAAAATCTCAATCGACCGAACCTTGCACTCAAAATAATGGATAGTGTTAATCACATTGCCAAATTGGATATTACAGAGTTTACGATGAGTGGGAAATTTCTGGATTTCAGTAACCAAAAATTCAAGCGAGTGTTGAGAGCAAGATTCAAAACCATAAAAGACCTCAAAGTAGAGCACTTGATTGTTGATTTCAGAGCCAATGGCGGTGGATTTATTCCGAATATTTCTCGTTTCCTAAAATACCTTTCACCCAAGTCTTTTACGTTGGTTGACACGCTGGCTTTAAAGAAAAAAGCCTATTTTACACTTTTCAAGCCCTATTATTTTGGCCCACCGCTGGTAATGTGGTTAGGTTTCACGAAAAGAGCTGGCGAATTTATGTATCGGGTAAATAAACGAAACGACAAACAAAAACCTGAAAAAGAACTGGCTTATCGTGGAAAAACCTATTTTCTGACCGACCCAGGTTGTTATTCGGCCACTACATTTACGCTAAACTTGGCCAAAGACATGGGCATTCCCGAAAAAATCGTTGGTCAACAAGTGGGTGGGGCTTCGTGGGGAAGTTTTGCGGTCAATTGGAGTGATTTTAAACTTCCAAACACTAAGTTTATTGTGCATACGCCCTTAATGAAAATCAGCCATAATTTGCCCAATAATATAAGTAATGACTTTTTCCTACAACCTGACTACGAAGTAAATCGCAATCGTGAAGAACTACTTAAGAATAATACAAGCGTGGTTGATTTTACAGTGGAGATGATTAGACAGAGCAAGGCTTTGAGAGAAAAGTAAAAACCTTTTCCACCTCAATTGGTTTAAATAAAAGCAATCAAGTGAAAAGTTTTTATGCCCCGCCGTACTTCCATTAATGATATTCAAGAGATTACTGACTTAAATAATTTGGAGCGAATCGTACAAGATAAACGTAACGATAAGCGTGCCGATGCCAAGAAAAACAGGCGAAATAGGCATTACACCAAAGTCTTAATCAAATACCAAATTAAAGATGGTTTTATAGGTGATGAAGCATAAAAAAAATGGTACTTCTGAGCTAAATCCTCAAAAGTACCACTTGTAAAAACTTTTCTTATTACCAGAAAATAGTATAAATAATCGTAAAAATTGCCACTACAACTGCCGCTCCGATAGCGAAAGTTCTATCAACTTTAAACCATTCTTTCTTCACTTCAAAAGCATTTTCTTGGTCTTTGCCTTTTCCTTCAATCAAACTAATAATTACGTGAACCAACGAACAAATCCAGAATACTACTCCCATACGATTTAAGAATGGGAATTCGGGATAAAGGTTTTCAATAACTGCCGAAAGGGCAATACTCAAAATAGCAGCCGTTAAAGCACCATTAGCAGTAGCTTTTTTCCAGAAGAATCCGAGCAAGAAAATACTCAAAATACCTGGCGAGATATAACCTGTGTAAACCTGAATATACTCAAATGCTTGTCCGAAATTAGCCAAAAGTGGACTCACAATCAGAGCAATAATAAATGCAATAATGATGGCTACTCGACCCGTCCAAACGGTTTGTTTTTCGGTCAGGTTTTTATTGAAGAATTTTTTATGAATATCCAATACATAAATCGTTGAAATACTGTTGGCTTTTCCTGCTAATGATGCTACGATGGCCGCCGTAAGTGCAGCAAAAGCTAAACCTTTCAAGCCAACTGGCAATAGGTTTAATAGTACAGGATACGCATTATCGGGTTTTACGACCCCATTGCTCGTGATGCCATTGACGATAGAAGCATCGGCATTTTCTTGAAAAATCACATAAGCCGCCAAACCTGGTAAAACCACAATAAATGGCATCAACATCTTCATGAATGCTGCAAACAAAACGCCATTTCGAGCCGTTGAAATATCTGCACCCAAAGCACGTTGAGTCATGTATTGATTACAACCAAAATAGTTAAGGTTATTTACCCACTGCCCGCCAATGATAAACATCATAATACCTGGTAATTGCTTATAGGCATCAATAAAGCCACCTTTTCCGTCGTGCACTTGATACTGATTAGGCTTAAAAATCATGTGCAAATGACTGTCGGCTTTTTGAGCAATTAAGTTTATACCTTCAAACACACCCGCACCTGTACCCACTTTATTTGATAATAAATCGAGAGCCAAATAGGTAGTTGCCAAACCTCCGAAAATCAAACAAACTACCTGAATTACATCAGTATAGCCAATTACTTTCATACCTCCGAGCGTGATAATTACAGCAAAAACTGTCAAGAAAATGGCACAAGTCATAAAGCTAAAACCTGTCATTTTTTCCAAACTCAAGCCTCCGAGATAGATAATAGAAGTAAGATTAACGAAAATATAAAGGAAAAGCCAAAAGACCGCCATGATGGTTGCCAGACGTTTGTCGTAGCGTTTGGCCAGAAATTGTGGCATCGTAAAAATCTTATTATTGAGATACATCGGCAGAAAATAAACCGCCACAATAATCAACGAAACGCCACCCAATAATTCATAAACAGAAATGGCGATACCGAGCTGAAAAGCCTGCCCGCTCATACCAATAAATTGCTCAGCCGAGATGTTTGAAGCGATGATTGATGCACCAATTGCCCACCATGTGAGTGAACCTTCGGCTAAAAAAAAGTCTTTACTGTCGGCCGATTGTTTGCCTTTGTTTTTGTAAATCCAATAGCCGTAAGAAGATACGATAACGAAATAAATCAAAAAGATTACGTAATCGAGCGTTTCGAGTCCAAGAGTCATTAGTAATTGTATTAGGGTTGATTATGAGTCGTGAATATATCAATAAATTCTTTAAATCATTATATTTTGATTATCAATTCATCATTATTTAATAAAATAGTATGATAATTGAAAAAGTGAATTTCTCTGCAAGAATTGAACCGAAGCCATTTATGGCTAATGTAAATGGCTTCGATTTATAAATAAACTTTATTTTTTAATTCTAAAAACCTTAAATGAATAAGGTTCTAAAATAAGTTTTGTTTTTCCTTGAGTAATGCTGATTAGGCTCTCGGAGGGAACAATTTTAGTTGGTTCATTAATAGTATTGAAATTCTTGATATCTTTCTCAAACATCGAAATCACTTTTCCATCGACTTTTTGGGGTAACCCACTAATATTCAAATCAATCGAATGCGTTTCACTCGAAGTATTTACCAATTTTATGATGATTTCATTCGTTTTTTCATCAATCGAAGATGCTCCATAAAGACCGTTTTTACCCGTTAGATTCTCTCCATTACTTTTTATCGAAATAGTTTTCGTACCTGCATTATTGGCGTATAATTTTTGTACGTAATAATTTGCCGTTCCGAACGAAGTTAGGTTATCGAACCAAATCAAATCGGGAGTCCACTGCCAACGATTTACATGAGCAAAAAGTGGAGCATACGAAGTCATATAAACTACATCAGCGTTACGTTCTAAACCTGTCATGAATGCCGCTTCCGATAACGCACATTCCCAGTTGTTTTTATTATCTGGTGTAGCTACGCCATTACTCTGAGCGGCATATTCGCCCGCAAATATTTTATAACGATTACGGTCATAATTATCATAGCGAGTAGCATTATCTCTAAACCACTTTGGTTCTTTATAATAATGTTCATCAACAATCTGGGCATTGAGTTTGGGTAAAACTTTTTCGGCTTGCTCAAATAACTCTCCATCAGACGAAGGGCCAGTTCCCGAAACTAATTTAATATTCGGATATTTGGCATGAACAGCTTTTGAGATAATGCTGTAACGCTCGAAATATTCTTCACCCCATTGTTCATTTCCTACACCGAGCATTTGCAGGTTGAACGGTGTTGGATGCCCCATTTCGGCACGTAAAGCACCCCATTTTGTATCCGTGCCACCATTGGCAAACTCAATTAAGTCGAGGGCATCTTGCACAAATGGGTCGAGGTCTTCTAAAGGTTGCATTTCCGAAGAATTGAACTGACAAGCCAATCCACATGAAAGAATCGGTAAGGGTGTTGCTCCAATATCTTCACACATCAAGAAATATTCGTAGAAACCTAAACCAAAAGTTTGGTAATAGTCAGGCGTTAGGCGATGCTTGAACTCCATATTCCAACGATTGACAATTTGTTGACGATTCTCAATCTTACCAACGGTTTTCTTCCATTGATAACGCTCAGCGAGTGTTCGACCTTCTACAATACAACCGCCAGGAAAACGTACAAAACCAGGTTTCAAATCGGCCAATAGTTGCACCAAATCTTTACGCAATCCACCTTTACGGCCTTTCCAAGTTTCTTGCGGGAAGAGCGAAATCATATCAATATCCAATTGCCCTGCTCCCTTGAAAAACACATTTACTTTACAGTTTGGGTCTGTTTCGGTGGCTGTAATTACCCCTTCAATTCTTTGCCAATTCGAACCAAGTAAACTTACCGTCGTGCTTCCAATAACTTGATTTTTGCTATTGATGATTTCTACTGAAAGGCTAATACTACCTTTATTAAGTCGAGCTAAGGCCGAAAAATCGTACTTTTCTCCTTTTTTTATACCAATACCATCAAAACCTTCATTTTGTAAACCCAAGGCTTTGTTTTCATCACGTTTATCTACTCTTACAACTCGTGGGTTATTGGGGTTTCCTTTGGAGTTATTATA
>JALQYE010000250.1 GCA_023254245.1 Emticicia sp.
CATTTTGTATGAATGATTCATTAGCAGGTACTTGAAATAAATACTGGCTTATTTCATCCACGAGGTTTTTATCATTTTCAGTAAATGCTTTACTAAAATTGCTCCAATCGGCAGTAGCCTTAAAATTTCGTTTTTTTGTTTGATATTCGGTATTTACATCGCCATCTTTCTTAGCAGCAATACTTCCTTCTTTTCCCAAAAACAACATGGCAGGCAGCTGCATCCTAAAAAGTAAACTCGAACTATCAATCCAGTTTCGCCCTCCTGCCCAACCCGCAACATTAGGCGGATAAAGCAAGACTTGCCCCAAAACTTTCTGAATAAATAAATCGGGTTGTTGGTCTTCAAAAGTTGCTCCGAGCGTTCGTTTGATTCCCACCAACAATTCTACTGGCGACTTTATGTGCGAGCCAATATTTTCTTGGTCATAAAACCAGTCGGACGTAAAGATATTTTCGAGCAAATCGGCAATGTCATAATTAGATTTGTAGAAACGCTTGCTTAATTCTGCTATTTGCTTCTCTTTTCCACCAATATTTTCATTGACGAAGTATTTATAAATCTTGGTGGTCAGAAACTGAGCCGTTTCTTTTCGCTCCAAAATCATCTCAATTACATCTTCACCCTTAAAATTCCCCTTTTTTTCAAAAATTGTCTTTTCTTCGTTATCGTGCTGAAATTCTCTGAAAATAAACTTGCCTTGCAAATCAAAATCCCAGCCTGTAAATGCCCGTGCTACTTCCTTGATGTCTTTTTCGGTGTAGTTTCCTCGCCCGAGTGTAAAAAGCTCCATTAATTCACGGGCAAAATTTTCGTTCGGACTACGTTTCTTGTTTTGTTTATTATTTAGAAATTGTAACATCGAAGGCTCTTTTGAAACGGCCATCAATAAATCACCAAATTTTCCGAGAGCGTGTTCACGGAGTGTATTCAGATAACTTTGCGAAAAAGCAGGATTCAAACTTCTCGAAACTAAATGCCCGTGCCAAAATAAAGCCATTTTTTCTCGCAAAACTCCTCTCGAAGTTGCCATTAAGTCAATCCAAGTAGTATTGAGTGTGCCTTGTTCTTCTTTTCTATCTTTCTGTAAATCTTTCAGTTTCTCACGGACTTCCTCTCTGCTTCCTTCCTTTTTTATATCACGCATTTCACGCAGTTGTCGAAACTCAGCAACAACCTCACGTAAATCAACGATATCAATCGGTCGAAAATCTTCCGAGTCTTGCAGCATTTGCTTAAAAACGTGTCGAGCCGATTTTCGTTGTGATGCTCGAACAACCGCATAAGGCTCGCCGAAACCCGCACGCCAATATAAATGTTGAATATGTTTTTGTAGCATGACCTTTCTGTTTTTTCAATAACCTTTGGATGTAAAAAAGTAGATAAAGGTTTAATAAGCAATATAATTATGTTCTTCGGAGGGTAAAAAATCCTTATCTTTGCACCCTTAATCTTGACAGGATTATAAAGATTAAAAGATAGATAAGATTTTATTGAAGGAATGTCAATGATACAGAATCAATTTTGCCATCTAAAAATCGCTTAATCCTGTTTAATTATTTACTTATCTTATGCAATACAAAGAATATAAATCAGTCAATTATGCCGAGATTGCCGACGAGATTCTGGCTTTCTGGAAAGAAAACAAAATCTTTGAGCAATCGATTGAGGTACGTGAAGGTGCACCAACTTTTACATTTTTCGAGGGGCCACCATCAGCAAATGGCACGCCTGGAATTCACCACGTAATGGCTCGTTCGATTAAAGATATTTTTTGTCGCTACAAAACTCTCCGTGGTTTTCAAGTAAAACGTAAAGGCGGCTGGGATACGCACGGTCTGCCCGTTGAGCTTCAAGTAGAAAAAGAACTCGGTATTACAAAAGAAGATATTGGTAAGAAAATAACGGTTGAAGAGTATAACCAAAAATGTCGTGAAACGGTCATGCGTTTTACTGACCAATGGGACGATTTGACCGAGAAAATGGGTTATTGGGTTGACCTCGAAAATCCGTATATTACTTACAAAAACGAATACATTGAGAGCATCTGGCACTTATTAAAGGAATTCTACAATAAAGGATTACTTTATAAAGGTTATACAATCCAACCTTATTCGCCAGCGGCAGGAACAGGACTAAGTTCGCACGAATTGAATATGCCAGGAACCTACAAAGATGTAAAAGATACTTCTTTGACCGCCCAATTCAAGGTAATTGAAAATCATAAATCGGAGTTTTTGTTTAAGGCAGGTGAAGGAGAAGTTTTCATACTCGCTTGGACGACGACCCCGTGGACGCTCCCTGCCAACTCCGCTCTTACGGTTGGAAAAAACATCAACTATGTATTGGTGAAAACTTTCAATCCATATACTTATTTGCCTGTAAATGTAGTGTTGGCTAAAGACCTAATCGGGAAGTATTTCTCCGAGAAAGGCAAAGATGGAGATTTTGAAGGTTTTGAGTCTTCTGATAAAAAAATCATTCCTTGGACAATCATTGCAGAGTGCAAAGGTTCAGACTTGGAAGGAATTGAGTACGAACAACTGTTGCCTTATGTTCAGCCAGAAGCTCCTGCTTTCAGAGTAATCATTGGCGATTTCGTAACTACCGAAGATGGTACGGGCGTTGTGCATACCTCACCAACTTTTGGTGCTGATGACTTTAGAGTGGCTCAGCAACACGGTATTCCGTCAATCATGGTGAAAGATGAAACAGGAAAAGAGGTGCCTGTGGTTGACCGTCAGGGACGTTTCGTGAAAGAAATCACTGATTTTGCTTTGGAGCATGTGAAAGAAGCGTATTTGACCGATGACGAGAAAGAAGCGGAAAGAATCAAACAAGGCAGAGATAAATACCTTTCGGTTGATGAACGTATTGCGATTAAACTAAAAACCGAGAATAAGGCCTTCAACGTACAGCGTTACGAACACACGTATCCGCATTGTTGGCGTACAGATAAGCCAGTGCTTTATTACCCGCTCGATAGCTGGTTTATTCGCACAACGGCTATGAAAGATAAGTTGGTAGAATTGAATAAAACTATCAACTGGAAACCTGAAAGTACAGGAACTGGGCGTTTTGGTAATTGGCTCGAAAACTTAGTAGATTGGAATTTAAGCCGTAGTCGTTATTGGGGAACTCCGCTACCCATTTGGCGTTCGGAAGACGGCGAAGAAGTGTGTATTGGTTCGGTGTCAGAACTCGTAAATGGCATTAAGCACGCCTTGAAAGATGATGTGTTGAATGAAGAGCAACGAGCAAAAAATAACTCATTCCTTCAATCGTTCGATGCCAATAACTTTGATTTGCACCGTCCGTATGTTGATGAAGTTTTCTTGGTTTCCGCCAGTGGAAAACTCATGCAACGTGAGACTGACCTAATCGACGTTTGGTTTGATTCGGGAGCGATGCCTTTTGCTCAATGGCACTATCCGTTTGAAAATAAAGAGATTTTCGACGCAAATTACCCAGCCGATTTTATCTCCGAAGGTGTTGACCAAACTCGTGGTTGGTTCTTTACCCTTCACGCTATTTCTGGCATGTTGTATGATTCGATTGCATTCAAAAATGTAGTTTCAACGGGTCTTGTTTTAGATAAAAACGGCAATAAAATGTCGAAACGTCTTGGAAACGCCATCGACCCATTCGATACGTTGGGTAAATACGGTGCCGACCCAACCCGTTGGTACATGATTACAAACGCCGAACCTTGGGATAACCTTCGCTTTAATTTAGATGGTATCACTGAGGTACGTAATAAATTCTTCGGAACGCTCACCAACACCTATAATTTCTTTGCACTTTACGCAAACCTTGACAATTATAGAATGTCGGAAACTGATAGAGTGCCTTATGCTAATCTTCCAGAAATGGACCGTTGGATTTTATCGAAACTCTACACGCTTATTAAAGAAGTAGGCGAACAATTCGATGATTATAACCCAACGAAAGCGGGTCGTTTGGTGCAGGATTTTGTTTGTGACCAACTTTCTAACTGGTATGTGCGTCTGTGCCGTCGTCGTTTCTGGCAAGGTGAAATGACCGAAAACAAGAAAGCGGCTTATGAAACACTTCAACAATGTTTGGTTACGGTTGCTCAGTTAATGTCGCCAATTGCTCCATTTTACGGAGATTGGTTATACAAGAGCCTAACAGATTCGATTCGTGAAGAAGCTAAGGCAAATAATACACCACTTCGCCATGATTCTGTTCACTTTACTGATTGGACAGCTTATGATGCAAGTTGGGTTGATAAAGACTTAGAAGCGTCGATGGATTTAGCACAGACGGTTTCTTCGTTGGTGCACTCGTTGCGTAAAACGCATAAAATCAAAGTACGTCAACCTTTACAACGTATCTTGATTCCTGTTTTATCAGAAAACACGCGTGAGCAAATTCGCCACGTAGAAGACATCATCAAGTCGGAGGTAAACATCAAAGCCATCGAATACATTGATGATGATTCAGGAATCTTGAAGAAGAAAGTAAAACCAAACTTCAAAGCTCTCGGCCCGAAATATGGTAAGGATATGAAAGAAGTTGGGAATGGAATAGCTTCAATGACGAATGAAGATTTAAAGCTTTTAGAAAAAACAGGTGAATTTTTAATTCCTAATTCTCAATTCCTAATTACTTTAACCGACGTTGAAATTCAAACCGAAGATGTTCCAGGTTGGTTAGTCGCTTCTGATAAAGGAATAACGGTTGCGTTAGATATTACAATTTCGGAAGAACTTCGCCAAGAAGGTATCGCTCGTGATTTTGTGAATCGTATC
>JALQYE010000251.1 GCA_023254245.1 Emticicia sp.
AGTACGATTTATTAGACGAAACGCTCTTTTTTACCACTTGTATCTTGATGATTTTTGTAGTAGAATCGGCTTTCGCAATTTTTGCCGACCGCATTAAAAGCCGTTTGAATGATAAAACTATACTGTATATTAAATATGTATCGGGTTTGGTTTTTATTGGCGTAGGCTTGAAAATGGTTTGGGATACCTATAAAATGTTAATTGCGTAAAAAATAAGGAGCCACACTTTTATAAAAAGTGTGGCTCATGTAATATTTTCAACAAGTTAGAAGCTTGTTTTACTTACCTTTCTGCTTATTCTCCGAATTCTGATTTAAAGCCATCATTTGCTTCATGGTTTTATCAAATCCTTCAACCGAACCATCCATAAATATCACATTACCTTTTCCATCTTGTGCCACTTGTCGAATGGTTTCTGTCCAGAGTGAAAACAAAATTATTGAAGGGTCAAGATGAGCTTTTTCCATTTCAGCGGCAGCAACTGCCATACCTTTTGCAATTTCCTCACGGAATTGAGCCAATCCTTGACCACGCAAACGGGCTGCTTCACGCTCAGCCTCGGCCGAAATTCTGATAGCATTACCATCTGCCTCAGCACCTTTTGTTTTTGTAATCAATAATGCTTGACCTTCATTTTCGGCAGCTGCTTTAAGGTTATTTGAAGCAACCACTCTTGACATTGACTTTACAATTTCCTCATCAAACGTAATGTCGTTTATCTGCAAATCAAGTAAATGATAGCCCCAACCATTCAAAATATGGTCAAGGTTTGCCTTTACGTCAGTGACGATTTCGTTTCTTAAACCTAAGATTTCAGCTTGCTTTTTGGTAGCCACAAAACTACGAATCGAACCTTCGATTGAACGCACCAATGCCTGCATGAAGTTAGCTTGGTCAATGAATTTGAAAGCTACATTTTTTATACTTTCTTCCGTATTATCTTGCACCGTGTAAAGCAACATTGCCTTAAAATACACATTTGCTTGGTCGTTTGTAATTGCCTGAAACTGCAATTCGGCTGAGCGATTCTGAATAGAAATTGTACGGAATACAAACTCAATAAACGGAATTTTGAAGTTCAAACCTGGCATCATAATTCGGCTATACTTTCCGAATACAGTAATAACTGCCACATTGCCTTGTTGAACGATAACAACTGATAAATAAAGAATAACTACGGCAAATACTAAAAAGAAAATTGCTCCCATTGTGTTTACGGTTTTAGTTAAATGAATGGTCAAATGTACTTTGAAAGTAGCAACCTAATCTAAAATCTTGACAAATGGTAAAATCACAAGGAAAATTTGCTAAAAATATATTTATCGGTACAAATTTTATTTCAAATTACCCATACCACCGTCAATATGCAAAATCTGACCAGTTATCCAACTGCCTTCATCCGACAATAAAAGTTTGGCTGCTGCAGCGATATCGGCACTTGTTCCTACTCTTCCAAGTGGGTGACGTTTGTTTGAGGCATCAATTTTCTCGGGTGAAGAAAGTAACATTTTTGCCAGAGGCGTATCTGTCAGTGATGGTGCAATGGCATTAAAGCGAATTTTTGAAGAAGCATATTCAGCTGCCAACGAACGAGTCAAACCTTCTACTGCTCCTTTTGATGCAGCCACAGATGCATGAAAGCCCATTCCAGTTTGTACAGCAACAGTACTAAAAAGCACAACTGAAGAATTTCCAGCGGCTTTTAGTTTTGATAAAACTGCTTGAATCACATTAATAGCTCCCAAAACATTTATTTGAAAATCTTTTTGAAAATCTTCGCTCGTAAATCTATTAAATGGCTTTAGATTGATAGTTCCTGGACAGTAAACAAGACCATCGAGTGTGGCAGGAAGTGAACTAAAAACTTGATTATCAGGATTTGCTGCATCCCAAGCAATATGTGTAGATTGTAAATCGGGTTGAGTACGAGAAGCTGTAAAAAGATTTGCACCCGCTTCTATTAAAGATTGTGCAAGGGCTAAGCCGATTCCCGAACTTGCTCCAACAATAAGGTAATTTTTTCCTTGAAAAGACATTTCTATAATGTATAAATGAAAAATGGATAATTGAAAGTTTCTATCTCTACATTTTTAAACTGAATGCTTGTTAAATTGTTTCGATAGCCATCAATTATCCATTTTCAACTATATCAAAGAAACTTTATTCATAACTTAAATACTCAACACTTTCAAAAACTCGCTACGTTTTTCCTCCTTATTGAAAGCACCACTATAAAATGAGGTAATGGTTGAACTCGTTTGGTCTTTCACACCACGAGAGGAAACACATTGGTGGTCAGCATCTACATAAACTGCCACATCGTCGGTCATTAAAGCATTTTTTATGGCATTCCCAATCTGAATTGTCATACGCTCCTGCACCTGTGGGCGACGAGCAAAATGATTCACGATTCTGTGCAATTTCGATAAACCAATTACCTTACCATTTGAAATATATGCTACGTGTACTTTTCCTACGATTGGTACGAAATGGTGCTCGCAACATGAATAAAACTGAATATTCTTCTCAACCAACATCTCATTGTAATTATACTCGTTGGAGAAGAGCGTCATTGCTGGCTCATTTTCTGGATTTAGTCCAGAAAACAACTCTTTTACATACATCTTTGCTACACGCTTTGGTGTACCACGAAGACTTTCGTCTTGTAGGTCAAGGCCGAGCGTCAGCATAATTTCTTTGAAATGCTTCTCAATTATTTCAATTTTTTCGTCATCGTTTAAATCAAAAGCATCTTCACGAAGTGGCGTTTCGAGTTTAGTAAACGGATGGTCTTGGTCGTCGAGTAATAAATCGTTCACAAAAGTTTTTTCTTTAAATTGGGTATTCGACATAGTTTCGTTCAGTTTCAAAAAGTGTAATTTTCAAATCATAATCATGCGATATTTTTTCTCGTAAAATATCGTAAATCACAATAGCAATGTTTTCAGCCGATGGATTTAGTTCTTTAAATTCTTCGACGTCTAAGTTTAGATTTTTATGGTCAAATCTATCCAAAACGTGTTCTTTGATTAAATCACTTAAAATTTTCATGTCGAAAACATAACCTGTCTTTGGGTCAACTTCACCCGACAGTCGAACAATCAGGTCATAATTATGCCCATGGAAATTCGGATTATTACATTTTCCGAAAATTCGGGCATTATCTTCCGCATTCCACTCAGGATTGTGAAGACGATGAGCCGCATTGAAGTGTTCTTTACGCAACACCGCAACTCTCTTTTTTTGATATTCCAAATTAGATGTTTAAAAATGAATTAAATTGTTAGCCAAACAGTCATTACAAAGGTTGTGTACAACACTTGTAGGCTACCGAACGGTGGTTAAATCGTTCTAAAGAAACAGTTTCAAATGTATTAACAAGTGGTATTTTTATTTTGTTCAAGATTTTTTCAAAAAAAATATTTACCTTGATTTTTGAGTTAAGTAGATTAAAATATTTTTTATCTATTCAAACAAAATAAGAATATATTTTTTATTAATCATTATAGCTATAAAAATTTTTTATTTTATCTTTGAAACATCAATCAACATAATTGTTTGCAATACCATCTTCAAACCAACCTGAATATGAACCGTCGAAATTTCCTTTCAACCAGCTTGGCAACCTCAAGCATTCCATTTATTGTAAAAAAACAAAATCTAAAAGAAGATAAAAAAGTAAGACTTGGCTTTATTGGGGTCGGACTTCGTGGACGTACTCACCTCCAGCAAGCACTTTATCGCTCAGATGTAGAAATTCCTGCCATTTGTGATATCGACCTTAATTCAATTGCTGAGGCAAACAAAATTTTTAAAAAATTTGAGAAAAAAGAACCTGTTGCTTACACCAAAGGTGAACGAGATTTTGAAAATATGGTAAAGCGTGATGACCTCGACGGAATCATTATTGCCACACCTTGGGAATGGCACGTACCGATGTCGGTAGCAGCCATGAAAGCAGGAAAGTATGCAGGTGTAGAAGTTTCTGCAACTGTTACGCTCCAAGAATCTTGGGATTTAGTGGATACCTACGAGAAGACAGGTTCTCACTGCATGATTCTTGAAAACGTTTGTTATCGTCGTGACATCATGTCGGTTCTGAACATGGTTCGCAAAAATATGTTTGGTGAAATGCTTTACGGGCATTGCGGCTATCAACATGACTTGCGTTTTGTAAAATTAAATGATGGAAAATCAGCTTACGGAAAAGGCGTTGAGTTTGGAGAAAAAGGGTTTAGCGAAGCACGTTGGAGAACCCAACATTCGGTCGATAGAAATGGAGACCTCTACCCTACGCACGGCCTCGGGCCTGTTGCTCACTGGATGGACATTAACCGTGGCAACAAATTTGATTATCTGACTTCGATTGCCACCAAATCTCGTGGTATGCACAATTATATTGTAGAAAATGGAGGAGAAAATCATCCAAACGCAAAAGTAAAATTCAAACTCGGAGATATTGTAACAACTACAATCCAATGTGCTAACGGTGAAAACATTGTCATTATTCACGATACAAACAGTCCACGCCCATATTCACTCGGTTTCAGAGCTCAAGGAACAAAAGGAATTTGGATGAACGATGGTAATCAGATTTATTTAGAAGGCGTTTCTAAAAAGCATGATGCTTGGGAGCCATTTGCTGATTATCAAAAGGAATATGACCACCCACTTTGGAAACGCTTCGAGCAAGATGCCGTAAATGCTGGTCATGGTGGTATGGATTTCTTCGTATTACGAGCATTTAT
>JALQYE010000252.1 GCA_023254245.1 Emticicia sp.
AAATGGTTTTGAAGATTTACTCATCACCATTGGTCCACGAGTCATGTGTTCTATTCCTCCTGCAATAAAAACTTCGCCATCACCTGCTTTGATTGCACGATTAGCATGGATAACGGCCGACATTCCCGACGAACACAAACGATTGACCGTTTCTCCTGGAACGGTATAAGGTAAACCTGCCAAAAGTAAAGCCATACGAGCCACATTTCGGTTATCTTCGCCAGCTTGGTTGTGGCAACCCAAAATCACGTCTTCGATGGATTCGAGTGGAATATTTGGATTGCGTTTGATTAATTCTTTGATTGGAATTGCCGCCAAATCATCGGCACGCACGGGCGATAAACTCCCACCAAAAGTTCCGATTGGTGTGCGTATGGCATCTATGATATATGATTCTTTCATTTTCTACTTAAAATTAGCACCGCAACGGCGGACCGTGCTGATAACGCAGATGTTCCAACGTTGATTTACTCAGAATTTACTTCTCTAAAATTAA
Organism: Emticicia sp.; assembly: GCA_023254245.1. Lineage (GTDB taxonomy): Bacteria > Bacteroidota > Bacteroidia > Cytophagales > Spirosomataceae > Emticicia. The sequence goes on from JALQYE010000252.1 coordinate 497, forward strand.
TTATTAATCTAACTTAATCTCAAACTCTGCACTCGTTTTAGCTTTTACTTCTTCTAAAGTTACGTTTGGCATTAATCCGATGAGAGTTAGTTTTCCTTCTGGGTAAGCAAAAACAGCCAAATCAGTAATAATCATACTTACTACTCCCGAAGCGGTTAGTGGAAGTACACATGATGGAACAATTTTAGGCGAACCATCAGAATTAGTGTGCGTCATGGTGATGATAAGTCGTTTTGCTCCTTTGGCCAAATCCATTGCACCGCCTACTCCCAAAAGTGGTTTTCCTGGTACTGCCCAGTTGGCAAGATTTGCGGCTTCGTCACATTCTAAGCCTCCCATAATGGCTACATCTATATGTCCGCCCCGAATCATGGCAAATGACTCAGCACTATCAAAATAGCTACTTCCTTGCAAGGGTGTTACAGGAATTTTCCCTGCATTTACGGGGTAATTCATTGCTCCACCACCATCCGTTGGAACGGGGCCTACGCCCAACATTCCGTTTTCGGTATGAAGAATAATGCCATGCTCTTCGGTGATTAAATCTGCTACCAAAGTAGGAATTCCGATGCCGAGATTTACTACATCGCCCTTTTTCAGTTCAGCCAAAGCACGTTTTGCCATATTCATTCTTACCTCATCTACTTTTTTAGAAGATGAAACCGATGCAGATGTGCCTAAATCTTCGAGTGTAAGGGTTGCTTGCACTAAATAATCAACAAAACAGCCTTGAGTATGCACGTTTTCGGGAGCTATTTCGCCAACTGGCACGATTTCCTCCACCTCGGCAATGACCAAATCGGCAGCCGTTGCCATGGCTTTATTGAAGTTATTTTCGGTCAGACGGTACTGAAGGTTTCCTGCGGTATCAGCACGCCAAGCACGAATAAATGCCACATTTCCTCTGATTCCTTTGATAAAAACTTGTTCTACGCCATCAATCACTTTGGTTTCTCGGCCTTCGGCAATTTTTGTCCCTGCCGATGTTGGCGTATAAAAACCTCCGATACCTGCACCACCCGCACGAATAGCTTCGGCCAATGTTCCTTGTGGTAAAAGTTCAGCTTCAACTAAACCTGCCTGCACGGCTTTTACGGCATTGGGGTTTGAAGTGAAAAAAGAGCCTATTACTTTCTTTAGCTGCCCGTTTGCGAGAAGTCTATCTCCGCCTAAACCTGGTTCCCCAGTATTATTGCCTATGAAAGTTAGGTTTTTAGTGCCTGTTTCAGCCAAAGCGTGCATCAAGTGTACGGGGTTTCCTGTCATCCCAAAACCGCCTTGTAATAAAACATCGCCATCTTTGACCATCGAAGCGGCAGTGTGTAAATCTATTATCGGAACTTGTTTCATTTAGTTTTTTTAGATTCTATTAATAAGTAATATGCGAACTGAAAGTTTGCTCCACAGTTTACTCAAAAGTATCAAACGGCAAACCTACATAGTTTTCGGCAATGGTTTTTTGATATGCCTCTGAGACTCTTAAATAATCAAATTTTGATTTTTGCAATAATTGCTCAAAACTACCATTTTCAGCTTGTTTATGACATAGATAAGTCATGAAATTCGAAAAATCTTGCACCCTCCAAACTCTCGCCACACACTTTTTTGTATAACTATTAAGTGATTCTTCGCTTCCATTTTTGTAGAAATCGGTGATTCCCTTTGCTAAATTTCTTACATCGGCTACTGCTAAATTTAAGCCTTTCGCACCCGTTGGAGGCACAATATGAGCGGCATCACCTGCCAAGAATAAGCGACCTGCTTGCAGATTATCAATCATAAAACTACGCATTGGCGTAATTCCTTTTTCAAAAATTTCTCCTTTGTCAAGCTCAATACCCAGACGATTTTCGAGTTCAGCCCAAATTTGTTCATCTGACCAATTTTCGATTTTTTCATCATTAGGAACTTGTAAGTACAAGCGACAAACCTTTTCAGAACGCATGCTTGCCAGAGCAAATCCTTCTTGATGAAAAGCATATATCAATTCATCATAACTCGGCTTTGAGTAAGCCAAGATGCCCAGCCAACTAAATGGATATTCAATCTTAAACTCATTATAAGTTTCTTTGGGTAAGGTTTTACGAGCTAAACCATGAAAACCGTCAGTTCCTGCTACAAAATCACAATTTAGAGTGCTATTTTCTCCACCGTAAGTAAACGAAATACTGGGCTTTTCGGTCATAAAATCATTGATTTGAGTAGCATCTGCTTCGAAAATGATTGTAATATTTCTATCGAAACACGCTTGTATCAAATCTTTCACAACTTCTTGCTGGCCATAAATAGTTACTTCTCTTTGTGTATGTTTTTGAAAATCAATGCGTTGTGTAACACCATTATAGGCGATATAACAACCATGATGCACCAAACCATCTTGGTGAAGGCGGTCAGCTACGCCCAATTCTTCAAAAACTTCGACAGTATTATGCTCCAGAAGCCCAGCACGAACTCTGTTTTCTACGTACTCACGACTACGATTTTCTAAAATTATACTTTCTATCCCTTGCTTTTGTAGCATCAAGGCCAAAGTAAGCCCAGCAGGGCCTGCACCGATAATTCCAACTTGGGTGTTTATGGTTTTCATTGTGAAATTGTTCTGTTTATAAAATGTTGACTCCTAATTCTTTGAATACTTCTTCGGCTGCGTGAATGGCTTCGTTGGCGGCTGGCAAGCCACAATATAAAGCCGATTGCATGATTACTTCTTTGATTTCGGCAACCGTAACACCATTATTAAATGCAGCTCTAACGTGCATTTTAAACTCAGTTTGGCGGTTCAAGGCAATCAACATTGCCATTGTAATTAGGCTACGGTTGTGCTTTGAAAGATTGGGTCTTGTCCAAACTTCTCCCCACGCATAATTGGTTATAAACGACTGAAAATCAGCATTAAATTCATTGATTTTGCTATTTGCACGGTCAACGTGGGCATTACCTAAAACCGTTCGACGGACGTGCATTCCTTTGTCAAAAGTCAATTCGCCTACAAAAAAAATTATTAAAGCTTGGGCGTATTCTTTCGGCAGTTCGGTGGCAGCTAAGTGGCGGGCATGAAGAACCTTTAATTGAGCATTCGGAATATTAGCAACCAAAAACTCTGCTTGTTCGACGTTAGTCACGGGGTCTTCATCACCTGTGATTACCAGAGTTTCAACACTTAGGTTTTGTAATTGATTTCTGAAATCGGCATCACGGATGGCACAACAACAATTTGAGTAACCTTGTACATCGCTTCGCAAAAACATGGCGTGTGTTTCGGCCACTCTTTGTGGGTTTTGTTTGCGAAAATCTTCGGTAAACCAACGTTCCATCGTATCATCAACGATGGCTTGCATACCATTTTTTGAAATGGTTTCAATACGACTATTCCAACGTTCGTCATTTCCGATTTTTGCTCCCGTATTGCTCAAAACAATCTTTTTAAAGCGATTTGGGTGATTTATACCCAAATATTGACCAATTAATCCACCCATCGAAAGCCCACAATAATAGGCAGTTTCGATGTTGAGCTCGTCCATTAAATTTATTATGTCATTGCCTAAAAGTTCGATTGTATATCCATCTGTACTGATATTATTCTTTGAACCTCCATGTCCACGAGTATCATATTGCAAAACTCTGAAATAGGGTAATAAATAGGGAATTAGTTCATTCCACATCATCATTTCCGAACCCAAAGAGTTAGAAAAAATCAGTACGGGGCTATTTGGTGCACCTTGTATTTTATAGTTCATTATCATTTTAGTATTTCGTCAATTATCTCCAAACTATTGCCAATCGAGTTTTCGGCTTTGAATAATTCCTCTAAATTTGGTAAATCTACATTCATTTCTTCTAACACTTCTTTTAAATGCTTTTGCTGAGAAATGGCTGATTTACAAGCTTTTTCAACTAATTCGTGGGCATTAATTTTACCTATTTTTGTGGCTAAAGCCAACGAAACATTCTCGGCGTAAATTAAGCCTTTGGTTAGTTCGAGATTTTGAAGCATTCGTTTTTCGTCCACTTCCAAGCCCGAAATCAGTTCGATAGTTTTTTCGATACTTCCTGCCGTAAGCATCATTATTTTGGTTAGAACCTCCCATTCTGAATGCCATAAACCTGCCGAACGTTCGTGTTCTTGAGGCATAGAAGCCAGTAGAATAGCTACAAGGTTCGGAATTCGGTTGGCATTGGCCAATATAGCAG
>JALQYE010000253.1 GCA_023254245.1 Emticicia sp.
TAAGCAACAAGGTGTTTCTTATCATTTATATCATTTAGAAGATGATTTAGATACTACTATATTTGAAGATGTTGATATTTGTATTCATTTAGCTTTTCAGTTTGAGAAACAGGAACGCAATGGAGTTGATATAAATATTTTTGCGGTCGAAAATCTGAAAAAATTAAATTTAACACACTATATTTTTATATCAAGTTTTGCAGCGGCAACTCCAGTTACAGAATCATATTATGGCAAATGTAAGCTGGCAATAGAGAAATTTTTCGAAGAAGATTTGATTATTCGGCCCGCCTTGGTTTTAGGTAATGGTGGCTTGTTTGGTAGGCTAAAAACACAACTTTCAAAAACTAAATTTGTGCCGTTATTGAATGGAGGAAAACAAATTATTCAAACAGTTTTGCTTGAAGATTTGGTCGAATCAAGCATTTTTTTAATGGAAAACCAATCAAAAGGTATCTTTCACATTGCCCACTCAGACAAAGTTCTTTATAAAGATTTTATCGTCAGAATTGCTCAAAAGCTACAAAAAAGTGTATTTTTTCTACCAGTACCAATTTGGTTGATGAAGATTATTGTATCATTTTTAAATGTATTTCCTAAACCACCTATCAACAAAGACAACCTCATAGGCTTACTCACCTCAAAGTTTATTGATACCACTTTAGAGCAAAATAGGATGCCTCAAAAATGGCATTCATTTCGAGAAAGTTTAGAGAAAATAGATGTGTAAATTATGAATACGCTCACGTGTTGGATAAAATTGGCGTTTATGATAGGCGTATGCGATACGCCCCTACAAAATATCCGTTCCTTATTTCCAAACAATAATATCATTCAAAATTAAAAAATCCATATCAGCATTGGCGAACGAACGAACGGCATCTTGTGGAGTACAAACAATTGGCTCGCCTTTAATATTGAACGACGTATTAATCAAGACAGGATAGCCACTTATAGACTCAAAAGTTTTTAAAAGTTTTTGCATTGGAGCATTTTCGTTTTCATTCACCGTTTGAATCCTCACCGTACCGTCAACGTGTGTCAATGAGGGCATAATGCTACGGTATTCTTCTCGAACATTGTAAACCAACAACATATAGGGGTTGGGGTAATCATGGTCGAAAAAAGTTCCACAATCTTCTTCGGTAACTATCGCTGCAAAAGGACGAAAAGCTTCTCTGAATTTAACTCTTTTATTGAGTATATCCTTCATGTCTTTATCCATCGGATTAGCCAAAATACTTCTATTTCCTAATGCTCTTGGGCCAAATTCCATTCTACCCTGAAACCACGCTATAATTTTATTCTGCATCAGTTTTTCAGCAGTGAAATTATAAATTTCCTCGCCTGCAATTCTATATGGAAGGCCAGCGTCTTGGATAGCTTTTAAACATGCTTCATTATCATATTCAGGCCCTAAAAAAGCTGTTTTTTGAATTTGTCTCGGACGATTTAGTTTCTGATGATTAAGCAATAAAGCCGCTCCAATGGCCGTACCCGAATCGCCAGCAGCAGGTTGTATAAAAATATCTCGAAATAAACCTGATTTTGCAATAATCCCATTAGTAACACTATTCAAAGCAACACCGCCTGCCATGCACAAATTATCGCTTTTTGTTACTTTTTTTAGGTGCTTAGCCATGTGCATTACCACATCTTCTACTATGTGTTGTGCCGCTGCTGCTACTTCTAATTCATGCTCTGACCAGTCTTTTCCTTCTTTTTTCGATTCGCCAAATAACTTCGTAAACTTCTCACTCACTCCCGATTTTCTGGTATAGTGGTAAGAAAAATAGCTCATGTCAAAGTCAAATCCACCATTATCTTTTAATCGAAAGAGCTGTTTCATTTGCTCATAAACTTTTCCATCGGGCTTGCCATAAGATGCCAAACCCATCATTTTGCCTGGGCCTTCAATGAGTTTAAAACCTAAATGAATCGAAACGGCTTGATAAAAAGCTCCCAGAGAATAAGGTGTATTGACGGTTTGAATTTTACTAATATTATTGCCTTTACCTTGAGCCAATAGAGTGGTGGCCCATTCTCCAGCCCCATCAATCGTCAAAATTGCTGATTCTTCAAAAGGAGAAGGGAAAAACGCACTTGCAGCATGGCAAAGGTGATGTTCTAAAAAATGAAATTTAAACTTAGTATTTTGTGCTTGGAAGGTTTCTTTTAATTTTTTCGGAAGTTTATACATATCCAAAAGATAGTTCAACATTCCTAAATTTTCTTCTACTTCAAAACTTCGCTGCTCTCTTAAAAGCGTAGGTACTTTATCCCAAAATTTGAGTAAATAAACTGGTATTTTTGATAAGGAAATCGTAGGATTCCAAAAAAAAGCTACGTGGTCAAGGTCATCAATACTAAGGTTTTCGTAGTCGAGACAAGCACGAATGGCTGTTTCGGGAAATCCTCCTGCGTGTTTTTTTCGGTTGAGTCTTTCTTCTTCAACGGCAAACGCAATTTCATTATTGATTAGTAGGGCCGCTGCCGAATCGTGTCCGTAGCTATTAAATCCTAAAATTTTCATGCTTATTTTTTCTTCTGATACGATTCTGCCAAATTTCCTCTCAAGAGTTGATTATTTGGATTGATTTTTAACCCTTTTTCTCCTATTTCAATAGCTTTCTCAAAATCACCCAATCTGTTATATGCCGCACAAATATTATTAAAGGCAAGGTCATAATCAGGGCGAAGTTTTAAGGCTTCTTTGGCAGCATCAATACACTTCTTAAAATCACCTTTATTATAATATTGAAGACTTAAATTAAGATAATTTTCAGGCGTTGGATTAATAGTCGTTATTGCTGTAAAGTCATTAGGAGTAGTTTGCAAAGTTTTTTGCATTTCAAGTAGTTTTTGGTGATTAGGGCTTAAACTTAACCCTTTTGCAAGAAAAGTTTTGGCTTCATCAATTCTTCCAGCACTCATCAAAAATTGAGCATAATAGCTATAAGCCTCAGGTACATTTGGATTAAGTTCAATGCTTTTTTTAAAGTTTGCTTCAGCTGCCACTTTATCGTTTAAGATACCTTTAGCAATACCCATATTAATGTATCCGTAGGCATATTCGGGCCAAATAGTAATTGTTCGCTGGAAACAGATTATCGCATTGGTATAATCGCCTTTTTGCATTAAGGCAAGGCCATAATTCATCCAGCCACGTCCATTATTAGGAGCTTTGATAGTACATTCTTGCCAAAGCGATTCTTCGGTAGCCCAAATCTTATTTCGCTGACGAGTACCGTAACCATGAAGCGATAAAAAGATAAAACTTACAGTAATAATCGCCCATTTTGAGATAGTTTTTTCTAATAAACGATGCTCAACGATACTATTTCTAAAGAAAGTAGCACAAGCAATAAACAAGCCAATATAAGGAAAAAAAGTACGGTGGTCGTTCAGTACTTCGGCAAAAGAAAAGATACTTGAGGTGGGTAATAAAGCTATAAAAAACCATAAAATTCCGAAGGTAATAGGTCGTTTCTGGACCTCAAACGAACATCGGTAGGCAATTATTAGAAGCCCAAAAACAAACAAAATACCAGCCAGCCCTCTATCATCGGTATAAGGAATTATGTTCCAGTCGGAATCAACAACTAAGTTTATTGGTAAAATAAAATTATAAGCATAGTGGAACATTACAAAAGGTTGAGTAAAAAGGTATTGAAGCGTACTTGCTCCTCCAGAATCCCAATGAGCAGGAGTTTTAGTCCGTGAGAATAAAAATAAAGCAATTGATAACCCCAAAGGAATAGCCACTTGCTTTATAACGGTAAATATTTTGCCCGAAAACCATTGTTTCACGGAAAGATTTTGCTCAAAAAGTAGTTTATAAACACCCAAAAGAGGAATAAACATCATGGTTAATTCTTTCACAAAAAAGCCAAGAAAAGCAGGAATGAAATAAAGATAATATTTATGACTTTTTGGAAGGTAAAAATAAAGGATAAAGGAGAAAACGATAGTTAGGGTCGAAAATGAATCTGAGCGAGCAATTATATAATTAATTGTTTCGGCATTGGCTGAGTGTAGCAAAAACCAAGCAGTTGAAAATAGGGCAATATTATTATTTAGTGTATTTGAAAGGCTATTTTGCAATAAATACAAAAAGATATAGTAGCATAGAACTCCCAAAACAAGAAATCCCAAAAAGATACTTACATGAAACATGAAAGGTTCGGGAGTAAGTTTGCCTGCTAAATAAAAGTCTATGGTATTGAGCATTGTAAGCCCAGGTCGGTAGGCTTGATTAGCTGGTAAAGTACTGGTGGTTTGGGCATTTGAGAAAAAACTCGGAATATTCTTTAAGTCTCTAATATAGAGATTATCAACTATTGTATGAAAATCATCAAAGTGGAAGGCATTATTGAAGTGATTACTATATACAAGAAAAGTGATGAGTAAGATAGATAAAAGAACTAAAAAAGTGTACAGTTTTTTCATCGTAATTGAGTATATTAGTTAAGGCCAAGTTTCGCAAATATAGTAATTGATTTTAACTGTCAATATAGTTAAATGACAATTTTTTATTTTGGCCGAGATTTGTAATCTCAACCAAAATAAAGGGAAATGTATAACAAGAATGAAAACTCACCTCACAGCTTTTTCAACCGAAGCCTTCATTTTTTCAAAACCAACTTTAGCAGCTTCGAGGGCGGGCAT
>JALQYE010000254.1 GCA_023254245.1 Emticicia sp.
ATCAGTTAATCTTTCAGAAACCAGACGGTACAAACTATGAATCAACCGAACAGATAATGCCAAAAGGAGTGAAAGTTGACCGACTTTATAATACGTTTGCGACAGAAGGTATTGATAATGGCACAAAGAAGATTCCTGCTAATAATTTATATGTCGATTTTCAAGACCCTGCCAATGAACAAAATTATTATACATGGTCGTGGACACTTTGGGAACGCCAATTTGTGTGTCACACCGAGTTTTCGGTCGATTATTATTGCCGACAAAATTGCTGGGAAATTTTACGCAATGACACTTGGAATATTTTTAGTGATATCTATTCCAATGGAAAGCCTGTTTACAATAAACTCGTAGCTCAAATTCCTTATTATCAGTACGGTGGAGCATTGGTCGAAATCAAACAGTTGGCTATTTCAGGGGAAGCATATAGGTTTTTAAAAACACTTTCTGAGCAAACCGAACGTACAGGCACGCTGGTTGATACGCCACCTGCGGCCATTGTAGGAAACGTAAGGAATCTTACTAATCCAGCTGAGCCAGTTGTAGGCTTTTTTATGGTAGGGAGTGCCAGTACTATCAATTATTGGCTTAGCCGAGAAAATGCACAAGGAAAAGCAAATCCGATTGGGTTGCTCGGAAGAAAGCCAAATCCGAATCGGTTTGGAGCTACTGCCGAATGTATGGAAGGCCCCTCTCGAACCCTACAAAAACCATTTTGGTGGAAGGAATAAAAAAAGTGGCACATCTTTAAGAATATGCCACATTTTAGACTGAAAACGAAGAGTCATAACTAATTATCAAGCCTATTCCTGTCTCAAACCGCCACCGAAGAAAATACCCATTTTGATGGTTAGGTGATTTTGGTTGAGGTCGATTTTTTGCCCGTCAATTAAGTTTCTTTGACCAAAAATAAAATTATAATCAGCCGATAATCTAAAATGCCATAAGTCAAGACCGATGCGTGGCGAAACGCCAAATTTGCTTCCACGAGCAATATCAGGATACATCTCGCCTTGGCTATACGATGCCGCCGTTGGTCGATAGAGGCCCGCTCCAAGCCCAACGGTTGGGCGGAAATGACCCTCGCCGATATGATAATCTGAGATAGCCAAAAGCGAACTAACCCAGCCGAGTGAACCACCATTATCCGATGATGCGTTTACTTTGAGTCGGCCCAGCACAGTTCCTTCCAAACGTAGACCTACTGATAAATTATCGTTGACTAAATATTTAGGTTCGGTATAAATTCCCAAGCCAAAACCGTAGTTTTTTGGGCGAGCATAGTGCATACCAATGTCCCATCTGAATGGCGTATGGTATTCGGCTTGTGCAAAAGATTCGGAAACAATAGCAAGAAATGAGCAAATGATAAGAAATTTTTTCACGGTTGTTTTTGTGGTTGGTTTTAATAAAACTAATTACCCGAATAAACATCATTTCGTATAGAATTAGTATAGAGCTTTACATAATTTTTTTAGGGAGTTTGTGGAAAACTGTAAAATGACACATGAAGTTTAGCGAATGAATTTGCTCTGAATGGCACTTTTTGAACGGTTTGTTGTGGACTATCGACTGCCTACTGTTGACTCATAAACTGACAATCTGTCAGTTTTTTGAGCTTTGGAACAGCCTTTGATAAGATAGGTTTCGCTGACTTTTTCCTGTAAAAACGTCTGATTTGCATTATTCATTTTAAATTATTCATTAAAACATATCATGGTAGCTGAAAAAGGTACAATTTCGATTAACACGGAAAACATTTTTCCAATCATTAAAAAGTTTCTTTATTCTGACCACGAAATCTTCTTGCGTGAGTTGGTTTCAAATGCCGTTGATGCCACACAAAAATTAAAGAAATTGGCTTCGATGGGTGAGTTTAATGGAGAATTAGGCGATTTGACCATCAAAGTTTCGGTAGATAAAGAAGCAAAAACGATTACGATTTCTGACAAAGGAATTGGTTTGAGTGCCGAAGATATTAAGAAATACATCAATCAAATCGCTTTTTCGGGTGCGAAAGAGTTCTTAGAAAAATACAAAGATACCCCAGATACGAATCAAATCATCGGCCAGTTTGGTTTAGGTTTTTATTCGGCATTTATGGTGTCGGAAAACGTAGAAATCATTTCAAAATCATTCCGTGATGATGCTCCTGCTCGTTGGGTTTGCGATGGTAGCACCGAGTTTGAAATTACCGAAGCCGAAAAAGCAGAACGTGGAACTGACATCATTTTGCACATTGCGGCCGACTCTGAAGAATTCTTAGACAACTTCAGAATCAGCGGAATTTTAGAAAAATACGCTAAATTCTTGCCTGTTGAAATCGAGTTTGATGGTAAAGTAATTAATAATCCAAACCCAATTTGGACAAAATCTCCATCAGAATTAACTGATGAAGATTACAAGGCGTTCTACAAAGAATTATATCCATTTGGCGAAGAACCACTTTTCTGGATTCACCTCAACGTTGATTATCCGTTCAACTTGACAGGCGTTTTATATTTCCCGAAAATCAAAAAAGATTTTCAGCTTAATCGTGATAAAGTACAATTATACAGCCGTCAGGTATTTATCACTGATGATGTGAAAGATGTTGTACCAGAATTCTTGCAGATGCTTCACGGGGTGATTGACTCGCCAGATATTCCGCTTAACGTTTCTCGTAGCTATTTGCAAGCCGATGGTAATGTGAAAAAAATCAATTCACACATCACGAAGAAAGTAGCCGATAAATTACAAGAAATCTTCCGTAACGACCGCACAGGTTTTGAAGAAAAATGGGAAAGTGTGGGTGTGTTCGTGAAATACGGAATTGTATCGGACGATAAATTCTACGACCGTGCAAAAGAATTTATCTTGTTGAAAAACGTTGAAGGTAAACATTTTACACTCGATGAATACCGTGATAAAGTACAGGCCATTCAGACCAATAAAGATGAGAGCGTAGTATTCTTATATGCCAACGATGTAAACCAACAAGATGCCTTTATTGCATCGGCCAAAAAGCGTGAATACGATGTTTTGGTGATGGATTCGCCATTAGATGCTCACTTTATCAATGCCTTAGAATCGAAACTTGAAAAAACAACGTTTAAGCGTGTGGATTCTGATAGCATCGACAAATTGATTGATAAAGGCTTGAATCTCGAAAGTGTTTTGAACGATGACGAGAAGAAAAAAGTAGAAGAATTATTCAAAGAAGTAGCAGGTGCAAACACAATTCAACTGGAGTCGCTTCCAGCTGATGAAATTCCTGTAACAATCGTTCAACCAGAATTTATGCGTCGTTGGAAAGATATGCAACGCATTAGCGGTCAAGGCGATATGTTTGGCTCGATGCCAATGCCAAACAACGTGGTCATTAACTCAAACCATAGTTTGATTGGAAAATTACTAAAAACCGAAGATACCGATGCTCAAAAAGCATTAACGAAGCAATTGTACGATTTAGGTTTATTGGCACAAGGAATGCTGACAGGTGCTGATTTGACGAAGTTTGTAGAGCGTACCGTAGCGGCTCTGTAAGAGTCTTCAGTAGGCAGTCTTCAGTGGGCAGTTTGCAATCAATATTTATAAAAAGTCCTCACACGATTTCTATCATGTGAGGACTTTTTTATTTATCAAATACACTGAAAACTACTTATTGAGGACTGAAAACTGCGAACTGTCCACTGAGAACTACTACTGCAAATTACCCACTGAAAACTGCTGATTCCTCAACTAACCATCATCCCCTCCAGAACTCGTTCATAATAGCGTTCGTACATCGGAACGATATTCGTAATATCAAATTCTCTCGCACGAGCCAAGGCGTTTGCCTTGAAAGTAGGTAAATTTTCGTCTTGCAAGATATAAAGTGCATTTTTTACCATATCATCTACATCACCCACATTGCTCAAAAAGCCTGTTACACCATTTACGTTTAGCTCTGGCAAACCACCTGTATTTGATGAAATAACAGGCACTTCGCAAGCCATTGCTTCCAAGGCAGCCAAACCGAAACTCTCTTTTTCAGAAGGCATCAAGAACAAATCAGCTACCGAAAGCACTTCCTCGATAGCATCGAGTTTCCCAACAAAACGCACATCATCGCAGATATTCAAATCTCGGCTGAGTTGTTCCATTGGGCCACGCTCAGGGCCATCGCCAACGAGTAATAATTTACTTGGAATATGCGTTTTGAGTTTTGCAAAAACCTGCATGATATCTTCGATACGCTTGACTCGACGGAAGTTTGAGGTATGCACCAACAATTTTTCATCGTTAGGGCAGATGATGCGTTTGAAATGCTCTTTTCTTTGTTTTTTAAAACGCTCTAAATCTACAAAGTTCGGAATTACTTCTATTTCTTTTCTTATCTCAAATGCGTCGTAGGTATCTTTTCTTAAATCGGCCGAAACAGTAGTTACCCCATCCGATTCGTTGATACTGAAAGTAACCACTGGTTCGAGTGAGGCATCTTTTCCCACAATCGTAATATCAGTGCCGTGTAAGGTCGTGATGATAGGAATATTAATGCCGTGACATTTCAAAATTTGTTTGGCCAAAAATGCCGATGTAGCATGTGGAATTGCATAATGCACATGTAGCAAATCAAGTTTTTCGTACTTTACCACATCAACCATTTTACCTGCCAAAGCCGACTCGTAAGGTGGATATT
>JALQYE010000255.1 GCA_023254245.1 Emticicia sp.
GGAGAATCTACCAAGTATGGATTTTTAGCCGAAGCATCTTCCAAAACATACAATTTCTTGCCTTCACGAGTAGCTAATCTTACGCCTGTTTCGGTTTCTGCCCCCGAAAACCAAGCCACCAAAGCCGACTTTCCGTAAGTACTCGAAACCGCTCCACTGTGCGGACATCCGTTGATTTTCCAGCCATCGTTATGAATAATTTCGGGCTTTGAGAAAGTAGCACCATTATCGGTTGAAACCATACGAGCCATGTCTCTGATATTATCGTTGTTGTCACGATAGATTACGTTTAAAGCTCCATTTGCATCAACCAATAAATTAATTGGGCAGCAGTCGCACACTACAGGGTCGATGAGCCTCTCGGGCTGCATTTCCCCATTTTTGGTTATAACTAAACGCAAGTCACGCTCTTCATGCTTTGTGCTATTGGCTACGTCTTTTAAATACACCACCGCAATTTCATCATTAGGCATTACAATAGCATCAAAAAAGCCCCTTACGATACCTTGTTTTGGGTCAGAATCAACTGGAGCAGGGGCTGTCCAAGTAGTACCCATATCTTTCGATATACTGTACATAATATTTGATGAACGCCCACCTCGACCACCGCCAGCAGGTTGCGAAGCGGCACTATTCGTAAAAATAGCAACTAAACTTCCATCTTTTTTTGCAAGCACCCTTGCACGCATCATGCGACTATTACCAATACCTGCACCACTAAAAATAGTTTTCTTTTCGCCAAAAGTCTTACCATTATCTTTCGAAAAGGCTACGCAAAAAGAAGTTATACCTTGTAGGTCTTTTTCTGTCCACGAAAGCATCACTTCACCTTTTGGTGTTCGGGCAAGTAAAGGCATTGTATAGGCTTTGGTTGTATCGTTTTCAAAAGAATTGTAGGAATTATCTGGTGAAGTTGACTCAGCCCCATCAGTGGGCATGGCCATACACATCGTCATTTGGGGCACTGGGTTATCTTCTTTAATTGAAAAATTGACCCATAAACTAATCAATATAAGTGGCAAAGTGAAAATCAATTTTATCATTTTTCTTAATTTTTTGACTTTAAAAATTTATTTTACAGACCAAAATTAATTATCAAAAATTAAGAAATAATTACTATTATACCCTTTGCAGCAAATAATCGACAGATAGGCTCAGTTAGGGTATTTATTCGATAATTGGTCATTATTTATCGACAATTAGACAGAGTCTAACTCTTATTTCCGCCAATTGAGTGTGAAGGTTGTTTGACCTTTAGATGTTGTAAAGATGCTATGAGAAATCGAAAAATCAACTCGTTTTAGACGTAGATTTGCCCCAAAAGAAAAGCCCGCCCTTCCACCTAAAGCATTGACTATCAACTCTTTTCGACGAAGGAAAGTATATCCAAGCAGTATATTGAAATTTTTATGAATGAGTAATTCTGCTCCGATAACAAAATGTCGAGAAATTTTATCCGCAACCGAGACTTTCTTCGCTACCTTATTTCCTTGTACATCGAAAGTATAATTGAAATCTGGGTTGTTGTAAGCAATGTCGAAAACGTAAAGATGGTGACCAGTAAAGGAAAACCTAACGGGCATATATTGAGGCTTAAACGATGCTCCTATTTGCAAATCGAATGGTAAATCTGGACGAATATTGCCGTAACTTTTTAGTACAAAGCCCACGTTTTTGGCAACAATACCGAAGCTAAAATCGTGTTTTGGGTGTTTAAAAGTACCTCCCCAATCAGTTAGAAAAGCAACTGAACTATATGATTCGAGTGTAGAAGCCACAAGTTTTGAGGTAATACCAAAACTAATATAATTGATTTTCCGTGAATATGTTATACCCAATGAAAAATCGTTAGCCGAGAATTCGTTTGTCAGATTTCCCACTGCATCTGCCCCCTGAAAAGTACCATAACTCAGATTTTGCAACGAAACTGCCCAATTCCCTGCCAAATTTCTCTGTTTAAATTTGGGCGAATAATTGAGCGTAAGAAACTTACTCGAAGCTAAGTATGGAGAGAAATTCAAACCGATTTGGCCACGCTGCGAAGAATCTAAAAGAGCTGGATTAAACGAAAAAAGGTTGATGTCGTTATCAACTACCGATACATTGATACCTCCCAATCCGTTTACACGAGCATTATTAGCAATATTCAGAAACGAAAAGCTATTTTGTGCATTTGTTAAAAATGCACAAAATAATACGGCCAATGTCAGTGCAAAAATTCGCATGATGATAAGCCTATTCAGTCGGTATTTTACTGAATAGGCTATTTTTTTAATTATTTTTTCTTGAAATAAGCAATGACAGATTTACGAATGTCGTTTCTCACATCATTTTCTGGAAAGGTATCAACCACCGAAATCACATCAGGATTTTGTTTGGAGAAAAAACCTAAATTACGCTCTTTACCCGAAAACAAAAAATCACTCGTGATGATGTTGTATTCTTGATTTACGTCTAAAAGCTTTCCATCAATTTTCCATTCTTTCTTGGCCTCATCGTAAGCAATTTTCTCCCATTGCAAATATCCGCCACTACCTTTATTCTCTAAACCCGTTTGTAAGACTCTTTCCAATAGTCGTCCACGAAGCTTTACTTCGACTAATTTACCACCAAAAGGCAAAATACGAAGTACATCAAGCTGCGTGAGTTTTCCTGACACATTATCATCAATGCGAATCGAACCCCCATTGAAAAAAGCACAATCAAACTTATTGGGTGATGAAGCCAACAAAGCATTGTTTATCATGCTTCCCATGTTGCCTTGCATATTACGCACAACGGTCTCGTGGCCATCAAGTGGCTCTTTCAAATCGGCAATTACCTCATCTTTATTCAAACCGAGAGCTTTAAAAGCTCCATCTTGAATGTCTTCCCATTTTTTCACTACTGCCGCAGCGGTTGGTTCGTCAGCAATGGTATTATCAATTTTCTTTAATTCAGATTTTACATCTACTTTACCCGTAACTTTATTAAATGTAATTCGGTGGATATAAGCACTTTTGGCATTCGCATCGGCTTTAGCCATCACTACATTTCCAATCTGCTCTTTCATGTTATCGTGGTCGTGTCCACCCATGAGCAGTTTTACATTTGGAAGCATTTCGGCCAATTTTATATCGTCAACTTTATTGATGTGTGTGATACCCACCACAAAATCACATTTCGGCTCTAATTCAACATAAGCCTTTTTGGCTGCCTCGAAGAAATCTTCGTACAATACAAAATCTTTTTTATTTGAAGGCAATAAAATTCCAAACATGCCTACTTTTACTTCATCGCCTTTGGCGTTTTTGAATGTCAAAATGGTTGTTTTCAAGAAAGGTACTTTTACACCATCAACCACTTTACCAAATGGTATGTACTCATCTTTTACTTTTTCTAAGGCATTGGTATTTAACCAATTAAATTTCGATTCGTTGATACGTTCCTGTAAATCTTTTTGGTCTAAATCAAACTCGTGATTACCCAAACAAACCCAATCTACTCCAACAGCATTCATCACATCAACCATTTGTTTTCCTTTGATACTCTTGCCTTCATAACGAAGTGTACCAATTACCGATGGACTCAAAAAATCGCCCGAAAGAACCGTAACGGTATTTGGATTTTCTTTTAATAAATTTTGTCGAACAGTTGCTACACGAGCCATACCACCCACTTTCCCATTATCGAGAGGTGATATTTCATACACATCATTTAAATGCAAGAATGTGACTGATATTTCGTTTTGAGAATCTGAATTATTATTGGTAGTAGTTTTAGCAGTTCGGCAAGCAACTGACACTACCACGAGCAGAATAAAAAGAGAAATCTTCTTCATGGTCAGATGATTATTTGGTGTAAAGGTGTTTATTTATCCACAAAAATAGTCTAAAAATTAATCTATATTAAAGTTTTATCAAACTAATCGCACAGCCTCCACCTTTGGCAAGACTCAAATTTAAAGCATCTTTTTTAGTAACCACTTTCTTCTCAATTTTATATGCTTCAGGCTTTGTTTTCCAATCGGCATCGGCGGCATCTTGATAAATCGTTGCTTCATATCGAGCATTTTCATCTAAGAAATCAAGTTTTATAGTAGTTTTTCGAGCATTTTCATCGGTAATTGCTCCGATAAACCAATTTTCTTTTCCTTTTTGCTTACGAGCAGTCGTGATAAAATCTCCTGGTTCGGCTTCTAAAACTTTGGTATCGTCCCAATCGACAGGCACATCTTTGATGAATTGAAACGCATCTAAATGTTTATCAAAATTTTCTGGAAAATCGCCTGCCATTTGTAGCGGACTGTACATCGTTACATACAAAGCCAATTGTTTGGCCAACGTAGTTTTCACACGAGTCGTGCGACTGGCATCGTATTGATTCAACTGAAAGTGGAAGAACCCTGGTGTGTAATCCATCGGCCCACCCATCAAGCGTGTAAAAGGCAAGATAGTCTCATGCTCTGGTACAAGTCCGAGATTCGGAGCGTTGTTAAATTCATTTCCACGAGCGGCTTCGTTGGCCAACCAGTTTGGGTATGTACGATGTAAACCCGTGGGATGCACAGGTTCGTGAGCCTCAACCATAATTTTATATTCAGCAGCTTTTTC
>JALQYE010000256.1 GCA_023254245.1 Emticicia sp.
ATATCATGCAAACTCTGCGGAGCATAGCCTTCATCATACGTATCTCGGTGCGAAAAACTAAGCTTATCAATCGAAATTGTTTGCCAGTTTTGTGGCAGGGCGATGGTTGTTTCTGCTCGGTGATTATTCGCATAATCGTCAGCAATCGAGCGAGCCGTTTGTACATCGGTATTATACTGAACAATTTCGGTATATTGCCAAGCCACATCATGAAAAACACTCGTAAACTGATTCACAAAACCTAACAGTGTAACCAATCCACCCACATAAAAAACCTTATTTGGCTCATAATTCTGATAGACATATCCGACGGTTATCACCACGTAAGTCAGTCCAACAAGCATTTCGGCCGTAAACCATTTCCATTCATTTATCGCCACATTTTTACGGAATGGTGGGAACAAATCTTTCACTTTCGCCATCAAACCCGACTCCATACTTCGCTCCAAACGCAACGTAATGACGGTAATTATATTCGAGAGACTATCGAAAAGTGTAGAAGAAATGATGTGTTCTTTCTCGTTGACTTCATCGAGGGTTTTGATGAAAGGTTTATCGAACTGAAAAATCACCCAAACCGTAAAAATGCCAATCAAAATACCGATTGCTCCAAAAAGTGGCGAAAAATACAGCATCGCTCCAAACGAAAACACAAACTTTGAGAGTGCATGCAAAAACATAAAGCCATTTTGAAAGAAGTTTTTAAGTGCTTCGTAAGCCTTTCTGATGCGGTTAATAGTTGAACCACTATGATGGTCTTGATGCCATTTTACGGGCAAATGGAGTGCCTGATGATACATTTCTTGCAAGAAGTTTCGGCTTAAATTAAAAGCTAATTGTCGCTCCATGATTCGTGCAGGGCCATGAAACGCCCACTCCAAAAGCTTTAGTCCCAAATAACCCAAAGCATACCAAACCGTATATTTGATTGTATGCTGAAAATCATGCTGAATTTTATCAATAAACCACCCAAATAGAATTGGATTGAGAGAAAAAACCACATTGGACAAAGCAAACAAGGTGTAAATAAATAAATATCGTTTGCGTTCGTGTTTGGCATATTTCCAAGCAGTTTTCAATAAAGAAATATATGGATTTTTATAAATTTTCTGTTCCATCATGGCAATTTTAGCTCCTGTAATTGATTTTCAAGGCCACAATTTAATCATTTTTAAACTTTGGTTTGAAGAAAGTATCAATTTTGAGCAATAAATCATTTGAAAGCCAACACTCTTCCATATACTTTTACAAGCTAAAATTTAACCCTAAGTATGTCAAATATTACACGAAAAGCTTTTCTGAAGCAATGCCTCGGAGTTGGCACTTTACTTACTTTTTCGCCCTATTTGGCTTGGGCTGATGATAATAATGATTTTTTTGTAAAAGTTGTACAAGCCAATAATCAAGAAGTTGACAAATTAACAAAGGCTTTGGAGCCAGAAATAACAGAGATTCGTCGTCGATTAGGTTTCGATTTTGCTAATCTTTCAGCGGCATTGGCCGAGCCAACTTCTCGCTTTTATCAGAAAGATACTCTCGTGCCTTATATGACCAAAATATTACGTTTTCTGATTAAATATCAAAAAACTGATGGTACGCTCGACCTCGGAAATCTGGCTTCGCCACCCGATACTGCCTTTATTTTAGAGCCAATTTGTGCTGCCGATGTCATTTTACGCAAGCTCACGATGCCTGCTCTTTCGGACGTAAAAACACTTTTGAAAGATTTTATCTTGAAAGCTGGCGAAGCTATGCGTACGGGCGGTGTGCATACACCTAATCACCGTTGGGTAATTTCGGCCGCATTAGCACGTATCAATGATTTGTATCCCGATAAAAAATATGTCAATCGGATTGATGAATGGCTTTCAGAGAATATCTTTATTGATGCAGATGGCCATTATCTCGAACGAAGTATGATTTACGGAGAAGTAACTGATAATTGCCTAATTACGGTCGCTCGCCTACTAAAACGCCCAAAACTATACGATTATGTGCGTAAAAATCTTCGAATGACTTATTATTACATGGAGCCAAACGGCGAAATTGTAACTAATGATTCGAGACGCCAAGACCAATTTATTGGCATGAATGTACTACCGTTTTATTTGGATTATCGTCACATGGCTCTGCACGATAATAATGCTGAATTCGCCGCCATTAGTAAGCAAATTGAGCAAAGCAAAGGCTTCGACGAGAAAACAATGCCCGATTTATTGGCATTCTTTACCGAAGACCCTGAATTACGTAAACCACTGCCCAAACCCGCAATTTTGAACACAAACTTTGAGCAGTTTTTCAAGACAACCAACTTGGTCAGAATTCGTAGAAAAGACACTACCATGACCATTTTTGGAGGTACTGACAAACCAACAATCATTGGTTCGGGACGCTCGACGAGTGCCAATTTCTTTACTTTCCGCAAAGGAGAAGCAATCTTAAAATATATGCGTTTCTCGACTGATTTCTTCAGCACAGGCTATTTCAGAAGCGATGGCTTGAAAAGGGAAGGTAATAAATACATACTTAGTCAGAAAATAGAAGCTCCTTATTATCAGCCTCTACCAGCTAAATTCAAGAGAGCCGACGGAGATTATAAACACTCGAAAAGCACCGATGGGCGTTTTTGGAATAAAATGGATTTTGAGAATCGACCGCAAAGTAATATCAAGAACATAGAAACTACTATCAGCGTAGAAGAAAAAAACGGCGGTGCAGAACTAAATTTTGCCGTAAAAGGTGCTGATGGCGTAAGGGTAACGATTGAATTTTGTTTCAAAGAGGGTGGCGAACTGATTGGTTTGAAAAAGCTTGATGACGCACCCGATAATTATACGCTCGAAAGCGGCACGGGTGAATATAAATTTGGAAAAGATAGCATCAAATTTGGAGAAGGAACTTTCAAACATTCAAGGCTTCGTGGGCTCGAAGGCGAAATGTATACTTCACACTATGGTAGTCTCCGCACCGAAGGAATGCACGTATTTTTGACAGGTATTACGCCTTTTGAGCATAAGATAACATTGTTATAGTCTTGTCTCTCTTCATTGCCGTCTGGGCGACCCCGTCAGTTTTAACTGACGGATAAATAGAATAATAAATTATATTTGGCTTTAGCCTAAACTATCCGAAAGATGGTGTGGCTAAAGCCATTTTTGTTTATTAAAAGTATCCGTCGGTTAAAACCGACGGCAATGAATAGTTTTTGACTGTTTATACAACCAATTTCTCCAAAATCAAAGATTCAACCAATAAGTCACTTTTGCCAAAATTGCACGATTTTTTGGCATCCAAGTTTCTGAGTTATAATTATCGGTATAAACCAAGAAAAAGTCAGATACTGGAGCAAAACGCCACTGTAAACGTGAATTTACGTTTACGTTTTTAAATTGGCTATTATACTGCACATAGCTCGTCCAGAAGATACTTTTCGTGAAAGTCAAGTCAAGTTTTGGCCCTACTAAGTACACTTTATTTTTACCAGTAGAAAGATTAATATCGTTATAGCTAAAGTTAACCGATAAAAACCCATAAGGTTGAAAACGATAAGTAGCGGTACCAACCAAGCTCACAATATTTCCATCAAAATATTGCCCCACCAAAGGCTGAAAAGCTATCGCCAATTTCTTTCTTAAATCAGAAACGTAATTAACCGAAAAATTATAATAGGTATAACTTGTTCCTTTTTTCAATACAGGATATTTATTATTACTTCTGAGAGCATCAAAATCTTTAAATAAATAAGTATAATTTTGATTGAGCGTCATCAAGATATTGGCTGTATTCTGAAAACCCAACAATAAAAATGGCCCCGCTTGACGGTCTGTCACGCCCAAACCAGGTTGATTATATTGGTCATAAGCAACTCCATAACTGATGCGGTTAAAGGTGCGTGATTTAGGAAAAATATTAAAACCAAGCGTGGGGTTTATATGGAAAAAGTTCTTTCTCGGCACAAAACCAATCTCAGCATCGAAGCCCTTCCCTACCCAATCATGCGACCATTTAGCAATTAATTTCCGAACACTGTAATTGAGCATAAATCCATGAGCAAATTTTTCTCCAATAACCGTTGGGCTAAATACTTGATGATAAAACACCTTTCCACTCCAACGATTATCTTTCGAGGCCAAATTATACTCCAATCCAGCCACGCGGTTATAGCCATTAATTCCCGCCAGTTCTTTACCCAACACTTGTTTATTGGCAAAAATTGCGGCAATATTTGAGCGTCCGAACACTTTTCGCTGTAAAGCAGCTACCGAATAATTCATACTTGGTGTACCTTTAAAAGCATCAGCAGCCGTTTGAGTATTGAGCAATCCTACACGCCAATTATCATCAATTTTACCACTAATTCTTGCACCATACAAAATTCTATTCTGCACATTTGTACCAGTCACAGTATCAAGACTAATACCGATTTGTCGAGAAAAAAACGGGCTAACCAACTGATTTCCAGCTGCTGGCCCAAGCGTGCCTGATGGCGGCACAAATGGATTGGTATTATAGCTTCCAAAACCCGTAAAAAGGTCGGAGTTTTCTAAAAAAAACTGTCGTTGTTCAGGAAAATTGACATCA
>JALQYE010000257.1 GCA_023254245.1 Emticicia sp.
ATCCAACATGGGAAACGACACCAAAAACAAAACGTTCCGCACGACCAACTTAACCAATCCTGCTTTTCAGGTAGCTTGGTCAACCGGGCAGACAATAAGCGGTGTGGCTCTTGCCTTTACAAACTTAATCTCCGGATCAACGTTTCAAATCACCTTGTATGACGCAACAAGCGGCGGTACATTGTTACTCGATACTGGTCCGGTCAATGTTGACTACTCATATGATGCGCCGATTGGATTCAATTCAATCGGCTCTGCCAGTTTTGCCTATGGCGGCGGATCGAACGTTGCGGCATTTTTCGCGGAAACATCAGGCGTACGTCGAATGGAGATTGCATTTACCAGCGCAGGCAATCCAGATGGGTACATTGAGGTGAGCAGGGTTATTGCAGGTACATATTGGGAGCCTGAACGCGGCGCTGCTTATGGAGCATCGGTTGCTTTTGTGGATAACACTACGGGGCAAAGAACATCGGCAGGCGGATTGATAACGGATCGCGGCACGATACATCGTGAAATGAGTTTTTCTCTGAATGCCATGAGCGCAACTGATAGAGCAAGTTTGAACAATTTGTTTCGATCGATAGGGAAAAGCCAGTTTATGGTATCCAGTTTCACCCCGAGGTAACACATACTGTATTGGGTAAAACCATTATCAAAAACTTTGTGGTAGATATTTGTGAATGTTCGCAAAGTTGGACTCCCGACTCATTTGCTGAGGTTACAATCCAAGAATTAAAAGAAAAACTGGGCGATGATAAAGTAATCATGGGGCTTTCGGGTGGGGTTGACTCGTCAGTAGCGGCAACTTTAATCCATCATGCTATTGGTAAAAACCTCTACTGTATATTCGTGGATAATGGATTGCTCCGCAAAGGTGAGTTTGAAGAGGTTTTAGAATCATACAAGGGCTTAGGTCTCAATGTGGTAGGCGTTGATGCAAAAGATAGATTCTACGATGCTCTAAAAGGCTTGACTGACCCAGAGGCAAAGCGTAAAGCTATCGGTAAAACATTTATTGATGTCTTTGATACGGAATCTCACAAGATAGAAGGTGCAAAGTGGCTCGGACAAGGTACCATTTATCCCGATGTTATTGAGTCAGTATCAGTGAAAGGGCCTTCTGTGACAATCAAATCGCATCATAATGTAGGTGGTTTGCCAGATTTTATGAAATTGCAAGTTGTTGAACCACTTCGTTTGTTATTTAAAGATGGTGTTCGTGAAGTAGGTAAAGCTCTTAATATTCCTCAAAATATTTTAGGCCGTCACCCTTTCCCAGGGCCAGGTTTAGGGATTAGAATCTTAGGAGATGTTACTCCTGAGAAAGTACAAATCTTGCAAGAAGTTGATGCTATTTTTATTAATGGTTTAAAAAATAGCGGTTTATACGATAAAGTTTGGCAAGCAGGCTCAATGCTCTTACCCGTGCAGAGTGTTGGCGTAATGGGAGATGAGCGTACTTACGAAAGAGTAGTTGCATTACGTGCCGTTACGAGTATAGATGGCATGACAGCCGACTGGGCTCATTTGCCATACGAGTTTTTAGCCGATGTATCAAACGAGATAATTAATAAAGTTAAAGGAGTAAATCGGGTAGTTTATGATATAAGTTCAAAACCTCCTGCGACGATTGAGTGGGAATAATTTCCACAAAGAGTAAGTCCTTTAATGGAAAAAAATACTCAATTTTTCAAAAGCTGTTTCAATCTTGAAACAGCTTTTTTTATGGTATTCGCATTAGATTAGGAGTTATAATGATTTATGAATTTTGCTTTTGTCGTGCATTTTATAATTTTTTAAGGTATAGTTTTTTAGGGATTTAAAATTGATATCAAAACAATTTTTGAAAACCAAAACAACTAAATTATGCAAACATCTAAGACAAAAAAAAAATCTTCCAAAATCTCAGATATTTCTGCCGAAATAATTGATGCCAATGGTCAAACAATGACAACTGATATCGGTGTAAAAATCAACGACGACCATAATTCTCTAAAGGTAGGAGATAGGGGGGCAACTTTACTCGAAGATTTTATCCTTAGAGAAAAACTCACGCATTTTGACCGAGAGCGAATACCCGAAAGAGTGGTTCATGCCAGAGGCACAGGGGCTCATGGAGTTTTCAAGCTGTATAAATCATTAAGTAAATATACAAAAGCGGCTTTTTTGAATGATACAGCCATTGAAACTCCAGTTTTTGTTAGATTTTCTACTGTGGCAGGTTTCAGAGGTTCGAGCGATTTAGCAAGAGATGTAAGAGGATTCTCAGTGAAATTTTATACAACCGAAGGTAATTATGACCTTGTTGGGAATAATATTCCTGTCTTTTTTATACAAGATTCGATGAAGTTTCCTGACCTCGTACATGCTGTCAAGCCCGAACCAAATAATGAAATCCCTCAAGCAGCATCTGCTCACGATACATTTTGGGATTTTATCTCGCTCATGCCCGAAAGTGCACACATGATTATGTGGGCGATGAGTGACCGTACTCTACCGCGTAGTTTTAGGATGATGGAAGGTTTTGGGGTGCATACATTTCGATTAGTAAACGCTAAAGGTGAATCTCATTTTGTGAAGTTTCATTGGAAACCAGTATTGGGTGTACATTCGGTAGCTTGGGATGAAGCACAAAAAATTTCGGGAAAAGACCCTGATTTTCATCGTCGTGATTTATGGGAAGCAATTGAAGATGGGAATTTTCCAGAGTGGGAATTTGGGGTACAGATAATACCAGAGAAAGATGAGCATAAGTTTGATTTTGATTTACTCGACCCCACCAAGTTGATTCCAGAAGAAATAGTGCCTGTTGAAATAATCGGAAAAATGACGTTAAATAGAAATGTAGAAAATTTTTTCGCCGAAACAGAGCAAGTTGCATTTCATCCAGGAAATATTGTTCCTGGTATAGATTTTACCAATGACCCACTTTTACAAGGTCGCTTATTTTCATATACTGATACACATCTACATCGCTTGGGTTCACCTAATTTTACTCAGCTTCCAATTAACCGACCACTTCAAACTGCCTATAATAACCATAGAGACGGGCAATCGCAGCACAATGTTCATAAAGGTCAGGTTGCCTATTCTCCCAATAGTTTAGGAGGAGGGTGCCCATATATGGCAAAAGCCTTACAAGGTGGTTTTGTATCCTACGACGAAAAAATTGATGCTCATAAAATAAGGGCAAGAAGTAGAAGTTTCTTTGACCATTTTAGTCAAGCGATATTATTTTATAATAGTCAGTCTAATTCTGAGAAACAGCACATAAAAGATGCCTTATCGTTTGAGCTATCAATGGTAAAGTCGTCAGTGGTAAGAGAGAGAATGGTTAAAAACCTAACAAATATCGATTTAAACTTGTCTCAGTATGTAGCAGACAAATTGGGTTTACCAAAACCTACTAAAGTTGAAGTTTATGAAAATGGTGCTCTACCAGCCGATGCAAATCCAAAAGAATATGCGTCGGTCTATAAAGGTACAACGCTGACCCAATCAGTAGCATTGAGTATGCAGCACAGTAAAAAAGATACAATTAAAAGTCGGCAAATAGCTGTTTTCATCGCCGATGGTTTTGATGATAAATCGCTGGTTAAATTTGAAAAAACTATGAGTGAGGCAGGTGCTAAAATATGTACCATTGCTCCTAAATTAGGTAAAATTAAGAGTATAAAAGGAAAAGATATTGTGTCAGATAAGACATTCTTCAATAGTGCGTCTGTTTTGTTTGATGCCGTATATATAGTTGGTGGAGAGCAGTGTATAAATAAATTATGTAATGAAATGGATGCCATTCATTTTGTTAATGAGGCTTTTAAGCACTGTAAAGTAATAGGTGGCGATAGTGATGCTGAAAAATTCTTTAAGCTAACATATATCGGTAATAGTAATGTAGATGAAGGTATAATTAAGAATAGTGATTTGTCAGGCTTTATAAATGCTGTAGCTCAACATCGTTTTTGGGAAAGAGAAGCTGCCCGAAAAGTACCTGCTTGATTATGTCTAATCTAAAATTAAAAAATGTTATGATTCTACAGTTAAACCCGACTATTTTAGTAGAAACGCCATTAGGTAGGGGGCATGCAATTTTTGTAATTGATTATGGTATGCATCAGAATACCTGTTGGGTGGTAGCATTAGAGAAAGATGGAGTTGTAAAGCATTTTGATTGTAATGATATACTAATTTCAACAAACTTTACATACCATCTTAACTTTGAACGTAATACTGAGTTTTACCAAAAAGTAGCAACCGAATGATGATAATAAAAACGGTCTCATTACAAATGAGACCGTTTTTATTATGATTTTCCTTACAATCAATTAGTACTTACTTCGCTCAATCTTAATTTTTCTTTAGCAGCAGGTGTAGTGGCAGTTGCTACTTTATCATTCACATTCAACTCTTCTTTTTTTAGTTTGAGTCTTCTTACTTCTAATAAATTACCTGCAACAAAATAGCAAATCAATAAAAATAGAATAAAGAAGCAAAGCTCAGTATTAGAGAAATAGCTTCGTGCAAAATAAGTTAATGCTGTAAAAAAGATGGTTGTAAAATATAGCGT
>JALQYE010000258.1 GCA_023254245.1 Emticicia sp.
ATCCCAATACTCGATACCCGATACCCGCTACTCGCTACTCAATAGAGAGTTGCAACCTTATATTCAGCTTCGCATATTCCTTTTGCAAAGCATAGGCAGTGTTCCACTGTTTAAAGTCTTCACACAAACCGATTAATTGTCCGAGAAATTGCAGACTTGCAATAAAATCGTATTCATACATTTTGATTTTATTTCTCGAAATCTTCAAGAAATAATTTATATCCGTGCTCACCCAAGAGGCCAATGCATAAGCGATGCTTGTAGCTTTTTCAATCTTATTCGTATTGAAAAATAGTATGACATCTTCATACATATTTTTACTCAAGTCGGATAAGATTACTTGTTCTTGTAGAAAGCAGTTTGGATAATCTGCGTAATGTTTAGCGATAAAAGTATTCATGATAGAGGGTAAGTTTTATATTTCTACGCATCTATCTAAGAAAGGTTACAAAAACAAAAGAGGCCCCATAAAAGGCCTCTTTAAAAAATTCTAAATTCTAATATCTAATAGCTATTAGTTGAACATACCTTGGAAAGCTTTTTGATATTCAGTAGATTTTTTACTCCACTCATCGCTAAGCTTAGCTTCGTTGTATTGACCAGCTATTCTAGATAATTCATTTAAGATAGCGATGCCTTGTTGAACATCATCAGTATACATACCCGATTTCTTACCAGAGAACTGTTTGTAGTAATCTAAATTAGAAGCGATGTCTTCTACGATGCTATTCGCTAAAGCTTTTGCCTTATCATTTTTAGCACAACGGAAATAAAGTTCTACGAAACGGAAGTCGAATACTTTGTATTGTAATGGACTTGCTGCTTTTGGTAATACTTCGAACAAACGATCGATAGCTTTAACACAAGAATCTTTTTTACCTTGGTTATATAATGCATCTGCTAATTGGAAGAATTGAATTCTGAAGCTGTAGCACATACGCGAAGTTTCAGGATCGATGTAAACTCCATCACCGCTCATATTACCCCATTTGAATTTATTCATCATGTTATCGTACATCACAGGTGCGTTAACTGTACCTGGTGTTCCGATTGGGTTTCTAGGGCTACGAATAGGAGTTAAGCGTAAAGCTAAACCTTCTAATTGTAAATACTCATTTAATCCGTAATAGTTATCTGCACCCATTGTAGCTGCAAAATAAATCGGACGAGTCCAAGTGTTGTTTGCTAATAAATCTAACACCATCATATCGTTCTTCACTAAACCATCTTTGTTTAATTGGAACTCTATGTAATCAGCAATTTTAGCACTGTCTTTAACATCAACAACACCAGCTTTAATCGCAGCAGCTTTATCAACTTTAATTCTTACCATTTTAGTTGGAAGAACGTTAATTGATTTGCCTGTTCTAGTTTGCATTTGCGCTGCTTTATCGTCACTAGCGATGAAGTTAACCACATCTTTTAAATCAGATACACCAGCGATTTTCATATCGTAATATGGAATATAATCACGAGTACCTTGCGTGTATTTAATTTTTGGAATACTGAATGAAACTGAATCACCTTCTAATGATTTTTCTCTCATCTGATCGATATACCAATCCATTCCAAGTAAACTTAAGTTTACAACTCTAACATCTGTACGAATTCCTTCTACTTCTTGAGCATACCATAATGGGTAAGTTTCATTATCACCCATGGTAAACAAAATTGCATTTGGTGCGCAAGAATTTAAATAGTCGTATGCAAAGTCTCTAACTACAGTACGATTAGAACGATCGTGATCATTCCATTCTACTTTAGCCATTAATACTGGTACTGCTAAAATTGAAATCGCAGTTACTCCAGTTGCAACAATTGCACCGTTTAATTTCTTACTGATTAAATCGTATAAACCATAAACACCTAAACCAATCCAGAATGCGAAAGCATAGAACGAACCTACGTAAGCGTAATCACGTTCACGTGGTTGGTAAGGATATTGATTTAAGTAAATTACAATTGCAATACCTGTAAAGAAGAACATCATCATTACAACAGATGCATCTTTTACATTCTTACGGAAATGGAAGAACATACCAATTAATCCAAGGATTAATGGTAAGAAGTATAATTCATTTCTTGATGTATTTTCTTTTAAGTATGCAGGTAAATTATCTTGTGGACCTAAACGATATTCGTCTATCGCTTTAATACCACTTAACCAGTTACCATCCGTAATATTTCCATGTCCTTGAATGTCGTTTTGACGACCAGCAAAGTTCCACATGAAATATCTCCAGTACATATGTCCTAATTGGTATGTAAAGAAGAAATGTAAGTTTTCTCCCATACTTGGTTTGTTGGTTGTAGATTTTAAGTTCGACCAACTTTTGTAGAATGAAATGTGGTTTTGTTGATTACTCCACATGCGAGGGAAAAATCCAGATTGTTTTTTATCCCAAACAGGTTTTGTTTTGTTTACCGTTTCAACATATTTATCACCTTCAATTCTGTATTGCATTGCGCCAATTTCTTCAGACTCTAATCCAGCTGTAAAATATTGGCCAGTGATTAATGGAGTTTCTCCATATTGCTCACGATTTAAGTATGAAATTAAATTGAAGATATTATCATTCGCATACATGTTGATGTTAGTATCTGCTTTAGCACGAATAGAAATCATAGCATAAGAAGAATAACCAATCATGATTGCAACGAATACTAGCATCGATGTATTTAATACTACATTAAGTTTGCGAATGCTGTACATTGTTAACCAGTAAATACCAGCAGACAATAAGATGAACCAAGCAAAAGCTCCAGACCAGAATGGTAGTCCGAAAACGTTAACGAATAGTAAATCAAATTTACTAGCAATGGTTACAACTCCAGGTATAATACCGAATTGAATTACTCCTAAAATACCGATAGAAATTAATCCAGTATAGAATAAGCCTTTTGTAGTAGTTGTAAATCTTCTGAAATAATAAACAAAAGCAATTGCAGGAATAGCAAGTAAGTTCAATAGGTGAACCCCGATAGATAAACCAATAATTAAACCAATGAATACTAACCAACGATCAGAGTGTTTTTGATCTGCGATATTATCCCATTTTAAAATTGCCCAGAATACTACTGCTGTACATAACGACGACATCGCATATACCTCTGTTTCCACTGCTGAAAACCAGAATGTATCCGAGAATGTGTAAGCTAATGCACCTACAACACCTGAACCAATAACTAAAATAATATCTGTTGCGTTGAAGTCTTCTTCTTTTTTACCAACTAATTTTTTCGCTAGTAAAGTGATAGACCAGAATAAAAACAAAATAGTAGCTGAACTAGATAATCCAGAACCTAAGTTCGTGAAGTAAGCTACATTTTCTTTTGATGATGCAAAAATTGAAAACAAACGTTCAATCATTAAGAATAAAGGTGCACCAGGAGGGTGAACAACTTGAAGTTTGTATGCAGCCGAAATAAACTCTCCGCAGTCCCAGAAACTGGCTGTAGTTTCCATTGTCATCATGTAGGTTAATGTTGCAATTGCAAAAGTTAACCAACCGAACACATTGTTAATTGATTTAAATTTTAACATAATTCTAATTTATACCTGTCTGTATTGATAATACGATAAGCGTCGAAAATAGGAAAATATTTTTGAAGGAAGGTAATATTTTTGTGAGTATGTTGGGGGTAATGAGTAGCGGGTATCGGGTATCGAGTATTGGGATAAATATATTAATACAAACACTTTAATCATACCCGCTACCCGCTACACGATACTCGATACTAGTTTTTTGAAAATATTTTTGCTTTAAATCAATCCCTTTTCTACATTTGCAGTCCCTAAGCAAAAATCGTTTAGTGGAATTGTCCGATGGTGTAACTGGCAACACGTCTGGTTTTGGTCCAGAAGAGTCTAGGTTCGAGCCCTAGTCGGACAACAGCAAAAAGGGATTGCGTTGAGATTTGAAATGCAGTCCCTTTTTTAATATATACATATTATGCCTTTACAATTTAACCCAATTAAGCTCTTTGCTGGTTCTGCAAGCTCAGAATTAGCTGCAAACATTGCTAAAGTAAGTGGAATTGAATTAGGTGATTTAACCTTAGCTAAGTTTAGCGATGGTGAGATCCAACCTTCTTTCAATGAATCGATTAGAGGTTGTGATATATTTTTAGTTCAATCAACATATGCGCCTTCAGATAATTTGATGGAGTTATTATTGATGATTGATGCTGCTAAAAGGGCTTCAGCACATTATATTATTGCTGTTATCCCATATTTTGGTTTAGCTCGCCAAGATCGTAAAGATAAACCTCGTGTTTCTATAGGATCTAGATTGGTGGCTAACATGTTAACGGCTGCCGGAGCACATAGAGTAATGACTATGGACTTACATGCGGCTCAAATTCAAGGATTTTTCGACATTCCTGTAGATCATTTAGATGCTTCAGTAGTGTTTATACCATATATTAAGAGTTTGAATTTACCAAACTTGACTATTGCTGCTCCAGATATGGGTGGTACAAGTAGAGCAAGGGTATTTGCAAAAGCTTTAAACGTGGAAATGGTAATTTGCGATAAACAACGTAAACGTGCCAATG
>JALQYE010000259.1 GCA_023254245.1 Emticicia sp.
ACCAGAATTGTGGAATGCTCAAACTGGCAAAACCGAGAAGTTGAGTTATCAAATTAAAGATGGTCGCACGATTGTGCCTTTAAAATTTGATTCTTGGGATGCTTACTTCATTGTTTTCAAAGATAAATCAACTGCCAATAGTTATACAAAACCAGCAAAAATAGCTTCAGCTTTGACTACAATTTCTACACCGTGGAAAATTACATATCCTATTCATGGTCAAGACGTTATATCTAATGCCTCTACGTTAGAATCATGGACGGATAATACCAATGTAGATATTAAATATTTCTCTGGAACAGCCACTTACGAAAATACATTAAAAATAGCTTCAGTTGATAAAGCCGCCAAATATGAGATTGACTTAGGCGATGTGAAGAATATTGCAGAAGTAATTGTAAATGGCAAAAATGTGGGTACTGCGTGGAAAAAGCCTTTCAAATTGGATATTACAGAAGCAATTAAAGCAGGCGAAAACTCCATTCAGATAAAAGTTACTAATACTTGGGTAAACAGGTTGATTGGCGATGCTCAACCCGATGTGAAAGTAAAAACTACGTTCACTACAATGCCATTCTATCGAGCCAATTCTCCATTATTACCTGCGGGAATGATTGGCGAAGTGAAGATTAATGTAGTGAAGTAGAACAACTGCGTCGGCAGTCCGATTTCTAAATTGTTTAAAACCAAAGAGGTCTTGAAAATTATGTTTTCAAGACCTCTTTGGTTTTTTATCTCTAAACCTTATTGCATTTGCATGCCATTTTGCATACCTTCTTGTTGGCTCTTCATGTTTTGGCGTTTGAACAACGACATATCCATTTTACCAAAACGATACGAGAAATTCAAACGAACCATCTGCGGGTTTGTGAGTCTCGAATAGGTTTGATTAAAGCCAATACCTTCTGAATATTGTACCGAGTAACGGCTTCTGAAAATATCGTTTACGCTCAAAGTCAATGATGCCGCATCTTTCAAGAATGTCTTTTTGATGGCAATATCTACACTATAAAAGGCCTTAATATATCCCTGCGAAGCACTTTGTACTTGGCTTGGTGGACCAAATTGCTGTCCGCCAGAGCTAATTGGCAAATTGGTTTTGCTTTGATAATCGGCTGAAAGTTGAACCGTAAATTTCTTCGGCAGTTTGAAATTGTTGTTCAATTTACCAAACATACTCCAAAGTGCAGGCGTTGAGGCAATTTCGAGGTTCCTAACATTGATTCTTGAATTATAGAAATTAACATTGCCCGTTAAATCCCACCATTTTTTTGGTTTTGTGATACCTGTTAATTCAAAACCATAGTTATTGCTCGAATTGGCGTTGATAAACGTATTTATCAAATCGGTTTTGCCACTGATTGGATTGATTTCTTGACCCAAAAATCTTGTAATCAAGTTATCGGTATATTTATAGTACGCCGAGCCGATAAATGTGTTTACACCTTTTGATTTTGTGTAAGAAATCTCCGACGAATACGTAAATTCTGGTACTAAATTGGCATTTCCTTTTGTGATATTCAAGCTATCTGTATAATCCACAAATGGAATCAGCTGGAAGAAATTTGGGCGATTAATTCGGCGAGTTAAACTCATCTGAATTTGCTGATTTTTCTTCAAATCTTTGCTCAAAAACACAGATGGGAAAAGGCTAATCGGGAATTTATTATTAAAGTCTTCGTTGGTATTCAATAACTTACCATCATATTTCGAGCTTTCAGCTCTTAAACCAACTTTATATGAAAACACTTTTTTGTAGGCACCCGCTACCGAAATATATGCGGCATATACATCATTTCTTGACTCATAGTTGGTCGTGGCCGAACTAATATTTTTAAACGCTGTCGAACCCAACGCCTTTATTGAGTTTTCGTTGATGTTTTTAAGATTATTGATTTGAGCCCTCGCACCAATTTCGAGTGAGCCTTTATTGCCAAACGGCCTTACGTAATCGGTCTGAATCGTCAAGAATTTATTATTTCCATCCGATAAGTTTTTCTGAATCTGTGTGCCGTAAATGTTATTAGTGTTTCCATAATAATTAGTGGTATATAAACCCGAACCATCATTTTTTCCACCAAAATAGTTTAAGTCGGCTGTTAGTTCTTCACCTGACCTCGTAAAGTTATGTTTCAAACCTACCTGCATTCCTTTCATTCTAAACATACGGTCGGTTGCCGAAATACGATTACTGTAAGTATTAACCGAACCTCTCATTGTATTGATATCAATGTTTTCGCTTGGATTGAATTTTCCTTGTCCGATAATACCCGCTGCCGAAAGCGTTGTTCGGTTCGTAACGAAATAATCTAAACCGAGTCTCGAAAATAAAAATCCACCTTTCATGCGGCTATCAACATCTTGTCCAATCGTTGATTTAATACCATCAACATCGCTAAAACGGTCGCTTTCACCCAAAGTTTTGCTTCGCATTTGGTTAGTCATGGCCATTGCCGAAAGATTGATTTTATTCTGACGCACATTGAAGTTAGCCATTACATTTCCACCACCCAAGCGGTCAGCACCAGCGTTTACCATACCGTTGTAGCCTGTTTTTTTGTTTTTCTTCAAAACCAAATTCAAGATACCCGAATTGCCACCCGAAGCATCATATTTGGCTGATGGATTGGTGATTACCTCTACTTTTTCGATGGCATCGGCAGGAATTTGGTCGAGTGAAAGTGTCGTTGGACGGCCATCAATAAATATTTGTGGCGAAGCATTACGGAGTTTCACGTTGCCATCAATATCGACTTGTAATGATGGCACGTTTTTCATAATATCAACAGCTGTTCCACCCGCCGTCACAATGTTTTTTTCGACATTGAATACTTTTTTATCAATATCTGACTCAAAAAGTGCCTTTGTAGCCGTTACGGTTACGCCTTGCAATATTTGACTATCTTCATAAAACTTGATGTTCCCTAAGTCTTTATCAACGCCACCGAGTAGGTTTTTGAGCATTTTCATTTGTTCGGCAGGGTCAGTTTCCGCTTTCGGATTTGGTTTTCCGTTCATCATTAACTGAAAAGCAATTGGCATTTCGAGTGTTTTATAACCCACCGCCGAAACTTTGAGTTTATGTTTGCCAAAGATGGGTAATTCATCAAAACTAAATTCGCCATTGGCTTTCGTAACTGTTCCTTTTAGTAAAACTTCTTTGTTTTGTTTGGTGGCAGGGTCGGGTTTGTTGGTTAGTAAAACCACCGAGACAAACTCGATAGGTTTCCCCAAACTATCTACGATTTTACCATAAACATGGCCAATATTGGCTTGTTGAGCACTCATGCCAGGCATTTGTGCAAACGAACCGATAGAAAAAGCCGTGAGGAGTATAAGAAGAAGGTATTTTTTCATCATTGCTGATAGTTAAAAATGTGTATTGTCTAAATTTGAGACAATATTAAAGAATATAACTTTTCCAAGAATATGAAATATGATAAATGGGTGAAAAATTTGGGTGGGTGGTAAAATTGGGGAGGAGAAGAGTGTTCGTATTGTCGTAAAATTAATGATAGAATTAGAATTTTAGCTTGTTAGGAAGAGTATTATGACCCCAAAAACAGAAAAGTTGAAAATAAATAAGAGAAATTGAGATAAAGGTAGAAAGTGTGCAAACATTTACAATCTGCCCCTTTCTTGTAAAATTTAAAGGACAAATCTTTGCACATCTGATAAAAATTGAACTTAGACAATAATAAATATAAGTTTTACTAAAATGTAAGCTACTTTTGCAGATATGTGTATTTTACATTGAAAGTGACTTTACTTTTCAATTTTAAAATAGTTTACTATCTCAATTATTCAATCAAACCTACAATGAGATTTCAGAAAATCATCTTAATGATAGTGCTTTCAGGAAGCCTCTCAACGATTAAAGCACAAAAATGGACAGCCCAAAAAGCTAATGAATGGTATGCCAAACAAGGTACGCTTACGGGAGCAAACTTTATACCGAGTTCGGCTATCAATCAACTCGAAATGTTTCAGGCAGATACTTTCGACCCCACAACTATCGACCGTGAATTAGGGTGGGCAGAATCTCTGGGCATGAATGTAATGAGAGTCTATTTGCACGATTTGCTTTATCAACAAGACAAAGATGGTTTCTTGAAACGAATGGATGAATTATTGAAAATTGCGGATAAGCATCACATTAAAATTCTCTTCGTTTTCTTCGATTCATGCTGGAACGACGACCCCAAACTTGGCAAGCAGCCAGAGCCCAAAACGGGCGTGCATAATTCGGGTTGGGTACGAAGCCCAGGTACAAAAGTGCTTTTCGATTCTCGTAAATGGAGACGTTTGGAAGAATACGTGAAAGGTACGCTCAAACACTTTGCCAATGATAATCGAGTTTTAGCTTGGGATTTATTCAACGAACCATCGAATAGTGGTTACGTAGATGCTTGTTTGCCATTGCTCAAAAAGACATTTGAATGGGCATTGGAAGTGCGTCCGTCACAGCCTGTTACGGCGGCAGTTTGGAATAATCATGAGCTTAGCAATCAAGTAATGCTTGAAAATTCTGATATTATTACATTCCATAATT
>JALQYE010000025.1:0-5832 GCA_023254245.1 Emticicia sp.
ATTTCGATATTTTGTGGCTTAAAGGAATGACCGGCCACCATGATGGCGCTGTCCATATGACGATGATGATTGAAGATGCCAAGAATGCAGATATCAAAGCTTTTGGCGAAAAAGTTGTGGCCGATCAATCAGCACAGATTGATCAGATGAAAGCGATGCTTGCTCGTATCCAAAAGTAATAAGCTAGCAATTACGGAATTCTTACAACTTTGGCAACGATCTCTTGCGCTGTTGCATCTTTGCCGAGCTCTTCGCTGACATTGGTGGCAAATCCCCGCAGACTTGCCTCTGAGAGCAGCACCATCTGCGCTGCGATATCTGTCATCCAGTAAAAAGCGCCTGCTCCAACTTTTTCATAAATTTCCGCAGCTCGATTGATCGCTTCATCGCTAAATTTTTCTTCGCACTTCCTTTAAATTCAGGCATTTCAGGCTGTAAATTGGAATTCTCCCAAGCCGCATACAAAATTTCTTCATGAGAATCATTCAAAGGAAGATTATAATACAACTCAAAAATGTCCTTTTTTTGACTGAATCCTGCAAACGAAATTAGATATAATACAATTGAAACATATTTGCTCATAATAAAGTAATTTTACTCATAAATCGCACTCAACAACTCCGCCACGCAAGCGGGTTTTTCAGAGCCTTCTAACTCAAAAACAGCATCAATGATTAGTTTCGCTCCGTTGGGTTGCATTTCTTCTACATATTTCAAAGTAGCTTTCATACGCACACGACTACCCACAGGCACGGGCGAGATAAAACGCACTTTATTTGTACCATAATTCAGTCCCATTTTGGCAGATTCTACCTTAAACATTTCGTACATGAACTTCGGAGAAAACGAAAGCGATAAAAATCCATGAGCAATAGTTTTACCAAAAGGTGAAAGTTTGGCTTTTTCTTCATCGACATGAATCCATTGGTCGTCGAGAGTTGCGGCGGCAAAAGCATTGATTTTATCTTGCGTGAGTGTTTGCCAATCTGATGTACCAAGCTCTTTACCAATATGTTTTTTTAAGGCCGTTAAATCCTTAAAAATCAACATTTCACCTACTTTGTTTACCTCCATAACGGGCTTTACTTCCTGCTGAGGCATATTGGCAACTTCATAACTTGGCATTTTTACTTCATCCGACATCACTACCACAGCTTTTCCAACCACTTTTCTGTTCATCAAATCATTCAACGACTCGGCGGCTTCTGCAAGCGAATAGAGTTTATGAATATGCGGACGTAAACTGCCCTTCATAAAATACCCCGCCAGTTCTTGGATATTCTTGAAATTCTGAGCGGGCTCTTTTTCGGCAAACTGTCCCCAAAAAACACCAACAATCGCACAGCCTTTCAATAAAGCCAAATTCAAAGCTATTTTCGGAATTTCACCAGCCGCAAAACCTACCACTAAATAACGTCCTTTCCAAGCTATTGAGCGAAGGGCTGGCTCGGCATATTTATCGCCTACGGCATCATAAATTACATCAACACCTTTACCTTCGGTAATGATTTTTATTTTTTCTCGTAAGTCTTCACTTGTGTAATTTATCGTAAAATCAGCTCCTTTTTCCTGACAAATAGCCAATTTTTCATCGCTCGATGCTGCCGCAATTACGGTTGCTCCCATCAGTTTTCCCAATTCTACGGCAGCCAAACCTACGCCACCTGCCGCACCAAGCACCAAAAGAGTTTCTCCAGCTTTTAGTTCGGCACGGTCTTTCAGAGCGTGGTAAGATGTACCGTAATTATACATAACCGAAGCCGCCGTAACAAAATCCATCTTAGGCAACATCGGAAACACTCGACGGGCATCAACCAACACTTCTTCGGCCATTCCGCCCCAACCCGTCATGGCAAAAACTTTATCGCCTACTTTTAGATGTTTTACTCCTTCGCCTACTTCTTTCACGATTCCCGAAACCTCACCCCCAGGAGAGAAAGGCAAAGCTGGCTTAAACTGATATAGATTTCTAATAATTAGGGTATCAGGAAAATTGACACTACACGCCTTGATACTTATTACAACTTTGCCAGCTTCGGCTTTCAAAGCGGATAAATCCTCTAAAACGAGGGTATCGGGCATTCCAAATTCTTTACACAGAAGAGCTTTCATTAAGTTTTTTGTTTTGTTGAATAGTTTTTTTAGTCCACGGTCGATGGTTCACAGTCTACAGATTTTCTTACTATTGAATCTTAACCACAAACTTACAACTGTTGACTATCGACAGTTGACTGTAGACTTTAAAATTGAAACAAAAAACGTAAATATTATGCTCATTTTTCACTTTTTTTGACCAATTATTTCTTAGGTTTTCAAAAAAAAGTATCTTTGCCAGTACTTTCCTATAAATTCTAATGTCCTATGCTTTACTACTTATTTACTTACCTTGACAAAGCTTTCGATTTCCCTGGAGCAGGTGTATTTCAATACATTACTTTCCGTGCGATGGGAGCTATTGTTTTCTCTCTATTGATTGCTTCAATCTTCGGAAAACGAATCATTCTTTTATTGCAAAATCTCCAAATAGGAGAATCAATCCGTGACCTTGGTTTACAGGGGCAAATGCAAAAAAAAGGTACTCCAACTATGGGTGGCTTTATTATTTTGGCATCTTTGATGATTCCCGTATTACTTTTTGCTAAACTCGACAACGTATATATTGTCTTGTTGATAATCGCTACTCTTTGGACATGCAGTATTGGTTTTGCTGATGATTATATCAAGGTTTTCAAGAAGGACAAAGAAGGCTTAAAAGGACGATTTAAAATTATTGGTCAAGTAGGCTTGGGCTTAATTGTGGGGCTTACGCTTTACTTTAACGACTACGTAAAAATCAGAGTGTACGAAAAGGGCAAAATTGCAAGTGCCGTTGGCGAGATTCAAAAATATACCGATGTACATTCCTTAACAACGACCGTGCCCTTCTTCAAAAACAACGAGATTGATTATCAGATATTTGGTAGTTTCTTACCCGAAAGTTTGGCTTGGCTACCTTATGTTTTGGTAGTAATTTTTATCATCACGGCGGTTTCAAACGGAGCAAATATCACCGATGGAATTGATGGTTTAGCCGCAGGAACTTCAGCCATTATTGGTATTACGTTGGCGGTCTTTGCCTACTTATCGGGCAATAAAGTTTTTGCACAATACCTCAACCTTATGATGATTCCAAACTCGGGCGAAGTCGTTATATTCTGTGCAGCCTTTGTGGGAGCTTGTATTGGCTTTCTTTGGTACAATGCGTACCCTGCCCAAGTTTTTATGGGCGATACAGGTAGCTTGATGCTCGGAAGCGTAATTGCGGTATTGGCCTTAGCTCTCAGAAAAGAATTATTGATACCTGTCATGTGCGGGATTTTCTTGATTGAGAACCTCTCGGTAATTATGCAGGTCAGTTATTTTAAATACCAACGTCGTCGGAAAGGTTTAGAGTTTGCTCAGCAAAATCGTTTATTCTTGATGTCGCCTTTGCACCATCACTACCAGAAAAAAGGCTACCACGAAGCTAAAATCGTTACTCGTTTCTGGATTATCGGAATCGTATTGGCAGTAGCTTGTTTGGTAACTTTGAAACTAAGATAATTTTAGTAATCCACAGTCAATAGTTGACAGTCCACAGCATTGTGAGAGTTTCAAATACAATTCCTTTGACCTTGGATAAATATAGTTTATTACGACAAAAAACTTCTTCTCAGATTTTAAATAGAAGAAGTTTTTTTGTTTTTAAGCCTGCATTCTTTTTATTCATACTACATTTTATTCCTATCTTTGAAAAGTAGATTTTAGTCAAACCTTTCGTAATAATGATAAATCGTCAAACCTTCATCAAAATATCCCTATTCGTTGCCATTGCTTCGGCTTCATATAGTTGTTTAGTTCCAGAGAAAAAACGAGTAGTCCAAGTTGACACAACAGAAGCAGGTTCTGGCATTGATAGTGTTTTGGCTGTACAACTGGATGCTGATGAATATGGCATGAAAAATTATGTGATGGCACTCTTGAAACGAGGCCCACGCCGATGGATGATTGACTCAGTAACGGCTTCAAACCTTCAAAAAGCACACATGGCTAATATCACTCGCTTAGCCGATGAAGGAAAATTGGTAGTTGCTGGGCCATTTACGGATAGTACCGATTTAAAAGGAATTTATGTTTTTGATGTAAAAACGATTGAAGAAGCCCAAAAACTCTGCGAAACTGACCCTGCCATTAAAGCTGGCTCATTGATGATGGAATTGCATCCGTGGTATGGTTCGGCTGCGATGCTACAAATTCCTGTTATTCATAACAAAATCGCAAAAAAACAACCGTGAGAAAGTCCTTAATCGTTTCAATGTTGCTCGTAGCCTTGCAGTCAGTTGGGCAGAAGCTAAAGATTGTTGAAAAACCAATTGTGTGGGATTCTACTCGCATTGCTTTGTCAGTAGAATACCTCAAACAACGCCACGGAATTGAGCAATCTCAACCAACTATTCGTCCTAAAATGGTTGTTGTTCACTGGACGGCCATTCCGACCTTCGAGAAATCGTTTTTTACTTTTAATTCTCCAACCTTACCAAACGCCCGCAAAGAGCTACAAAACGCCAGTCAACTCAATGTTTCGGCACATTATCTGATTGATAGAGACGGAACCGTTTATCACCTGATGCCAGATACACTTTTGGCTCGCCACGTAATCGGACTCAACTATTGTGCAATTGGTATCGAAAATGTTGGAGATGGAAGTAAAAACCCATTAACCGAAGAGCAGTTTAGGGCCAACTATCTATTAATCAAACAATTACAGAAAAAGTATAAAATAGAATACCTCATTGGGCATCATGAATACACAAAGTTTAAAGGCTCAAAAGTCTGGAAAGAAACTGACCCAAACTACCAAACCGTAAAGTCTGACCCTGGTGATGAATTTATGAATAGATTGAGAGAGAAATTTAAGAAACTGCGGAAAGAGCCTTGATAGAATTTTCAACGTCGGCATGGTTTTAAACCATGCCGACGTTTTTGTCCCCCCCAAAAAACTAATCAAACTCAATCATAAATTTATCCAAGTTTCGTAGCATTTGATTATTTGCATGAAAAGCCTCAAATCTCTCTTTCCCACCAAACAGACCCAAAACATCTTCTCGCTTTAGTTTAGTTTCAGCTGTATGCAGGAGTGAACGATATGATGAATGAGTATAACTTCTAAAATCTTTCACAAATCCATGTTTTTCTGGATTATTATGAATATAAAAAACCAGTTCAGCTAAGTAAGATTGATTACTAATCAAAATCCTCCTAAAAGGTTCTTCAAAAAGACCACCTGTGCGGTTGTAGGATTTATTAATTGCTTGTGCATAACCATTAAAAAGCGAAGCAAACTGGTGGCTAATAATGCGAGAAACTGGTGGTAGGTTTATTTTTTCTGGAAATTTATTCTTGTAAAATACTTCTATCTCTTCTAAACCCTTTATCTTCAAGGCTATATAGAAATGATTTTTCAATAAACAATAGGCGTAGGTTTCGGCGATAGGAGCAATATGATGTCCATATCGTTGTAGAAAATACAGATAGTTTTTTTCTTCTTTGAAGATATTTTCACCATTTATACCTCTATTATAAATATGATAAATAGCATTGGGTTCTAAATTTTCGGTATTTAATTTCATACAACTCTATTGATATTCAGCAAAAGATGGTGCAAGAAATTAATAATTCGACATAAAAACAAACGTCGGCAAGGTTTAGAACCTTGCCGACGTTGTAATATAAAGAATCGGTTTCCCGAAGAATATCAAACTTATTTGATTTCAACTTCAGCACCAGCTTCTTCTAAAGATTTTTTCAAACCTT
>JALQYE010000025.1:5930-32118 GCA_023254245.1 Emticicia sp.
AGTCGGTTTCCCGAAGAATATCAAACTTATTTGATTTCAACTTCAGCACCAGCTTCTTCTAAAGATTTTTTCAAACCTTCAGCTTCGTCTTTAGCTACACCTTCTTTCAATGCTTTTGGAGCACCGTCAACTAAATCTTTAGCTTCTTTCAAGCCAAGACCAGTTAAGTCTTTTACTAATTTAACAACTTGTAATTTGTTAGCACCAGCTGATTTCAAGATTACATCAAATGATGTTTTCTCAGCAGGAGCTTCAGCAGCGTCACCACCACCAACAGCACCAGCTACCATTACTGGAGCAGCAGCAGCAGGCTCGATGCCATACTCGTCTTTCAAAATTTGAGCTAACTCATTTACTTCTTTTACAGTTAAGTTTACTAACTGTTCTGCGAATGCTTTTAAATCTGCCATTTTTATAGATTTTAAAAAGTTTTTTACAAAAAATAGATAATAATAAATTTTTAATGATTAACCGAAAACTGCCAGTTGATGGCTATTAACGGAAAATTGCTTAGGCTGCTTCTTTCTCTGAAAGAGTTTTGAGGATACCAGCCAATTTGTTGCCACCGCTTTGTAAGCCAGAAATAACATTTTTGGCAGGTGACTGCAACAAACCGATGATTTCGCCAACCAATTCTTGCTTTGATTTCAACGTTAACAACGTATCCAATTGGTCGTGTCCGATGAAAATGCTTGAATCAACTGATGCACCTTTTAGTTTGATGCTATTTTTGTTTGCTTTAAGGAAATCCTTAATTAGTTTCGCCGCTACTTTGCCCGACTCTTGGTGGAACATTACGCCTGAGAAACCTGTCAATACTTCCGCATCAAATGATGAATAGTCAGTATTTGTACTTTCGAGAGCTTTTCTAATCAAAGTATTTTTGATTACACGGTACTCGATACCACGCTCAAAGCAAAGACGACGTAATTCGTTGGTTTTCGCAACGTTTAAGCCACTTGCATCAGTGATATAGAAGTAAGGTGTATTCGCAAACTTCTCTGAAAGCTCTTCGATTATTGCTCCTTTGTCTTCTTTTGTCATGATTACAATCCATTAATGGTTGTTTTGTCGATTTGGATACCAGGGCCCATTGTACTTGCAAGTGAAATAGTTTTCACATACGTACCTTTTGCCGATGATGGTTTCAATTTCAACAAAGTTTGAATCAATTCGGTGGCATTTTCTGCCAATTTCTCAGGCGAGAATGAAACTTTACCGATAGAAGCGTGAATGATACCAGTTTTATCAACTTTGAAGTCGATTTTACCAGCTTTCACTTCTTTTACCGCAGTTGCAACATCCAACGTAACTGTACCTGACTTAGGGTTTGGCATCAATCCACGAGGTCCGAGGATTTTACCGAGTTTACCTAATTTCGCCATTACAGTTGGCATCGTGATGATTACATCAATATCAGTCCAACCTTGCTCGATTTTTTGGATGTATTCGTCCAAACCTACGTGGTCAGCACCTGCAGCTTTCGCATCTGCTTCTTTGTCTGGCGTACAAAGTACCAAAACACGAACAGTTTTACCTGTTCCGTGAGGTAATGCAACCACACCACGAACCATTTGGTCAGCTTTACGAGGGTCAACACCGAGGCGTACGTGTACGTCCACCGATGAGTCGAATTTAGTGTAAGCAACTTCCTTCAAAACACCAGCCGCTTCTGTAAGCGAGTAGGCTTTGTTGGCGTCAAACTTAGCATTCGCCTCTTTTCTTTTTTTAGTTAATTTTGCCATTGGCTTAATTTGGTTTTAGCGTTAGAATCTAATCTGAATGATTTATTTCTAACTCCCAGTGAATAAATAATTGTCGCTGTTGCGACATTCGCCGAAGCGAAACTTTCTGAAAATGAATCTTGAATTTTAATTCTCAATTCTTAATTAGAAAGGTGCGTTGCCTGTGATGGTGATACCCATGTTTTGAGCAGTACCGGCAATCATCTTCATTGCTGAGTCAACAGTAAAGCAATTTAGGTCAGGCATTTTGGTTTCAGCGATAGTTTTCACTTGGTCCCAAGTAACTGTTCCAACTTTCTTACGGTTTGGTTCAGCCGAGCCTGTTTTTACTTTAGATGCTTCCAACAACATGATAGCAGCGGGAGGAGTTTTGAGTTGAAATTCAAACGATTTGTCAGTAAAGTAAGTGATTACTACTGGCACAACCATACCCATTTTATCTTGAGTACGAGCGTTGAATTGCTTACAAAATTCCATGATGTTCAAGCCTTTTGAACCCAACGCTGGACCAATTGGTGGTGCAGGGTTTGCTTGACCGCCTTTTACCTGAAGTTTCACATAACCTGCGATGTCTTTCGCCATTGTCTTTCAGATTTAAAAGAATGTTGTATTAAATAAGAATCTGGCTTCAACGAAAAAGGTAACAATCTCTCACGTATTGACCATTTAAAAAAATTCGCTATTAGTCAGGGGAAGCGACGGCACGAATGACGTCAAGACTAATAGCAGAATTTCGACCGAAAAAGACGGATGTTTATACATCTATCGAAAATCGGAGTGCAAAGGTAGAAGTTTGCTTTTAAATATGCAAAGCTTTGATGGAAAATGTTTTAGCTTTTCTTTGCGGTGGGGTTCGACAGCGATGGCTGCCCTCACCCACCAAAAAATCAGCGTTGTTACCTTCGACTCCACTCAGGCAACAACGCTGATTTACTTTCATGACACTTTTATTAATTTTCTTCTGATAAAATAATACGCTGCTCCAACAA
The DNA here is from genome assembly GCA_023254245.1 of Emticicia sp. Taxonomy (GTDB): domain Bacteria; phylum Bacteroidota; class Bacteroidia; order Cytophagales; family Spirosomataceae; genus Emticicia. The sequence goes on from JALQYE010000025.1 coordinate 8,665, forward strand.
CGCCCCAAAGTGGCCATAACTTAACCAAAAACACCAATATATTTTCAAATACAAGCCAACCATCTTTTAGAGAATCTCCGACCTGAAGAAAAATGTTGGGGCGATATGATTCAATACTTTTCATATCTGGCATTACCGTTGTTTGAATTGATTCTGTTTGATAGATTTCGAGGTTTACAACGCTGAAATTTACTCGGTCTTCGATGCTCTGTTGGTCAACCTTATAATTATCGGCTTGGTTTTCGTGGGTCAAGACTTCTTTCTCAACTTCGGCGGCTACTGTGATATTTCCTTTTTTCTTATCAATATGGGCTTTGTTTCTATCCGCAAATCCTTCTAAACGTTTGGCTTTCAAAGAATTTGCCAGCAACAATAATGAAGCATCATCGGTTTTCAGTTCGCAATTATCCCAATAATCTACCATTCTGAATATATCTCTCAATAGGCTATCAAGCTGTTGGTTAGGCACTCTGATAGTGAGTTGGTTTCGGACTGTAAATCTTTCAACCTTTGCCAGTGAGTCGGCATTTATCTGAACCTTTTTACTTTTAATTGATTCGCTTCTGAGATTCATATTGCTCACATATCCCCCATATTTGTTTGTTAGGTCATGAATTTTTTGGGTTGTTTGCTTGACATCCTTCACTCTGAATTTACTTTCAGCCGTGCGGATAAATTTCTTGTTTTTGAGAGTTTCGTTTTGGGTAAGGTTGGAGTTATCAGGTACAACTGAGGTGGAATCAGTCGGTAAATTTAAGTCAGATTCTGATATAGTATCCAGATTTTTTTTATTGCCATTGGAGCAAGAAATAGAGAAAATACTGGCGATAAATAGAAAAAGAGCGAAGTAAACAAAAGATGGTTTCATAGTTAGACTGTGTTTTAGTTTCACAGAAAACGTATGAAGCCATCTTGTTATTTTATATTTTTAAGAATATTTTAAGTTTATTTTAAGAAAATTTTAAATAAAATATTTTAACATCGATTTTTACTTGAAATACTGCTTAATCAATCATCATCATCGTCGTCGTCACCTTCCTCTTCCTCCTCATCATCATCTCCTTTACCAAGTCTCACGAAGGCACTACGTTTTGGAGCAGGCATTTTACTATCGAGTCCTCTGACGGTTTGCCAGACAATTTCGCTAAATTCTAAATCATTGATAGCATCGGGTTGGGCTAAATTAAGTTTTCCTGAGCGAATAGAATTACGGTTGACAGCCACATTTTTGGCGTTAATATCAACCAACGGCTCAACAGCCACAAACGGAGATACATTGGCGGTTTTACTAAAGCAACGATACATTGGTCGAGCAGCGGCATCATACTGGCTCATGGGTTTTATGCCTAAAATTAGTTCAATCGTTCGCAACATCGACGACGTTGAGTACATCGTGTGGTCAACGTAGCCACGTTTTACAAAACCACCTGCTACGTAGGCCGTTGAGCGGTGAGCATCAACGTGGTCGGGGCCATTTTGAGCATCATCTTCCAAGATAAAAACTACTGATTCTTTCCAGATTTTTGACTTTGAAAGATGTTCAACAAATTTCCCAACTGCCAAATCATTATCAGCCACGGCCGCAAATGGCGAATAAGAACCTACTTTCGCTCCTGAAGTATGGTCATTGCCCAAACGAATAGTATTTAGTCGTGGTAAAGCATTGATATTGAGCAAAGAATCGAAATCGGCCTCCCATTCTTTTTCTCGCTTACTATCTTGGTAAGCTAAATTATAGCCTCTGAATTTCTTGCAAACATTTTCGCCCGATGCCAACGAAGGCACATTTTTACTGGCTTCGGCAAACTCGCCGTACGTGCGATAAGTTACGCCTGCACGCTTGGCGTGGTCCCAAATAAAACCATTTTTGGGGTGAGCAATATCTCGGCTTCCTTCGTAGTCGTAGCTACCTCCTCGACCACCGTAGCTAATTACCCATGTTTTTTCTACATAATCATTGGCATACGCCGCCATCGACCAATTATGGCCATCGGCACTTACTTCGGCATCGACATAGAAGTTATCTAAAAGCACAAAGTCATTGACCAACTTATGCTGATTAGGCGTAACTTTTTCAGGAAAAATACACAAATTAGGGTCGCCATTTCCCTTTTTTACATCGCCTAAAACTTGGTCGTACGTACGGTTTTCTTTAACAATATAAAATACATACTTAATAGGCGAAGCATCACCAACCTTCATCGGAATTGGGTTGCCAGCTTCTCCTTCGGCCAACAACTCTTTTTGTTTGCTATAAGGCGAGTTTTCGTAAACTAATTGTGAATAGGCCGCTAACGTTCGTTCATCGGGCATTTCAATAATCGAGAGTGTTCCTTTAAAAAGTCCACCAATGTATTCGGTTTCATCACGATTGGCTTCAAAGTTTGGTCCTTTGTACTGCGGTGCTTTTGAGAGGTTCGGGTTTGGCCCTTTCGGATTAGGCAACGAACTCATGCCTTTTCCGTTGGTTACATAAATTTTATTTCCTATCACCTTTACGGCGGTCGGATACCAACCCGTTGGAATAAAACCCAGCGAACGGCTTTTGCCTTTTTCGCTTACATCAAAAACCGCCAAACAATTATTATCAGCATTGGCTATGAAAAGTTTGGTTTCATCATCGCTCAAAGCTACGCCATTTGGTGTAGTACCGAGAGGAGAATCGGGGTAAATTGAAGCTGATAGTGTTTCAATTTTACGGCTTGAAGCGGTTTCGATGACCGAAACAGTATTATCATTGCCATGCGAAGTAAAGAGATACTTTCCGTCTTTGGTCAATAAAATATCGTTGGGGTTTTTGTCAACCTCAATTTGTGCGGTAATCGTTTGTTTTTGTGTATCGAAAACTGCAATTTTTGCCCCACCCCAAAGCGAAATGTATAGTTGTTTTTTATCGGGCGAAAGCACGCAGGTGTAGGCTTCGTTGGGTAGCTCGATTTGTTTAATTACCTTACGCTCTTTGGTGTCGCAGATATAAAGAGCGTTGTTTTCTTTAGTAACCACATAAAGTAGATTTTTTTCTGAATCGACACAAAGCCCCGTAGGCGAAATTTTATTGGGCCAAGGCTTACCCAAAACAATGGCCGAGTCTTTGGTCAAAGTTCGATTTTTGGTTGAATAAATGACGATTTTATTATCGTTTCCGCCAGAAGCATAGAGGTTTTGTTCGTCATTACTAAAGGCTAAACCCACCCACGATTTAGCAATTTCTTCGTCGTCTAAGATAGTTTCGGAAGCAAGGTCAATTAGAGCTACGCTTTGTTTACTTTGTCCATTGTTGGTGATTGCTAAATACTTTTTTGAGGGCGAAACTACCATGTTTAGTGGCAAATCGTGCTTTAGTTCGATTGACTTACCAACGGGCGTAAGCGACCAACCATTGGGTAAATTAATGCGTTTGGCGGCGAGTTGTTTGATGATAGCTGACTCTGCATTTTGTAAAGAAGAGGAAGGTTTCTTACACGAATAAAGCACGCAGAAACCAAGGGTTAGGAAAAGGATGATTTTTTTCATAGTTTTTTGATAAGGTAGATGATACAAATTAATAGATTTTTTGGCGATTCTGAGCTGATTTATCGGTAAAGATTTTGTTATGTTTTTCGTAATCGCATTTATGTAGCTACCTTTATATCTGAAATTAAGAGAAAATAGAATTAAAAATGTCGAAAGAAGAACGTATCGAGCAATTAGAAGCCTACAAACTGAGAGAAAGATTTACGTTAGATGATTGGGAAGACCGAGATTTAGAAATGCCTATACCAGAAATGGTGATGCTCATGAAATTGGAAGTGATAAAATTTACGAATTTTCTAATCGCCCAACTCAAAGCCGATGTTGAAAATCTTCAAACCAAAACCCAGCTCTATTTCAATGCGTGGGACAATGAGTTTTTCGACCAAGACCAAACCGAATTTATTGTGGAGGTAGAATACGAAGCTATGCGAATTGCGGGTGTTGATGGCGATAAATTGATGATATAAAATACAGCATGAATATACCTTTTGTAAGACTTACGCAACAAAAAATCACCCATCAAGATTTAGCCACTCCACAAGAAATTGCGGGGTATATGGGGGCAATTCAAGCACAAGATTTGGAGATGTCGAAATGGGCAATTGGACAACGTATGCCCAATTCCACGAAAGGAATAATTGAAAATGCTCTAAATGATGGCTCGTTGGTGCGTACGCACATCCTTCGCCCTACGTGGCATATTGTGGCAGGAAAAGATATACGCTGGATGATGGCCCTTACTGGCAAAAATATCAAAACCTTAGCAGGTACGTATGAACGTAAGCTGGGAATGGATGCTGCATTATTTATCAAAGCCAATGACTTGATAGTAAAAGCATTGGAGGGAGGCAAAAGCCTTACTCGACAAGAAATCATGCAAGAATTAGAGAAGGGCGGCATAAAAACTGATTCCAGCCGAGCCGTTCATTTTATGATGAATGCCGAAACCGATGCCATTGTGTGTAATGGTACTCCCAAAGGAAAAGAAATTACTTACGCTTTGCTCGATGAAAAAGTGCCAAAAGGCACGATTATGAGTAAGGAAGAAAGCCTTTATGCTTTGGCAAAGGTATATCTTAAAAGCCACGCCCCTGCTACATTGCATGATTTTCATTGGTGGTCGGGTTTATCAATGACCGATGCACGAGCAGGACTTCAGAGCGTAAAAGCCGATTTAGAAGAAATCATGATTGATGGACAAACCTATTTCCAGCCCAAGGATTTAGCAGTTGTAGATGCCCAAGATTCCTTCTTTTTATTACCTGCTTTTGATGAATACTGTGTGAGTTATAAAGACCGAAATGCAATATTCGATAAAAAATGGCACGGACAAGCCATTACGAGCAACGGTATTTTTAAACCAATTGTGGTAATAAACGGTAAAGTTGAAGGAGTTTGGAAACGAACGATTCAAAAAAATAAAGTTTTAATCGAAGCTTCATTTTTTGATGCTTCTAAGAAAATTGATATTGCAAAATTGCAGTCAGCCGCCCAAAGGTTGGGAGAGTTTTTGGAATTGGAGGTTGAGATTAAAGCATAAAACTTGGTACAATATAATTCATTGCCGTCAGTTAAAACCGACGGCAATGAATTTTTCTGACACAATTTTTCAAAGTTCAAACTTTTAAATCTCAGTGCGAACTATCAAAAATCATTAATCCTTACTCTCCCATCAAAATCACCTCCATCCTCCGCCAAGCGATTTATACAGCCCAATCACTGCTCCGTACTGGCGTTTTTTTAGATTTATTAGCTCAATCTGCGATTGTAGGGCATTTTTCTGTGCTGTAATTACCTCAATATACGTCGCTCTTCCCGAACGAAATAACTCCGATGAATTATTGATTGACTGCCTCAAAACATCTACTTCCTGCACTTTTAGGTCGTACATTTCGTTAGTATTTTGAATCAAATTCAAGTGATTATACACTTCTGTAAAGCTATTGACAATCGTTTTTTGATAATTGGTATAAGCCATTTTTTGGTCGGCTTTGGCGGCCATTAAGTCGGCAATGATTTGACGACGATTAAGCAACGGAGCCGTTAATCCGCCAAAAGTATTCATCGCAAACGATGATGGATTTAGAAATACTAATGCTTTAAAAGCTTGAAGCCCCATTGCCCCTGTGATAGTAAGCGACGGATAAAAGGCAGCTTTTGCCGTAAATAAATTGGCGTTGGTTGCCAACAACTCATATTCGGCTTGCTTAATATCTGGACGGTTTTCGAGTAATCTCGATGGTACACCCGAAGTAAGTTTCGGAGGAATTACGTTTGCCCAAACAACTTTCGGGCGAGTAATTGGCTGTGGATAACGCCCGACCAGAAAATTAATCTTACTTTCGGCATCAATGATTTCTTGTTTGACATCAATTTTCATTGCTTTTGAGCTCAGCAATTGGGCGTTTAATAAATCGACACCCAATTGGTTGGCTTGCCCTGCTTGTTTCAAAATTCTTGTGAGTTCAACGGCCCTTTCTTGCAAAACGATGTTTTCTTCCAAGAAATCTAATTCGTTATCAAGAATCAATAATTCATAATAAGCCGAAGCTATTTGAGCTACTAATTCGCTCACTACTAAGTTTTTACCCGATTCGCTGGCCAGTAATTTTGCGGCAGCCGATGCTTTTTGGCTTTTTAGTTTGCCCCAAATATCAATCTCCCACGATGATTGTACGCCTAAATAAAAATCAGGCACAATTGGCTTAGGTATTCTTTGTTTTTCGCTAATATTGGTCGAAAAATCTGTATCAAAATTACCCACCCCATCAATCGTATATTTTCCAAATTTTCGCTGGCCAACCGCAAAGTTTCCTGCTAAATCTGGCTTTCCGAGTCCTTGCGTAAATCTTACGCCTGCACGAGCCATTTCTATTTTTTGCAAAGCCATTTGCAAATCAAAATTGTTATTGATGGCCGAGTCAATGAGTGTAACAAGGGCTAAGTCTTTAAAAAATACACGAGCCACTGGCAAACCTACCTGCAAACTATCAGATTGCTGAGTAAATTTCTGGGGCATAGCCAACATTGGGCGATTTTGGGGTATTTCTTGTTTTACTTTGCATGACCCCAACAAACCAACAGCGGCCAATAAACAAACACTTTTATAGTTAAACATACGCTTCTTCTTCGATAACTTTTTTAGTTTTTTCTTTTCGTTTTCCACTTCCAATTCCTGCAAAAATGACGTACAGGCCTGGAATAATAATTACCCCAAAGATTGTCCCGAACAGCATTCCACCTGCGGCTGCCGTACCGATGGTTCGGTTTCCGATTGCTCCTGCACCCGACGCTATCATGAGCGGAATAAGTCCCGCAATAAATGCAAAGGATGTCATTAAGATTGGACGGAAACGAGCTACTGCTCCTCCAACGGCTGCTTCGAGTACGGATTTTCCTTGTTTTTGTTGGAGAATGGCAAATTCTACAATCAAAATGGCATTTTTACCCAACAAACCAATGAGCATGACCATGGCCACTTGGGCGTAAATGTTGTTTTCTAAACCGAAAGAATATAAGAAAAATAACGAGCCGAAAATACCGACTGGTAAGGACAAAATCACGGGAAGAGGCAACAAGAAACTTTCGTATTGAGCCGAAAGCAAGAGGTAAACGAATAATAAACAAATAGCAAAAATATATACTACTTGGTTGCCCGAAAGAACCTCTTCACGAGTCATACCCGACCATTCGTAGGTATAGCCACGTGGCAAGGCTGCTTTAGCCACTTCTTCCACAGCTCTGATGGCATCGCCCGAACTGTATCCTGCGGCAGCTTCACCATTTAGCATGGCCGAAACATACATATTATAGCGAGTTAATTGCTCGGGGCCATACACACGTTCAATGCGGCTAAAGATAGCATAAGGCACCATTTCACCGTTTTTGTTTTTGATACGTAGCTTCATAATATCGTCAGGCAAGGCTCGGTATTTAGGGTCGGCTTGAATCATTACTTTATACATCTGCCCATATAAAATGAAGTTTGTGGCATAAAAACTACCAATCAACGACTGCAAATTGCTCATGGCAGCATCAACCGAGATACCTTTTTTGGCAGCCATATCTTGGTCAACGTGAATCATGTATTGCGGAAAATTTGGATTGAAACTCGAAAAAGCATCTTTGATTTCGGGACGTTTTTTCAGTTCCCCGATAAATTTCTCGGCAACTTCGGACGTTTTTTGCAGATTTCCCGAGCCAGTTTTATCCAATAATCTCACCTCAAAACCACTGGCATTACCAAAACCAGGTACGGCCGGTGGCGGGAAAAACTGAATTTCGGCATCTTTGATATGCTTCGTTTTTTCGATTAATTGTTCGATAATATCATTGGCAGTTGCTTTACGTTTGTCCCACGGTTTAAGGTTAATCGTACTCATACCAAACGAAGCTCCTACCCCATCGGTCATCATACTAAAGCCCGACAAACTCGAAATTGACTCAACTTCGGTAATAGTTTGAGCAATTTTATCTACTTCGTTCATTACCTCTTCCGTACGCTCAAGAGTTGCCCCCACGGGCGTAGTCACGTTGGCGTAGATGGTTCCTTGGTCTTCGGTTGGAATAAAACTGGTTGGCAAAACACTCCCAACGCCCCACGTAGCTACACAAAATCCGCCCAAAACCAACGTAGTTACTAATCGTCGATTCGCAATTAGGCGTAATAAGCTGCCATAGCGGTCAGAGAGTTTATCATAACCATTATTGAATTTATAGAAGAAACGAGTCAGTAAATTTTCTTTTTGATGCTCACCATGGGTGTTTTTGAGCATTAACGCACACAAGGCTGGCGTAAGCGTAAGGGCATTTACGCCCGAAATAACAATCGAAATCGCCATAGTGACCGAAAACTGTCGGTAGAATACTCCCACAGGCCCCGAAAGAAACGCCACTGGCACAAACACAGCCGACATCACGAGCGTAATGGCCACAATTGCTCCACTAATTTCATCCATTGACTCAATGGTGGCTTCACGAGCATTGAGGTGTTTTTCTTGCATTTTGGCGTGAACTGCCTCCACAACCACAATAGCATTATCGACCACGATACCGATTGCCAAAACCAAGGCAAAAAGCGTAAGTAAATTGATAGAAAAACCAAAAAGCTGCATAAAAGCGAACGTTCCGACCAATGAAACTGGCACAGCCAACACAGGAATGAGCGTTGAACGGAAATCTTGCAAAAACAAAAATACCACAATTGCGACCAAAAGGAAAGCCTCGATGAGCGTTCGGATAACTTCGTGAATAGAAGCATCTAAGAATCTCGATACATCATAGCTCACGGTATAGGTCATTCCTGGTGGAAAAGTGGTTTCTTTCAGGAAAGCCAAACGATTCTTTATATTCTGAATTACTTCGCTGGCATTTGAGCCTGGGCGTTGTTTCAATACGATTGCGGCCGAAGGCTTCCCGTTTTCTTTGGAAAGTACGTCGTAATCAAGCGAGCCAAATTCTAAATCGGCTACGTCTTTCAGACGCAACATTTCGCCACTTTCGGTTACCTTGACTACTACATTTTCGTATTGCTCTTTGGTTGTCATTTTACCCGTGTAACGCAATACATATTGCATAGACTGAGCCTGACGACCCGAACTTTCGCCCACTTTGCCTGGGGCGGCTTCTACGTTTTGTTCTTTGAGGGCTTTTACAATATCATCGGCCGAAATCTGGTACGCATCCATACGGGCGGGCTTAAGCCACACACGCATCGCATACTCACGAGAGCCCATAATATCGGCAAAACCAACGCCATCAATACGCTTTAGTTCGGCCAAAACATTTATGTCAGCAAAGTTGTAGATAAATTTCTCGTCAACGGTTGGGTCATTGCTGATGAGGTTGATATACATGAGCATCGAGTTTACCTCTTTTTCGGTCGAAACCCCCGCTTTGATTACCTCTTCGGGCAATTCGTCAAGCACAGTCGTTACACGGTTTTGAACGTTTACGGCTGCTACGTCGGGGTCGGTTCCTACCTCAAAATATACCTGAATGATACTCGTTCCGTCGTTTCCTGAGGTAGAAGTCATGTAAGTCATGCCTGGCACACCATTGATGGCACGCTCAAGCGGTGTTACTACGGCTTTGGCACAAACCTCGGAGTTTGCCCCCGTATATTTGGTCGTAACGGTTACGGCTGGTGGAGCAATATCAGGATATTGTGTAATAGGCAAGCCTGTCATGGCCAAAACGCCCAAAATCACAATAAACAAAGATATGACCAGCGATAACACTGGCCTGTTAATGAAATTAGTAAACATAGTTTTCGGGGCTTATTCGGGTGTGTTGACGTAAGTTAATTCTTTTGAAATTTCTCCCATTTCCACAAATTGTGGTTTTACGGTCATTCCATCTTTGATGTTTTGCACACCCTCGTAAATGATTTTGTCGCCTTCATCCAAACCCGACTCTACGATGTAGTAGTGAGGCATTCGGTGTTTTGAAGTAATGGCTTTGGTTTTTACTTGGTTTTTATTGTCAAGCACATAGACATACATTCGGTCTTGAATCTCGAACGTTGCTTTTTGCGGAATAATCAAGGCATTTTTGTAGTTTTTCAGTAATCTTACTTTACCACTCGCTCCGTGTTTCAATACTTTTTCGGGATTATTGAATCTGGCTCTGAAAGCGATATTTCCTGTACTTTGGTCGATTTCTCCTTCGGTAGTTTCGATTTTTCCTTTAAACGGATGCTCTTCGCCATTAGCCAAGATTAAAGTAACATTGCTCGAATTGTGAGCATTTTCTTTGAAGTTTTTTACGTAATTGAGGTATTCTTTCTCCGACACATCAAAATACGCAAATACTTCGCCGTTGTTCGAGAGATTTGTCAGCAGTGTTCCGTCTTCAATCAATGAACCAATTTTATTGGGAATGCGGTTCACAATTCCGCTAAAGGGAGCTTTTACTTGGGTATAACTTAACTGAATTTTGGCGAAAGATTCGTTGGCTTTAGCTTCCTCTACTTTGGCTTTCATCATCTCTACTTTGTTTTCGGCAGCCTTTAGTTCGGTGTTCGACACTACGTTTTTTTCAACCAATCTTTTTACATTGCTTAGTTCTATTTCGGCAGCTTTTAATTCCGTATTTATACTTTTTAGTACAGCTCCAGCTTTCGCAATCTCTTCATTTAATTCAGGATTATGAATCGTAAAAAGCAACTGCCCTTGTTTTACATATTTACCCTCATCGATGTAGATTTTATCGAGGTATCCTTTAATTCTGGCTCTGATTTCTACATTCTGAACGGCGTTGATTTCGGCCACGTAATCGGTCGAGAGTGTCGTATCAATTTTAATCGGCGAGGTTACTGGATAATTCTCCACTACCTGCTTTTGTTTATTTTCTTCATTAGTACATGACGATACAATAATTACCGTACAAATACCTAATAGTGCATGTTTCATTTTCATTCTTTGGTCAATTGTATAGTTTAGATAATCAAGGAGTTATTTTGAAAGTATAGCATTTTAATCTGACCATCAAAGTTTTCTTTGAAAGTCAAAAAGCATTATTAAAATCGTACAACAAAGCAGCTTAAACCAAACTAAATTTGGAATAAATGTTTTTTTTCAAGATAATAGGGGTAAAAAGCGGCAGTAGTCAAAATTACTTAGGCGGTGGCGTATTATGCCCTAAGTAGATTTCGTAAGTATTTTGTAGGTAAGAGAAATGGTTTAAATTTGAGCCAAAGCAAGCAAAAGCTGCGATTGAAACTCGGTCATGAAAGGTATCATTTATTTGTTCAACATTGTTTTCATTTGAATCAACCGTTCCACCATCATCGACAAGTTCGATATCATCATCTGTACAAGAAAAACCATCTTTCGAGCATACATCACACAGCGTTGCATAACTACTCAAAAGAATAGTGATGAGAAGCATCAGAAAATGTATTTTTGAAAGGATTTGTTTTCTCACAAGTTGAAATCACTTAATTGTATAGCAAATATAACTAAAACAAGGCATTGAAAAGAATTGTTAGATTTCGAAAGGATACCAACTGACGTATTTTGTCGATGAAAACTTCAGAAAAATGCCCTTTAGGCACTCTAAATGCAGTTTTATTGAAAAAATTAGAATATTATTAGAAAATAAATACAAAGGATTGGCTTTTCATTTTTTCTTGATTTCAGAGCAGACAGCTATATAAAAAGCCCCTTGTTTCTCTAAAAAAACAAGGGGCTTTTTTTGAAGTATTATGAAGCCTTTTTCACTTAAAAACCTCATTCAATAAGCCAGCCAATCTTACGCCACCTTTTAGAAGCTGTTGGTTGAGCATCTCTACGTTATCAAAATTATAGCGAAAACTCAAACGTGGCTCAGGTTGCTTGATACCCGCATAAAGCTGCTCAGCCAACTGATACGACTCAAAGAACCATTCGGTCATGGGTTGTTTTTGCCATTCACGGCGTTGTGCTTTGCTTACGTGGTTAATATTTGTGGCATACTCGGTGTAGCTAAGTTTTTGATATTCAATCAGTTTATCGTCCCAGAGTGCGTGTAGGTTCGTGGCATCGGCAAACCAAAAGGCTTTGATTCGATTTCCACCTAAATCTTCCAAACGCCCAACGTGCATCGGCTGATGAATATCGCCCGCAATATGAATCAATAAGCGAAGATACATACGTTTTTGTTCGAGCGGCACCTCTTTCTTTTTTAGCTCTCCAATCACAAAATTGAGTTTCGTATAGGCATCTGTACCTTTATCGTTGTTCAAATAATTCGTAAACTCCGTATTGTTCAAACCAGCCTTGATATTGATGTAGTGCCACGAATCTAAGTATTTATACGAAGTATCAGATTTTATAAAATCGGCCCAGTTACTCGAAATCGCCACTGATTCTGTACCCAAAATCTTACGAATATTCCGTTTTGCTTTACACGAAAGATACGAATTTGCAATTTGTCCTACTACTCGATGCCCTGTTTGTCCCCAAGAAAAACCTTTGAGAGATATGGCAAGCAACAAAAGCAGTATAGATGTTCTTTTAATCATTATGGTAATCGTTTGTTTGAAATTTTATGCAAATTAAATAATAAACCACGGAGTTTCACGATGTTAAGACACGGAGTTCCACGATGTTTTTTTAAATTTCGTGAAACTCCGTGTAAAACTCTGTGATACTCCGTGGTTAAAAGAGAATTAAAACGCTTATTTTTTCTTAACTTTCATCGCAACTGGGTCCCAGTTGATGATTTTCTTATCGAAATAGCTCAAGTTACAAGCTAATGCTGGTGCTGCTGCACGGAAACCAAAAACAGGGTCTTGTATCGTTTCTTGACTTCCTTTACGTACATTTTCAAAGAAATTTTGGAAATGTTGAGCGTGAGCATCGTCAGATTTTGGCGTCTCAAACTTTATTTCTTCCACTGGCGGAGCCACACGGTCAGACTCTGAGTATTTTGCATCGTATTCTTTCTTGTACTCAGCCTGCATTTCGTTTGAGAACGTAGCGTAGCTTTCGCCCGAACCATAACCTGGTGCTTTTGGCAATTTACGCTTCGTGAGCGTTAGGCCTTGGGCATTCCATAAAATCTCACCTTCGGTTCCTACAATACGAGTCACGTTTTTGATGGCCCCTGCATTAGCAAAGTTTACACGTAATACGGCTTGAAACTTCGTGTGTTTGTCAGTATCAGGGTAGTCAAGCACCGTTACCATAACATCTGGCACATCACGGCCATCTTTCCAATAGCTTAACTCGCCCGAAGCAAAGATTCTCTCTGGCCCGATTGCACCCGTTGCGTAGTGCATTCCTGTAATTAAATGCACAAATAAATCGCCCGCTACGCCCGTACCATAGTCACGGTAATTTCTCCAACGGAAAAAACGAGTGGCATCAAATGGGCGTTTTGGGGCATCACCTAAGAAAGTATCCCAATCAATAGTTTTTGGCGAAGCATCAGGTGGAATAGAGTATGTCCATGCTCCCAAAGCATTATATCGGTCATAAGTGGCTTCTATAAAATTCAAATCCCCAATAGCTCCTGTACTCATCAATCTACGGGCTTCGGCATACGCCGCACCACTACTCGGCTGACTACCCACTTGCACAGTTTTGCCTGTTTTTCTCCAAGTATCAATCATGGCATGACCTTCGTCAATGTGTTGTACCATTGGTTTTTGGCAATATACGTTTTTGCCCGCCTTCATGGCTGCAATACTAATATGGTCGTGCCAGTGGTCAGGTGTAGCCACAATCACTGCGTCAATGTCCTTACGGTCTAAAACTTCTCGGTAATCACGAGTCGTGAAAAGGTCTTTATTAAATGCTTCTTTGGCATGAATCAAACGACCATCGTATAAATCAGCCACTGCTACAAATTCTACATCAGGATTACGGAGAGCAGCACGAGTGTCGCCGTGCCCTTGAATTCCGAAACCGATTGTTGCAAAGCGAAGCTTATCGTTTGGGCTAATTTTCTTTAAATCTTTGATGATATTGAATGGCTTGGCAAAGGTATCGGTTGCCAGTAAAACCGAGGCCGCTCCTACGCCTTTAATAAATTTTCTACGAGATGATTGCATGATGAATAAATGATAGATTTTAGGTAATACCGCAAATAGTAGTATTACAGGGTGAATATTTTTGAAGCGATGAAATTAGTTCAAAAAAAGGCTTTTGTAAATGATTTTGTGAATTTTATTTTAAAAAAATTTAAGAAAGAAACTCTTTCGACAAGCACCCTATATCTATCGACCATATAAGACTTATTCCGTGAGACCACAGGAGAGTATCAAATAGTGAATTTGCTTATTTTGTCATGTAATTTATGGTATATTTACTATTCATTATCAATCGTAATACAATTCTCTATTATTTAAAAAACTTGATATGCGACGTCGGATTACCTCATCGCTACTTCTTTCATGCTTTATTCTTACCCAAATACAAGCACAGAAACTACCTCCAAAAGCCGAACTTCTCAAATCCCTTACATCGGCCAATACCTACTTTATGAATGAATGGCCCGATGTAAGCAAGCCCATTTGGGCGGCTGATAAAACTCGCCCCAGCAATATCTGGACTCGTGGCGTGTACTACGAAGGATTAATGGCTCTCTATAAAATTGATAAACAAAAAAGCTACTACGATTATGCAGTTTCGTGGGGAGAAGCTCACAAATGGGGACTAAGAAACGGCACAAAAACTCGCAATGGCGACGACCAATGTTGCGGCCAAACCTACATGGATTTGTATTTGATTGACCCAAAACCTGAGCGTATCCGAGACATAAAAACGTGCATGGATAATATGGTAAACAGCGAAAAAAAGGACGATTGGACTTGGGTTGATGCTCTTCAGATGGCCATGCCTGTTTTTGCTCAGTTGGGAGTTATCTACAAAGACGACCGCTACTACGAAAAAATGTACGAAATGTATATACATACCAAAAACGTTGAGGGAGCAAAAGGAATGTATAATCCAGCCGAAAAACTATGGTATCGAGATAAAGACTTTGACCCACCATACACCACCCCTGCAGGCAAAAGTTGCTATTGGTCACGTGGCAATGGGTGGGTTGTAGCAGCTTTAGTGCGAGTATTGGATATTATGCCGAGAAATGCCCCACACCGTGAAGAATACGAAAAAACTTATTTGGAAATGATGCAAGCCCTACCAGTTTACCAACGAACCGATGGTTTCTGGAATGTGAGCATAACCGACGAAACCGATTTCGGAGGAAAAGAACTCACAGGTACGGCTCTATTCACTTACGGAATGGCTTGGGGCGTAAACAAAGGGTTACTCAACAAGAAAAAATATACCCCAATTATAGCCAAAGCCATGAACGCCATGATAAAAGATTGTGTACATCCCAACGGATTTTTGGGATACGTGCAAGGCACGGGCAAAGAACCAAAAGATGGCCAACCACTAAGCTACGATAAAGCACCAAACTTCACTGATTTTGGTGTAGGTTGTTATTTATTAGCTGGTGCTGAGGTTTATAAAATGAAATAATACGATTTAAACATCCCCTGCCCCCTTCAAAGGGGGAGTTTTTGTTCTTGTGTAACAATTCCCCCTTTGAAGGGGGCAAGGGGGATGTAAAACAAACAGATATAAAAATACGATGCTCAGCAGAACTATATTTAAAACTTCAGCAATAATCTTTTTGGCTTCAACCATCGCCGCTGCTCAACCCAAGTGGAAGCCCATAACGCAACAATCAAAACCGTGGACGAGATGGTGGTGGGAGGGCAATGCCGTAAACCCGAAAGACCTTACCTACAACTTAGAAGGCTTTCAAAAAGTCGGGCTTGGAGGGGTAGAAATCACGCCGATTTATGGTGTGAAAGGTCACGAATCTGAATTCATTGATTTTCTTTCGCCTAAGTGGGTCGATATGTTTAAGCATACACTCAAAGAAGGCACTCGCCTAAACATGGGAATCGACTTGGCCAATGCTTCGGGTTGGCCTTTTGGTGGGCGTTGGGTTACGCCCGAAGATGCTTGTAAGGCTGTTTTTCATAAAACATATACACTAAAAGAAGGCGAAACCTTAAATGAAGCTATCAGTTTTGTTCAGCAACCGATTTTAAGGTATGTTTTACCGAAGAAAAGCGAACTAAAAGATTTGAAATACCCTATTTCAAAAAATGAAAATTTGCAAGAACTGGCCATCGACCAAGTGCGTTTCGAGCAGCCAATTCCATTGCAAACATTAATGGCTTATTCTGATAAAGGAGAAGTGCTAAATCTCACCGAAAAGGTAAACAAAGAAGGCAAACTCAACTGGCAAGCCCCTGCAGGAAACTGGACACTGTATGCGATTTTTCAAGGTTTTCATGGAAAATGGTGGAGCGTGCAGGCCCTGGAGGCGAAGGCGATGTAATTGACCATTTCTCGGCAAAAGCTATCCAAAATTACCTTTCAGCATTCGATAAGGCGTTTTCTAAGTCTGATGTTTCGAGCATGAGAGCATTCTTCAACGATTCGTACGAAGTTGATGACGCTCGTGGACAATCAGATTGGACAGAAGCCCTCTTCGATGAATTCAAAGCCCGTCGAGGGTATGATTTACGAAATTATTTACCAAACCTTTTTAGCAAAGAAAAATCCGACCTCAATAGTCGAGTTTTATTCGATTACCGCAGCACAATCGGTGATTTAATTCTCGAAAAATACACATCAGAATGGGCAAAATGGGCTCACGGGCGTGGAAAAATCGTGAGAAATCAAGCTCACGGCTCGCCAGCCAATACACTCGACTTATACAGCGTGGTAGATATTCCAGAAATCGAAGGCACAGATTTGCTTCGTATCAAATTTGCTTCATCAGCGGCCAATATCATGGGTAAAAAACTCGCTTCGTCGGAGTCAGCCACTTGGGAAAATGAGCATTTTCTAACCAACTTAGCCGACGTAAAACGAGCCTTAGATTTATTTATGGTTGGCGGAATCAACCATTTGTTTTATCATGGCACCCCCTACACGCCACAAAATGCGGCATTCCCAGGTTGGTTGTTTTATGCAGCGGTACATTTCACGCCTCATAATCCTTTCTGGAAAGATTTCGGAAAACTAAATAATTACGTAGCTCGCTGTCAGACCTTCTTACAAGATAGCAAAGGCAATAATGATGTGTTATTCTATTTCCCGATTACCGACCGCCTTACGGAACAATCGCCCAAAGGTCTTTTAGAGCATTTCGATGGCGTAACTCCCGAATTTAACGGCACTGATTTTAAAGAAGTAGGTCAAAAACTCCTCGACCGTGGGTATGGGTTTGATTTTATTTCGGATAAACAAATTCAAAATCTTAGCACCAAAAATCAAGTAATTCTAACGGGCGGAATTAGTTACAAAACTATTTTATTGGCCGAAAGTGAGCAAGTTCCACTCGAAACACTCGAAACACTCATCAATTTGGCCAAGCAAGGAGCAACCATCATCGTACATAAAAAACTCCCAGCCGATGTACCAGGTCTGGGTAATTTAGATGCCCGTCGAGCAAAATTTAAGGCGTTGTTAGCTGAGTTACACTTTGAAAACGTCGGCAAGGTTCAGAACCTTGCCGACGTTAAATATAATTTCAACCAAGCCAAAATTGGTCAAGGGTCAATTTTAGTAGGCGAAGATTTAGACGAAATGATGGTTTTTGCAAAAATCTACCGTGAAACCATGATTGATAACGGCTTGCAGTTTGTCAGAAAAACCCACGCCAATGGCAATTATTACTTTGTAAACAACAAAACCGCAAAAGCTTTTGATGGCTGGGTAAAGCTATCGGTCAATGCTAAAGCAGCTGCACTGTATAATCCAATGACCGAGGCTTTGGGCATGGCCAAGTACAATGCCAAAACCAACGAAATTTATCTGCAACTGGCAGCGGGCGAATCGTGCATTATTGAAACCTACAAAACACCAGTTTCGGGAGCAACGTATGCTTATTTTAAACCCAAAGGCGAAACGCAGGAATTGACAGGGACATGGAAAATTAGTTTCTTGGAAGGTGGACCCGAATTACCAAAAACTGTAGAGACAAACTCGCTCGGTTCATGGACAAAACTGGACGGTGAAGCCTACAAAAACTTCTCGGGAACGGCTTCTTACACGCTTGATTTTGCCAAACCAAATACCTCATCGGCAGGCTATTGGCTTGATTTGGGTAAAGTTGCCGAAAGTGCAACGGTGAGCATCAACGGGAAGTTTTTGGGAACACTCATTGGGCCAACTTACCGAGTTTTTGTACCAAATTCACTACTAAAAGACCAAAATACTTTAGTGGTCAATGTGTCAAATTCAATGGCCAATCGAGTAATTGCTATCGAAAAACAAGGTGTTGTTTGGCAAAAATTCTATAACATCAACGTATCGGCAAGGTTACGACCAAATTTGGGTAAAGAAGGCTATTTCACCACCCAAAACTGGCAACCGAGAGAATCAGGTCTGCTTGAAAAGGTTACATTGACGGCAGTTGAAAAGGAATAAATTTGTACATACTACTGTAGAGACAAGGCATGCCTTGTCTCTACAATAATCGAACAATTTTCAAAATCCAAATGATACCCCAATTTTATACCCACAAAAAAACATGAAAAAAAACTTTATATTTTTTATCATCATTGTCTTTTCGCTTGCTTTTACCCAAAAGCCAAAACCAACACTTTATATAATCGGTGATTCGACCGTAAAAAATGGTTCAGGTAAAGGCTCAGACGGGCAATGGGGCTGGGGAAGTTTAATTTATGAACATTTTGATACAACCAAAATTCATATTGAAAACCACGCCATCGGCGGACGTAGCAGTCGAACCTTCTTAACCGAAGGTCGTTGGGAACGCATCTCGAAAAACCTCAAAAAAGGAGACTTCGTGATGATGCAATTTGGGCATAATGATGGCGGGGCAATCAACGATACCACTCGTGCCAGAGGAACAATTAAAGGTACGGGCGAAGAAACCCAAGAAATTGATAATCTGCTAACCAAAAAGAACGAAATCGTACATTCGTATGGCTGGTATATGCGAAAATACATCAGCGAAACCAATGAAAAAGGAGCTACGGCCATTGTGTTTTCGCCAGTGCCACGCAATGTTTGGAAAGATGGAAAAATTCCGAGAGACCAATACAGCAAATGGGCAGCCGAATCAGCACAAACAGCAGGAGCATTTTTTGTAGATTTGAATGAATTAGTTGCCACAAAATATGAGTTTTCAACCGAGGCAAAACTCAAAGCCGATTTCTTCCCGATTGACCATACCCACACCAATTATGCAGGAGCAAAACTCAATGCGGCTACCATAGTTGAAGGTATAAAAACACTAAAAGGCTGCAAAATCAATAAGTTTTTGTTGAGTGAAAAGCAAAAAAATAAAAAAAAATAGTGGTCATAGACTAACTCCTGTATATTACACTCTATCGTCCATGTACGTATCTAACTCATAATTATTCCTCAACTATTCTTCGTTTATCTCTAAATTTTCCTAATTTTGACGCAGAGCCAAATATAGAAAGATGAAAATACTCGTAATTGAAGACGAAGCGAAAACCGTGCAGCTCATCAAACAAGGGCTTGAAGAACAGCTATGGGAAGTTGATGTTGCTTATGACGGTTTGATTGGACTCCAACTGGCAACCCGCAATAACTACACCTTAATCATATCTGATATTATTCTACCAGGAATTAGTGGACTCGAACTTTGCAAGCAACTTCGTAGTAAAGGAGTTTCATCGCCAATTTTGTTATTAACAGCACTCGGTACCACCGATGATAAAATCGTAGGACTCGATTCAGGTGCCGATGATTATCTGGTAAAACCTTTCGAATTTAGAGAACTTTTGGCTCGTATTCGAGCCTTAACCCGCCGAAATACAGGCTCGATTCAAACCGCAAACTTACTCAAATTTGCCGACCTCGAAATGGATTTAGATGCCAAAACCGTGAATCGTGGTGGCAAAGAGATTATCCTGACAGCCAAAGAATTTGCCTTGCTCGAATACTTCATTAAACATCAAGGACGAGTAATTTCTAAGGTAGAGTTGGCCGAAAAAATTTGGGACGTTACTTTTGATACTGGCACGAACGTAATTGAAGTTTACGTTAACTTCTTACGCAAGAAAATTGATAAAGATTTTGAGCCAAAGTTACTTCATACTCAAATCGGTATGGGATACGTAATGAAAGTGATAGGGTAAATAGTCTTCAATGGGCAGTTTGCAGTAGGCAATTTCTGCTATCTCAAATCTTGTATCTGAAAAATGATAAATATTCGCTCTCGACTCACTTACCAATTTATGGCCATCGTAACGGCTATTTTACTGTTTTTTTCGGTAGGGGTTTATTTTTTTAGTAAACTTTATCTCGAAAAACGCTTTTTCAAACGCTTACAAGACCGTGCCGTAACGACCACCACGCTCCTCTTCGACCTCCAAACGGCTGACACAACGGTGTTAAAACTCGTCAACACTGCCGATAAAGAACTGTTGAGCGATGAAAGTATTTATGTCTATGACGAAAATTTGAAAAAACTCGTTTTTGCGAGTCAAGAACCCTATTCTGGCTTATTTGAAGAACTGATTCCTAATATGCAGAAAGAAAGCAAACCCACTTATTACTACGCTGGCTTTTACCAAACGCTTGGTATTCAGCTCAAAAAAGGCACGGCCAGTTATTGGGTAATTGTGAGTGCTATAGATAATAATGGGAAAGAAGCTCTTGAAGATTTACGCAAAATTCTGACCATCATGGTTCTTGTTGGTTTACTTCTTTCGGGGCTTTCAGGTTGGTTTTTTGCCGATAAGGCTCTTGCTCCTATGTCAGGTATTATCACACAAGTCAACGAAATCTTTCCTGCCAATACCGAAAGGCGTGTCGAACACCCCAATCGCTCAGACGAAATCGGACGTTTGGTTGCTACCTTCAATCAACTACTCGACCGTATTCAAGAAGCATTTACCATGCAAAAAATGTTTATCGCCAATGTTTCGCATGAATTGAAGAATCCACTAACCAAAATTTATTCTCAAATTGATATTACGCTACTCCAAAAACGCACGCCCGAAGTTTATGAAGAAAGCCTAAAATCGCTCCAAGAAGATACCCGAACACTTACACAACTAACCAACACCCTACTCAATTTAGCCAATACAGTTGTCAATGCAGAAGCCATTCAGCGTATACCTCTACGCATAGACGAACTTTTGTGGGAAGTTAAAAGTCAACTAAAAAAATGGCACGAAGATTATGTAATCAACATTGATTTTAGTGATTTTCCCGAAGATGAAGAAGCTCTGATTATTGAAGGGAATGAAGCATCCTTAAAAGTAGCCTTGATGAATTTGATGGATAATGCTTGTAAGTTTTCTGAAAACAACAGCGTATTTGTGAGTTTTTCGGCTACTGTGCAAGAAACCAAGATTTCGTTTATGAATAAAGGCCCTGTTATTCCGAAAGCAGATTTACCTTATATTTTCCGCCCGTTTTATAGAAGTAATGCTACCGCCAAAGCCACCAAAGGGCATGGTGTGGGCTTGGCTATTGTTTCTCAAATAGTGAAACTACATAATGGCGATATTAGTGTAACTTCTAATGAAGATGCAACTATTTTTACTTTGGTATTTAGAAAGTAAAAGCACCTTCCTCAATTTTAAGCTAAATTTAAAGTCGATTTAATTCGCCTTTAACCTTGACAGTGTTGCTTTGTAACCATAAACTTAAAAATCATAATAAAAGCATATGGAAACGACACAATCTAACAACAACGGCCTTTTGAAAGTAATCATCGGAGTAATGGCGGGTGTATTGGCTCTTTTGGGCTATTTATTTATGGGTGCCAGAAATGAAACCCTCGAACTCCAAAAATCATTGACATCGAAAGTTGAACAACTTTCATCTACACAAATTAAACTTGACTCTATCTCTAAATCGTTAGATGAGAAAATTCTTGAAGTACAAAGCTTAGGCGGGAACGTAGCAGAATTAGAAGCTGTTAAAGCTCAACTCGAAAACGATAAGAAGAAATTAAAAACTGACCTTAGCTTCTCAATTCATAAATACGAATCCAAAATCAAAGATTACGAAACATTTTTAGTAGCTAAAGACGATGATATTCGTAAATTAAAAGAGGAAAATGGTATGTTGGTAGCAAAAACTCAAACGCTTGAAACAGAAAAACAACAAGTTATCGTTGAAAACGCTGCTCTAAAAACTGAGAAAGAAGAATTATCTACAACTTTAACCAAAACAGTAGATGATTTCACTACTAAAAATAATGATTTGAAGCGTCAGGTAACATTGGCTTCGGCAATGAAAGCTATCAACGTTCAGGTTACAGCTCTTTCATCGAAAGGCAAAGAGCGTGATGGTGGCGAATACAAAGCAAAAAGAATCGACCAGTTGAAAGTTTCTTTTATTATGCCTTCAAACCCAGTAGCCGCACAAAACAACAAAGATATTTATGTACGTGTGCTTGATGCCAATGGTGCAGTTGTAGAAAACGGTAATGGCGGAATCGTACAAGCTGATGGTAAAGAAATTGGTTATAGTTTCAAACAAACTGTGCCGTTTGAAAACAACGACCAACGTGTTGACTTAGTATCGGGTAAAGGTGCTAACTACACAAAAGGAAAATACAGCGTTGAACTTTACTCAGAAGGCTTCAAAATTGGTAAAGGAGCATTTGAAGTAAAATAAGTAGCCCTTTCAATTTAGTTATGTTAGTTATACAAGACGGTCTGTGTTTTTCGGAACACATTCCGTCTTTATTATTTCTTCCCTACTCTCCTCTTATATAACCTTAATAACCTGCTATTATGAAGCTATTCAATTTAAAAATATTTCTCTGGAATGTCGTACTGATTTGTGCCGAAATATTCTATAAAATAGCAAGTTTCGCTCTCAAGGTTTTTCGCAAATATCCACTTTCCTACACGGCTTTACTCTATTTATTCATCACGATGGCCTTCTGCTATTACCCAATCTTCGACCATTGGAGTGCAGGATTTATCATGATGAGTTTGCCTTTAGCCGTTTTATCTGGGCTTACCGCAGCGTGTTATTTACTCGTAAAAAAACAAAAAATCGTGGCCGCAACTGGTTTTATTTGGATAGTACTTACCTTGCCGCTCATCAAACGTATGGTCGGAATTAATAACAACGAAATAAAACTTGCGGATGTTTCTGCCTTAAAAGTATTGAGTTTCAATGGCGAATGTTTTGATGAAAAACATAAAACCGACGAACACTGGGCAAAACTACAAGCCGATATTGCTTGTTTTCAAGAATATTCACCTAATAAAGATATTGAATCGCAGTACGCCAATAATGTAGTTAAACTCACTAAATTCGACCAAAAAGGACTAATAGGCCTGGCGATGTTTTCGCAATATCCGATTCTGAAACAATACAGTAAGATTTGGGACCGAAAAAATCAGCCCAACATTAATGGCTATTTGTGTGCCGATATTTCCTATAAAAACGATAC
>JALQYE010000260.1 GCA_023254245.1 Emticicia sp.
CTACTGGTCAATTTCAATAGTGATGATATTTTAAAATCAATTTATAGAAAAGTAAATAATTTATAAAAAAAATCAATTTTCAGCGTTTTTCTGCGATTTCTGCGGGAGAAAACACAATGCTTCAAAGAGAAACTGAAATATCGGCTCATATTGTGGCTTTTAGTCGTTATTTACGGGTGAAAGGCTTCATGGTTTCGCCCATGCGAGAAAGTGATGCACTTTTGGCACTGACACACATCGAACCTACCAAACAAAATTTCTACTTAGCTCTTCGCTGTATTTTTCCACAAAACTTCAAGAATCTAAGAGATTTTGATGCCATTTTTGATAAATACTGGAAAGAACTCGAAAAAGGTGTCGATGCGAAGATTGCGATGGCAGAAGAGGAATCGGCCAAGAAAAAGAAGAAACCCGTTGAAAAAAAACAATCTGCTCCTGCTTTTGAATCACTAAAAAACTGGCTTTACGGCAATAAAGATAAAGAAGAAGAACTGGCCGCTTACAGCGATAACGTTTCGCTCGAAAAAAAGGATTTTTCTGCTTTTACGGACGATGATTTGGCCGAAGCCGAAAAATTAATCAAACTGATTGCGAGACGTTTGGCTCAAAAGCCAAGCCGCAGATTCGAGCCAACTCGCCGCGGCGGAGTTTTAGATTTACGCCGAACACTACAAAAAAACTTTCGAAACGGAGAAGAAATATTATTTCTACACCATAAAAAAGCCAAACCAACGCGTGTAAAACTATTTTTGATTTGCGATGTGAGTAAATCAATGGAAATTTACAGCCGATTTTTTGTGCAGTTTATGTATGCTTTCAAGAAAGTCTATCACCGCATCGAAACGTACGTTTTTAGCACTTCGCTACAACGAATTTCGGAGGAATTAAACGAATCCGATTTCCGAACGGCTTTGCGGAAGGTTTCGGATACCGTTCCGCATTGGGCGGGTGGCACCGATATTGGGCAAAGCCTACAGAGTTTCGCAGAAAACGACTACCAACAACTCGATAGTAAGAGTATCGTTCTGATAATCAGCGATGGCCTTGACATGGGTGAACCAGAAATTGTGGAAGAAAGCCTAAAGGCAATCAAGAAAAGAGCCAATAAAATTGTTTGGCTCAATCCTTTGGCGGGGCATACGGGCTACAAACCCGAAGCCCGCACGATGAAAGCCGCTCTACCTTTGCTTGATGTATTTTCGTCGGGACATAATTTTGAGACGTTGAAAGAGGTCATTTTGAAACTGAAAGTTTAGTCTGCCACACACCTAAAACCTACCGTTGCGTTTCGCTCAAAACCTTCCGAGACTCGTAATAAATGCTGGCGATGCGTAAGTTTTTGTGGCCCACCTTGCACATACCACCAACTCGAAGTTGGTTTGAAATACGAACCGCCTTTCAGCATAATGTATTTGTATGAGCCATTCTGATAAATATCATTGGTTAGTTGCCAAACGCTACCTACCAAATCATTGATTTTCAAAGCATTTGCACCGCTGGGGTATTTCCCAACAACACTTATTTTTCCATCGCCAATAGTTGTTTTCGTCGAATCAAAATCCTTTCCCCACGGGTACTCACGAGCATCGGGATATTGGGCGGCATATTGCCATTCTTGTTCGGTTGGGAGTCGTTTCCCTTTCCACCCACAGTAATTTTGAGCATCTTCATAGCTGACATACACCGCAGGGAAATTTGCCAATGTATCAGGCATTTTCTTGGTTTGCCAGTGTTTCAGAAAATTCTGGGAGTCGGTAGGTTTGTATTTTGATTGAACTAAGAATGTCTGAAATTCGGCATTAGTAACTAAATTTTGGTCTATCCAAAAGCTTTTCATAGGCTTTTCGGTGCCACTTTGACCATCTGGATAATACACAAAATCGTCTCCACGAGTGAACGTAAACTTAAACTTTCCTGCTGGTACTTGTACCATATTCTTTGTACTTAAAACAGCCTTGTTTTTGATTTTATAGGCACTTACCAATCGAGGTGTACCCGCTTTTATCTCAAAAATTCGCTCATCAATCATTCTTTGACTATCAAATAATTGCACAACAAACTTGCCTTCGTATTGCTCAAAATAATCCATGAGTTTTATAGAAAAGCTTTGCTTATTTTTGAACAATTTATAGGTTTTTTCGTAACTCGGCGAACCCGCCCAAATTCTAATTTCAGTTCCTTGTTTGGCTTCTACTGTTAATGAGTCTTCGTAAAGATTCAAGCTAATGTTGAGCAAATTCGGAAACTTTGCAATCGCATCAACCTCACCTTCATTGTTTGTACCAAGCCAAGATTGATTAAAAGCATCTGTTTCGGCTTCGATATAAAACTTACCATCGTTTTGCTTGCTTGGCGTAAGTTCTTTATGATGCCAAAGGTCGATGTAGTGATAATCTTTCGTAGAATCAACCGCAAACAATGCTCCTTTAAAGCCCTCGGGAATCAAGCTAAAGATTGTATAAATCGCTTCTTTACCGTTTTCGCGTTTCCATTCATTGACATAGATTTTATCTTTTAGGGTAGAAATGAGTGGAATGTAGTTTTTGGAATGAAAAAATGCCGAGTTTTCTCGCAAAATCCTTGACGTTTTACCTAAATATCGGTATTGTTCATCAATCCATTCAAGTGGTTTTCCATTTCGAAAAATGTTCAATTCTGTGCCATAACCATTAAAAAATGCAGTAGCAAACTCTCTTTTGATAGGTTCGAGATATAGCTCGGCTACTCGAAAAATAGTAAAATCGGGTCGAATAAATTTATTCAGATTCAACATAGGCGGGTAATACAAAGCATTATGCACACGTCCCGAGATTATTCCCGACATATTTTTCGGCACAGCCATTCCTTCCGAATACATAATTACGCCTTTTCGCACACCATCGGCCGCCGCTTGCAAATCCCTACTCGATTCGCCTTTTGTATCAAGCACGACACCATCAGCCGAAATTTCTTTTACCAACTCTGCCATGCCATCAAGATGCCCTTTTTCACCTTCTTTGGCCGAGGTTTTATAACTCGTACTTTCGTCCCACGGATTGTAGCAAATAAAGAATTTCGTATCTTGTTTGCGGGAATACTCGGCCAATTCTCGCAATTTTGGTAATCCACCTGGTAAGTCTCTGAATAAATCCCATTGATTTCGTTGGTCGAGGCCGAGCGTTGGCCATGTGGGCCAAATTCCTACTACATCGTTTCCACCGTAGAGTTTTTCGCCATTTTTTAAGAAGTTTTTATACGCATCGTAGCCATCTTTAGGCGTATAAAACCATTTATCCCACGCCATAATTAAGTGCATAACATACGTGTCTTGAATCCATTTCAAATCTGCTCGTTGGTAAAGTGATTCATCGAATTTTTCTACATCATACAAATAATTTTCTTGGAAAACTTTTCGCACACCATCTTGCCAAGTGCCTTCATAAAAATCGGCATAGAGTTCATAAACAACCGTTCCTTGCGGTGCAACGATTGTCTCAAAACGCTTGCGAGTGGCTTTCTCCCAACTTTTTCGCCGAGTAACGGCACAAACTTTTTGTCCGTTTTCGAGTTCGATTCCTGCATAACCCAATTCCCACGCATTGTCTGGCACAATAACATTTACAGGAGCTTTGTTCGGCTGAAAAAGATGCGTGCGAGAAAGCCAATGGTCGCCCAAGCCAGTCATGTAAACGTGTTTTTCAGAAGCACCAAACGGCACGATATTTCGGAGGTTGAGCGTATCTTTTGAGATATTTTTGAAAACAATTTTAGCCTTAAAAGCATTTCTAAAGTAACCATCTTCGGTGTACGTAATTTCAAATTTTGATACCCAATCTTTGTTTAGTGACGATGTTGCCTGCTTATTGATTTCAAACGAAATCAGCGGTAAGGTTTCAATGGGTTTGGTCGTTGAAATACTTTTGATGGCAAATTCATCAAGCTGTATTTTGAGCTGCTGAGCCTGCAACGTCAACGAGAAAAGGAGGAGAAGTACAGTTTTTTTCATAGTTTGAAAATTCGTACACGAATGAAGCGAAAATTGTGATTCTTTGCCAAAGAATTCACAAAAAATCTGGTAATTTGTCTCTCTGAATAAACTATTTTATGATAACTGTCGAACAAGCCGAAAAACTCATTTTAGAAAATACCACTAAAATTCCTGTCGAAAAAGTAGCCATTAGTGATGCTTTAGGCCGAATTTTAGCCGAAGATTTATGTGCCGACCGTGATTTTCCGCCCTTTAATAGAGTAACAATGGACGGCATAGCGATTCGCCACGAACAACTTTCCAACAAACAAATCAGCTTTTTGATTGAAGCCACAGCGGCAGCAGGAAACTCCGAAAAGACCTTACAAAATCCCGAAAATTGTATAGAAGTAATGACTGGGGCGATGATTCCGCTCGGAGCCGATGCCGTGATTCGATACGAAGATATTGAAATCAAAGATAAAACGGCCAACATTACGATTGATACAAACGAGATTAGAGTGGGGCAAAATATTCATCCGCAAGGCTCTGACCGAAAAAACGGCGATATAATTGT